>CAMDSZ010000160.1 GCA_945906945.1 Akkermansia muciniphila
CAAATCGCCCTATGCCCCTCCAGTCGCCCCCCAGTCAGGAATTGCCGCCAATTGAACAGCTGCGCGCCGTGGTCGCAGGACTGCGTTCGCCCGATGGATGCCCATGGGACAAGGAACAAACCCATGCGTCCCTCCGGGCCGGCCTGTTGGAGGAGGCGTATGAGGTGGTCGCCGCGATCGATTCCGGCGACGATGCCAACTTGTGCGAGGAACTCGGCGATTTGTTGCTGCAGGTCGTGTTCCATGCGCAGATCGCCGCGGAGCAAGACCGGTTCGACTTTGAAAGCGTGGCGCGGTCAATTTCCGAAAAGCTTGTGCGCCGACATCCCCATGTTTTTGGCGATGAGAGCGCCGAGAACTCTGATGCGGTTCTGGTGCGTTGGGAGGAGATCAAGCGCTTGGAGAAAGGCGCGGTCGAACAATCAATTTTTGACGGAGTGTGCGATGGCCTGCCAGCGCTGCAGCATGCGGCGAAGATTCAAAAAAAGGCCGCAACGGTCGGATTTGATTGGAGTGATGCGGAGCCCGTGTTGGCGAAGGTAAGTGAGGAGCTCCTGGAGGTGCGCGAGGAGATGGCGGGTGGCGGCGCTCGATTGGAGGAGGAGATCGGCGATTTGCTTTTTGCCGCCGTGAATTTATCGAGAAAACTGAAGGTGGATCCGGAGGTCGCCTTGAGCCGGGCAACGCGCAAATTTGTGCGACGCTTTCAGTCGGTGGAGGCGCTTGCAAAGGAGCAAGGCGCGCCCCTGCAAGGCCAGTCGCTTGAAGTGCTGGATTTGCTTTGGGAAGAAGTTAAGCGAAGGGAGTGAGGCGACTTGCCGAACCAAAACTGCATTGATGCATCAGTAAAAAGCGAGTGATGAAACTGCTTTTTCTAACACCCGGAACTGGGAGCTACTACTGCGGTGTATGCATGCGGGATAACGCACTTGCGAAGGAGCTTTGTCGCATGGGTCATGACGCGGTATTGCTGCCTCTTTACCTTCCCCTGACATTGGACGAGGCGGCTGCGTCGCCCGATTCACCTGTGTTTTTCGGCGGACTTAACGTGTATCTGCAACAGCAGTTCCCGTGGTTCCGACAGGCTCCACGTTGGATGGACCGGCTTTTGGATCATCCCAGGGTATTGAAATTTCTCGGCCGATTTTCCGGTATGACGCGCGGGGCCGAGATCGGTGCACTGACGCTTTCCATGTTGTGCGGAGAAGAGGGGGCGCAGTGTCGCGAGTTAGACAAGCTTGTGGAGTGGTTGCGGGATGTTGAGAAACCTGATGCCATCTGGCTTTCAACGGCGTTGATGGTCGGTGTTGCGCGGCGAATCCGCGAAGAGTTGCGGATTCCTGTATTTTGTTCGCTGCAGGGCGAGGACAGCTTTCTGGATGGCTTGCCGGAGCCGTGGCGAAGCAAATGCTGGACTGAGATGGGGGTGCGCGTTTCGGAACTGGATGGAACGGTCGCGCCAAGCGCCTTTTTCGGAAGACTGATGTCCTCGCGCCTTGGTCTTGGGGAGCACGCCGTGCGCGTAATTCCAAACGGGATCGGGTTGGAGGGTTATGAAGCCTCGCCTCGCCGGTCTACAAGACCTGTCGTGGGTTACCTTGCGCGCCTCATGCCCGGCAAGGGCCTTGGTAGCGTGGTCGATGCTTTCTTGGAACTGCATCGTCGGGGCCGCGTTCCGGATGCGAGATTGGTCTGCGTTGGAACGATGATTGAGTCGGACGCTACCTGCGTGGAGGAGCAAAAGCGCAAACTGCGCGGGGCTGGTCTTGAGCATCGCGCCGAGTTTGAAGCCAACGTGAGCCGGGAACGTAAAATCGAACTCCTGCGTGGATTCAGCCTGCTTTCGGTCCCGGCTTTGTACGGCGAGGCGTTCGGTCTTTACCTACTCGAGGCGATGGCCTGCGGAGTGCCTGTGATTCAGCCCCGCACGGCGGCATTCACCGAAATCGTCAATGAAACGGGCGGGGGCATACTGGTTGAAGATGCGTCCCCAGAGGCTCTCGCCGAGGCATGGGAGGCTCTTTTGCTAGAGCCCGCCCGCGCTGACGCCCTGGGCCGGGCGGGTCTTCATGCAGTTCAGCGCGACTACTCGATGCGCGCGATGGCTGAACGGTTCGTCGCATTCGCCAAGGAGCGCATGGCAACCCGCCGCTAGATCGTCGAGTTAAGCATCGCCTCTATCCTCTCGCATTCGCGTGCAATGGATGCGTCGTCGTTGATTTCCCCCACTTGGGTGAGCGGCGCAAAGGTCACCTTGACGCCGGAAAACGGCTTTGGAATTCGGAACTTGTCCCAGCTGCGAAGCTCCCAGAATTTTTCGTAATCAACATGTGCGATCATGACTGGGAGCCGTGTTTTCGATGCGAGAAACACGAGCCCAGGACTGAGTTTGTAAGCGGGCCCGCGTGGACCGTCGGGGGTGATAATGACGTCCGTGTGTCTTTCGAGCTCCGCCTGAAGTTCGCGCAGGGCGGTGATACCGCGGCGCGAGGACGAACCGCGGACTGCGCCGATTCCAAACCGTGCGACGAGCGCCTCGAGAAGCGCGCCATCGCGACTCGGACTCGTGAGCACCGTGAGAGGACGTCGAGAGTGGCACATCCACGTGTAACACAAGGGCAGTGCAAAAATCCGGTTGTGCCAGGCCGCGACAAGAATGGGCTCGTCAACCGAGCGCGTCAGGTATCCGGCCCTATCGTCCAATTTCCATTTGAGCGTGCCGCCCAAGAGCTTCATGAGGCTGGATGCGACCCAGCCAAACCACGGGGAGTCGTCTAGCTTCACTCCCGGCTCTCCTTCCACCGAAACGCATCCGGGCTGGGCAGCCCGAGTTGATCAAGAATCCGATCCACGACCGTGTCGGCCAGCGCTTCTACGGTGGATGCTCCGCCATAGAAGGAAGGCGACGCCGGAATCACCGTTGCGCCGGCCTCCATCACGCTGACCACGTTGCGCGCGTGGATGAGATTCCACGGCATCTCGCGCGGCACGAGAATCAGCTTGCGACGTTCTTTTAGAAAAACGTCGGCAGCGCGCAATATCGTTGAATCGCTTGTGCCCGCGGCAACGCGTCCAAGCGTTCCCATCGAACAGGGTACGATCACCATTGCATCAAACTTTGCGGATCCGCTCACGAAAGGGACGTTCATCGTCTTGTCCCCGTGCTGGTGGACTGAGTCGGGAACTTTCAACTGGCCGAGTTCCTCGTGCACCACTTGTTTTGCGTACGTGCTGAAAACCAAATGCACTTCGTTTGCAGCAGAATCAACGCGCGCAAGCAGCCTCTGCAGATAGACTGCGCCGCTTGCACCTGTGGCTGCGAAGACAAGTTTCATTGGGTATGTCGGAGCTCTGGGGTTGGTTTTGATCGCTTGTATCGACGCCTTACGCGGGTTGTAGGCGCATACAGTTTCATCGGGTGTTTGGTATCGTCAATTGGAGTCCTGGTACAATCATGCGGGGCACTTCAGTTTTAACAGCGTCGCTCCCACCTTCCCCAGAGCGAGAGGGGAAGAGCACGCTCCATTTTAGACTGGCACAGTGCAAGCTCGCCGATTGTGATCGCTCCGCCAAGGCCCCGTGTGATTTCGCTCAGGAGATTATGACAAAGGATCGAGGACGCATCGATGGTGTAAATGGTCAGCAACAGCAGGCACGCCTGTTCGCTTAAAATTTCGCGGCACGCCTCCAGCAGCGGCATCAGGTCGCGTTCGACTTTCCAAAACTCGCCGTTCGGCCCGCGCCCGAAAGCAGGCGGGTCAAGCAGGATGGCGTCGTAACGGTTCCCGCGCTTAGCCTCGCGCTTCACAAAGGTCATGGCGTCCTCGAGAATCCAGCGGATCGGCAGATTGGCCATGTTTGAGAGCTGCTGGTTGCGCTTTCCCCAAGCGATCGCTGGTTTGGATGCGTCAACGTGAGTCACCAGCCAGCCCGCATTCGCCGCAACCAGGGAGGCGGCCCCTGTGTAGCCAAAGAGATTCAGCAGCTTGGAATGCCCGGGCGCCGGTGGCAGCGAGCGGGAAAGCCATTCCCAATGGGGTGATTGCTCGGGGAAAACCCCTATCTGCTTGGAATTGTCCATGAAGCGCAGGTGCAGCCGCACCTTTTCGAAGCACGCCTCCCACTCCTTGGGCGCGGCACCGCTCAACCGCCAGCGCCCGTCCCGTCCTGACTCCTCGTGGGTGGCAACCGCCGCCGCCCACTCGCGCGGTGGCAAGCTCTTATGCCACCATGCTTTGGGCTCGCTCCGAATGATGCGGACGCCGGCGAACTCCTCTAATTTGAGGCCGTCGCCGGAATCCAGAAGGCGGTGCTCCTTCCAGGAGCTCGTAAGGACATGAATTTCCACGGGCTGAAGACCGTACGACGGGCGCGCTGGAAATCCAGTTCGGTTTTGGGTGCAGTCACGCGTAGCGTCATGCTGTCGCACTTTTGGCCCAGGGCTCCGGTCAATGTGCGCCATAAAACCGGGTGTGTCTCAGTTGGCGGTTTTTCGATAGCTTGTTTAAAGCGCTACCTTTCAGATGTTTAATTAGATTTTTGTGCTGTGGCCCGGCCTTTGCTGAAGGGTGGCTCGTCAGTTAAACAAACCTCTTTGAATTATGGCTAAGATTCTAGGCGTCGACCTTGGTACCACAAACTCCTGCATGTCCGTTATGGAGGGAGGCGAACCCGTAGTGCTCGAAAACAGTGAGGGAGCGCGGACGACGCCTTCGGTCGTGGCGTTCGCTAAATCGGGTGAACGTTTGGTGGGGCAGGCTGCAAAGCGGCAGGCGATCACCAACCCGCAAAACACAATTTTCTCAGTCAAGCGCTTCATGGGGCGCAAGTTTGAAGAAGTGCGCGAGGAGTTGCACCGGGTGCCTTACAAGGTGGTGAAGGCCGCCAACGGAGACGCACACATTCAGGTGACTGTCGGAGGCGAGACCAAAACCTATTCGCCCCCGGAAATCAGCGCCATGATTCTCGCAAAGCTCAAGGCGGACGCCGAGGCTAAGCTGGGTGAGAAAATCACACAGGCTGTCATCACCGTCCCTGCCTACTTCAACGATTCACAGCGCAACGCCACGAAGGATGCCGGCAAGATTGCGGGACTCGAAGTGCTGCGCATTATTAACGAGCCAACGGCAGCATCGCTCGCGTACGGTTTGGATAAGAAGAAGGACGAGGAAATCGCGGTGTACGATCTGGGCGGCGGAACATTCGACATTTCCGTGCTTGAAATTGGCGACGGGGTTTTCGAGGTGAAGGCCACCAACGGCGATACTCATTTGGGTGGTGACGATTGGGACCATCGCCTGATGGACTGGATTTTTGACGAATTCAAGAAAGAGTCCGGCATCGACCTCACAAAGCAGCCTGACGCGGTGCAGCGTGTTAAGGAAGAGGCGGAGAAGGCTAAGATCGCACTCTCCTCTTCGCAGCAGTATGAGATCAATCTTCCGTTCATCACTGCCGATCAAACCGGCCCCAAGCATATCGCGAAATCGCTCAGTCGCTCGAAGCTCGAGCAATTAACCGACGACCTTTTCGAGCGTACGATGAATCCGGTCCGCGCCTGTCTTGCGGATGCAAAGCTCTCCGAAAAAGACGTCGATGAACTCGTGCTTGTCGGCGGCATGACGAGGATGCCGCGCGTGGTTGAAACCGCGCGCCAGATCATCGGCAAAGAGCCGCACAAGGGCGTGAATCCCGACGAAGTCGTCGCTATCGGTGCTGCGATCCAGGGCGGAGTCCTTCGTGGTGACGTCAAAGACGTCCTTCTGCTCGACGTGACGCCGCTCACACTGGCGATTGAAACCGCAGGCGGTGTTGCGACTCCAATGATCCCGCGCAATACGACAATCCCGACCCGCAAGGCGCAGATCTTTTCGACCTACAGTGATAACCAGCCTGGCGTTGAAATTGTGGTGATCCAGGGCGAACGCTCGATGTCACGCGACAATAAACAGCTGGGTACATTCAAGCTGGATGGCATTCCACCAGCCCCTCGCGGAGTTCCGCAGATCGAGGTGACGTTCGACATCGACGTGAACGGGATCCTCAACGTGTCCGCGAAGGATCTTGGGAGCGGCAAGGAGCAGAAGATTTCAATCACCGGATCAAGTGGCCTGAGCAAGGACGAAGTTGATCGCATGCAACGCGAAGGCGAGGCGCATGCGGAGGAGGATCGCAAGGCTCGTGAAAACGCCGAGGTCAGGAACAACGCTGACAACTTGGCTTACCAGTGCGAAAAGCAGCTCAAGGATCTTGGGGACAAGATTCCGGCAGACAAAAAAGGCGACGTTGAAAAAGCCGTGGAAAAAGTGCGCGAAACACTCAAGGGAAGCGACGTGGAGGCGATCAAAACTGCCTACACGGATTTGCAGAACCAGTTCCAGGGAATCAGCGAAGATCTCTACAAGAACGCAGGAGCCACAGCGGAGGGAGGCGGGGAGGATGGCGCGGCCGCTGGACCCACTGCGAAGAAGGATTCCAAGGGCGACGTCGTAGACGCGGAGTTCGAAGTCGTTGACGAGGACAAGAAGAAGAACGCCTAGGACTCAACCAACACAAATTTCGGGGGAAACAGTTTTTCCAGAAAATTTACAGCGCACAATGCGGGGTTCGAGCGAGAGCTCGGGATTCGCGGAGGCACCGTAAACCTGAAAACCAAAACCAACAGAACAACCAGAAATACCACCATGGCAGTCAAAATTCGACCCCTCGGTGATCGGGTTCTTGTAAAACCGATCGAGGAAACAGAAGTGAAAAAAGGCGGGATCATCATTCCTGACACCGCAAAAGAGAAGCCGCAGGAAGGCGAAGTCGTTGCCGTCGGCACTGGCAAGCGTGACGAAAACGGCAAGCACATCGACTTCGTTGTGAAGAAGGGGGACAAGGTCCTCATTTCCAAATACGGCGGAACCGAAGTGAAGCTTGACGGGGTTGCACACCTCATCATGCGCGAAGACGATATCCTGGGAATCATTGGCTAAGGCCGGACCCACTCTCACTACAACCCCAATACCAATAATTAAACAACATGGCAGCTAAACAACTCCTGTTCGACGAAGCCGCACGGCACGCGCTGTTGCGCGGCATCGAAAAACTCGCAAAAACCGTCAAGGCGACCCTCGGGCCGTCGGGACGTAATGTGATTCTCGATAAAAAATTCGGATCACCAACCATCACCAAGGACGGCGTCACCGTCGCCAAGGAAATTGAGTTGGAAGATCCCTATGAAAACATGGGCGCACAGCTCGTTCGCGAAGTGGCATCCAAAACCAGCGACATGGCTGGAGACGGAACCACAACCGCGACCGTTCTCGCCGAAGCAATCTACCGCGAAGGTCTCAAGAACGTGACCGCGGGCGCAAACCCAACCTCCCTCCAGCGCGGCATCCACAAGGCTGTGGAAGCTATCGTGATCGAACTCGGCAAGATTTCCAAGAAGGTCAAGGACCGCACTGAAATCGCGCAGGTCGCAACGGTGTCCGCAAACTGGGACGCTGCAATCGGCAACATCATCGCCGATGCAATGGACAAGGTCGGCAAGGACGGAACCATCACGGTTGAAGAGGCAAAATCCATCGAAACCACCCTCGACGTCGTCGAAGGGATGCAGTTCGACAAGGGCTATATCTCTCCCTACTTCGTGACCAACTCCGAGAGCATGGAAGCGATCCTTGATTCGCCCTACATCCTCCTTCACGAAAAGAAGATCTCCAGCCTCAAGGACATTCTCCCCGTGTTGGAGAAGGTTGCAAAGACTGGCAAGCCCCTTTTGATCATCTCCGAAGACGTCGAAGGCGAAGCCCTCGCGACCCTCGTGGTGAACAAGCTTCGTGGCACTCTCCAGATTGCTGCAGTGAAGGCTCCAGGATTCGGCGACCGCCGCAAGGCAATGCTCGAAGACATCGCAGTCCTCACCGGCGGCCGTCTGATCACCGAAGACCTCGGTATCAAGCTCGAAAGCCTCGGCCTCGATGATCTTGGCCGTTGCAAACGCATCACCATCGACAAGGAAAACACCACGATCGTTGAAGGATCCGGCAAGCAGGCCGACATCCAGGGACGCGTAGCGCAGATCCGCCGTCAGATTGCTGAAACTACCTCCGATTACGACCGCGAGAAGCTCCAGGAGCGCCTCGCCAAGCTCGCAGGCGGTGTTGCAGTGATCAACGTAGGTGCTGCAACCGAAACCGAGATGAAGGAAAAGAAGGCTCGCGTGGAAGACGCATTGCACGCAACGCGTGCAGCGGTCGAAGAAGGTATCGTCCCCGGGGGCGGTGTCGCTTTGATCCGTGCACAGCGCGTGCTTGAGAAGCTCCACCTCGAAGGAGACGAGAAGATCGGCGCAGGCATCGTAAGCCGCGCGATCGAGGCTCCTCTTCGCCAGCTGGCAGACAATGCTGGTTTGGAAGGTGCGCTCATCGTTTCCGAAGCAAAGCGTCGCAAGGGCAACGAAGGTTTGAACATCGCCACCGGCGAATGGATCGACCTCGTGAAGGCCGGCGTCGTCGACCCGACCAAGGTGACCCGCAGCGCGCTCCAGCACGCAGCTTCGATCTCCGGTTTGCTCCTCACTACAGAAGCTGTGGTGACCGAGTTGCCCGAGAAGAAGTCTGCTCCAGCCGGTGATCCGCATCACGGACACGGCGGCGGAATGGACTACTAAGCCGCGTCACAGACGTTGACTGAATAAAAAGCTGCCGGACTTCGAAAGAGGTCCGGCAGCTTTGTTTTATGCGGCAAAGCGGGAAAATAATCGCGACTCCCCAAGCTTCGCTTCTCCCCGAGCTTCGCTTAATTATCCTGAAAGCTTTTGTTTACGGTGAGCGAGGCAAGTGATTTGTCGACGATTAGGGCTTTCGTGGTTTTACTATCTGCGACGTAGTCCTCTGCATCTATTGATCGGTTAAATCAGAGGGGTGAATGGAGACCAATCTTGGCTAGAGAGGTGCGCCCGTAGGGAGGTGGTATGAGGGGCAAAAGAGAGGGGCAAATTTCGTGAGGGTGCCTTGCAAACAAGTCGCGTGCTCTTGACAGCTGTCCAGATCGTTCTCTTTGCAAAGATCTTTGATGTGCCCAGGAGCGCCGTGAAAGCTGAGTTTAAACCGAGTGCAGACCCTGCCAAACACAGCGAAGAAACTGTCGGGTTTCTTTGCCGTCTTATTTTCAATTAGCAAAAGAATCTGAAACCTACTTTGAGAACGTACCGAGCGATAACAGTTTCGAGATAACGTCCATTTTGCTATTCAACCGGCGTAACTTTCACAGTTTGCGTGACTACTTTCGGTGCTGCGAAACTAATAGTTCCGGTGAGCGTCGCGCCGCTGCCATCTGATCCGATGATTGATGCGAGTTTTCCGGCAGCAGGGACGGCGATTA
>CAMDSZ010000161.1 GCA_945906945.1 Akkermansia muciniphila
CAACAGGTGCAATCACGAAGGGAATTTCCGGTGAAGAA
The DNA here is from genome assembly GCA_945906945.1 of Akkermansia muciniphila. Classification (GTDB taxonomy): domain Bacteria; phylum Verrucomicrobiota; class Verrucomicrobiia; order Chthoniobacterales; family Chthoniobacteraceae; genus Chth-196. The sequence goes on from CAMDSZ010000161.1 coordinate 39, forward strand.
CTCGCCCCGATCGGCGCCCTCAAAAAAGCCGGAGTTGTGGCAATCACCGATGACGGACGGTGCATTCAAAATCACGAGTTGATGCGCCGTGCACTCGAATACGCGCGCATGTTCGGCTTGGTGGTGATGGACCACTGCCAGGACTACCACTTGGTCGGTAAGGGTGTTATGCACGAAGGATATTGGAGCACAGTGCTTGGCTTGCCGGGTTGGCCGGCGGCCGGCGAGGAGTTGATCGTGCAGCGGAACGCCACACTTGCGGAGCTTACGGGAACACCGATCCATTGCCAGCATCTGAGCGCCGCAGGAAGCGTGCGTATTTTGCGGGAGGCCCGTTCGCGCGGGGTGCCTTTAAGCGGCGAGGTTTGCCCGCATCACATCGCGCTCACGGACGCCGCCCTGCAGGGATACAACACGGTTTACAAAATGAATCCGCCGTTGCGCAGCGAGGAGCATGTCGAAGCGCTTCTCGAGGGAATCGCGGATGGCACAATCACCATTCTAGCGAGCGACCACGCGCCCCATTGCGCCTTTGAAAAGGAAGTGGAATTTGACCAGGCGCCCTTCGGAATCCTTGGATTGGAAACGGAGCTCGGTCTCTTCATCGACATCCTTGTTCACAAACGAAAGGTGATCGATCTGTACCGGCTCATCGAATTGTACACGCTCAATCCAGCACGTCTGTTGGGGCTGGATGCCGGCACTCTCAGCGTGGGGCAGGCTGGTGATATCACAGTCATTGATCCTGCCTTGGAGTGGACGGTGGATCGCGATCAAAGTTTCTCCTTAAGCCGCAACAACTCTTTTCACGGTTGGGAATTGAAGGGACGCGCAGTCCGCACAATTGTGGCCGGAAAAAGCGTCTGGAGAGTGGGCGCATAAGTTTTCCGCTTTGGAAAACTTTCTGGGGGCGCGTTGCCCTCCGCTCTGCACTTGACACCCCACTACTTGCATCAAAATCGGCCGGCTGCGAATTGCCTCCCGATGCCGCTCCTCATCAAAAAATCTTACATACAAATTCCACCAGTTGTAAAACAGCGCCGCTAGATTTGTAATCAACCGGCTCGGCCGAAGCCTGCGTGAATTGAAACCGCCCCAACCCCACTGCCCCCAGAGCAAAACGGTACGAGAACCGGCGGACCGCTGCAGCATGGGCTGTATTGGTTAACAATTTATGGTGAGTGGCGCGAACGAAATGGAAACGGCCGACGCTCAATTTATTGCAAACCGCTTAAGTGGAGTGCTGTCATTTGGAGCCCTTCAGGCGTACCAAAAGTTAGGGAGAACAAGCTTGCCCGCGTAGCGCCGATTCCAGTGATTGTTTGGCTGAAAGTGAGTTTTCAGGCTGACGATGACGCTTCAAATCGCGAAAACATCAACCTGTCTAAACATAGAAAGCTTAGCGTTTGTGAAAAACCACTATTTGCTGACATTCCTCAGTTTGCGCGGCGCTCACGGACCGAAGCTGCGAGATCGGTAATCACCTCCGCGCGTGGACGCGCGCCAAGGTTGCCCTTACCATGCAGCCGTACGCTGACGCAGCCTGCCTCCAAATCGCGTTTGCCCACAACCAGCATCGTGTGAACCTTGCTCTCTTCGGCGCGCAGGACTTTGCCGTTGATCTTGTCAGTGCTCACATCACTTGTGACACGAATGCCGAGTGCACGCAGTTCATTTTCCAACTCTCGCGCGGCGGCCACGAGTTCATCCTCCGCGCCGATCGGCAAAATGCGCACCTGTTCAGGTGCAAGCCACAATGGGAAGTTACCCGCGTAATGCTCGATGAGGAAACCGATGAATCGCTCATGTGTCCCGAGCGGTGCTCGGTGGATGCAAAGCGGTGTCTTTTCCGTGTTGTCGCGATCCTTGTAAACCAAGCCAAAGCGCGAAGGCACAGCGAAGTCGACCTGATTGGTGGCGATGGTAAACTCTCGTCCGATGGCGCTCCAAACCTGCACATCAATCTTGGGCCCGTAAAACGCTGCCTCGTTTGGTACTTCCACGTATTTGATCCCAGACTTCACCAAAACGTCTCTGACCATCTCTTCAGTTTGTTTCCAAAGCTCGGGCTCGTTCACGAACTTTTCCCCTAGCCTCGCAGGGTCATGAGTTGAAAAACGCATCAGATAATCGCCGAGTCCAAAAATCTTGAAGTAGTTCAGGTACATTTCATTCACCGCCATGAACTCGGCCTCGAACTGTTCCGGCGTGCAGTAAATGTGCGCGTCGTTCATCTGCATGGAACGCACGCGGTGCAAGCCGAGCAACTCGCCGGACTGCTCGTACCGGTAGCAAGTGCCGTACTCCGCCAGACGCAGAGGCAGGTCCCGGTAGCTGTGCGGAACAGCCTTATAAATCTTATGGTGATGCGGGCAGTTCATCGCCTTGAGATAGTATTTGTCGGAAACGGTTATCTGGCCGTCCGCATCCTTCTCAGCTAGCTCCATCGGTGGGAACATGCTCTCCGCGTAGTACGGAAGATGGCCGCTGGTGAGATACATGTTTTCGCGCGCGAGATGGGGTGTGCGCACCCGCTGGTAGCCGGCTGCGAATTCGGTCTCCTTTGCAAGCCGCTCGAGTTCCTCGATGAGCACCGTTCCGTTGGGCAGCCAAAGCGGAAGACCCGGTCCGACGTCCTCGTCAAATGTGAACAGTTCCATCTCACGGCCGAGCTTGCGATGGTCGCGTTTGCGCGCTTCCTCTTGCATTGTGAAATACGCCTCAAGCTCGGTCTTGTTTTTAAACGCAGTGCCATAGATGCGCTGCAGCTGCGGGTTTCGCTCGTCGCCCTTGTAGTAGGCGCTCGCAACGTGGGTGAGCTTGAACGCGCCGATGTTCCCGGTGCGCATCACGTGCGGGCCCGCGCACAAGTCGACGAAATCACCGTTGCGATAGAGCGAAATTTCCTCGTGCTCTGGAATGCCGGAGATGATGTCCAACTTGAACTTACTCGGGGTGGCGCGTTCGGCGAGCGCGCCGATACGTCCCCTGGTAGCGAGCTCAAGGGCCTCGTAACGCGAAACGACCTGTCGCTCGAAGACGTTATTCGCCTTGGTTTCCTTGCGCATTTCTTCCTCTATCCGCGTAAAATCCTCCGGGGTGATGCGGTGCGACAGTTCGAGATCGTAGTAGAAGCCGGTGTCCACGGGAGGGCCTGCGGCAAACTGCGCCTCGGGCCAGATTTTAAGAATGGCCGTTGCGAGCACATGCGCGGCGGAGTGGCGGAGCCGCTCCAAGTCGCTCATTTGGTGGCGTTGTTCGAGTGTTTTGCGTTCTTCGGCCATAGGGAGATAGAAATCGAGGGTTGAGGTAAAGAGTCCTGCGGTAAACGCGGGCCGGAAGGTTATGTCAAAGAAGGCCACCGGCAAAGCGCGTTTCTTGTAGCCCGCTGGAGTCGAAACGGCGCATCCTCTGAGTTTGCGGGATTCACCGCGCAGGTCCCCAAATTTTCTCGAGTACTTTGTGAAGATGCGGCTCGTACTCTTTCAGTTCGGCGCGCACAAACGAATGGAAATCGTTTCAAAGCCATCCCATGAAAACGATGCGGTAAGGTGAAAAACGGTGGGCTGGAAAAAGGTTCTCTACTACTCAATAGGGACATGCGCTAAAAAAGCCGCCTATCTCAAGACTAGCGTTCTAAAGCAACTTCTCAACTACATAGCGCGAGGTATTCTTAACCGAGCAGCCGAGAAAACGGAGATGGTGTCAAAAAGCGCTCACCTTCAGCGTTTTGGGAGCCACAGCCAGGCTATGTTCGTTGATCAGTTTTATCATGCAATCAGCCTCAACGACGTTTGCCACTTGCTACGGGTCAAAACAGCAGCGTTGAGCCGCCTCCATATTAAGCCGCCTCCGCGCAACACCCTTTCTCACCCAAACAAAGTACGTTCAGCTGATTTCATTGAAACGCTTTTCTGGTCGGTTCTCGAACATCTTCAAAGCATACAGCCTAGGTCTGAAGTCACAGCCAAGGCTTACTCTATTCGTTCTGATTCACCTTCCAGATTGGCGCATCTTTCTTCATCCGGTTGATGCACTCCTGCAAAAATCCAAACGCTGGGCCACGGTGCTTGCTCTGCACTCGGATGTACAAGGAGCTCTCCCCAACTGGTACCCACCCGAGCCGGTGTATGAATTCGACTGCATCGCAGGGATGCTCATTCGCGAGTCCCTCGAAGATAGCCCTCATGACCTTCTTTGCCATGCCCTCGTAAGCCTCGTAATGAAGACCCTCGATATGCGCGCCATTTTCTTGGGCGCGTACAATGCCCTCGAACTCCGCGATCGCTCCAATTTCAAGCGATGCGCTGCGCAAGGGTTGTCGGCAGATGGGTGCCGAGATAAACGCGATGTCGATTCTCATATGATTTACCCGCCGCTCACTGGCGGAATGACTGCTATTTCCGAGGCCTCGCCCACTGGGTCATCCCATGCGCGGTATTCTAGATTAATTGCGACTCTGCAGGAGCCGCAAATTTGTTCCGATTCGTTTCCGATCAGGCGCTCAAGAATGACCCGCGGGGTATCGGTCGGTAGCACTTCAAGAATCTGCTCGGCATGGCCCAACAACGAACGGGCTTGGGCAAACGCAAGGATTCTGAGCTGGTGCATCGGTGGGTTTAAACAAGGAATGGTGTATCCGGCAAGGTCTTCACGCTGGAAGCAGCGTTCAAATGCGCTAAGCTTTCGAAATGGTCTCCCTCACTGAAGCCAGAAAGTTGATTTTGGACATGGTCGAACCGCTTGATCCGGTCGCCTGTTTTCTCTCCGACGCGCATGGCCGGCGCCTTCACCAAACCGTCAAGGCGCCGGAAGACCAGCCTGCGTTTGATCGTTCCGCGATGGATGGGTACGCGGTCGCTCTACAGGATACCTCGGATCGCTATCGCATCGTCGGGGTCGTGGAGCCCGGCGAGGGTGAGGAGTTGAAGGTGGGGCGCGGCGAATGTGTCCGGATCTTCACGGGAGCACGCTTGCCAGCAGGGCTTTCAAAGGTGATCCCGCAGGAGCAGGCCTCGGTGGAAGGCGACTGGATGCGGCCTACAAAGCGTTCGGAGTCTACCTGGGTGAGGCATCGTGGGGAAGATGCCCAGGCGGGGGACGTTTTGCTGAAACCGGGTGTGCTGCTTGGCGCCGGAGAGGTCTCGATGCTTGCCTCGGTAGGGGTGGTGTATCCGGTTGTTTCGCAGAGACCGGTGATCGTGCATATCACTACCGGCAATGAATTGGTGGATCCCGCAGGGGTGCCAAAGACGGGGCAGATCCGCGATTCGAACTCAATTTTGGTGGCCACCCTAGCGAGGCAGTGTGGGGCCGTGGTCGGAAGGCATAGCCGGGTGGGCGATTCCCTCGAGTCGCTGGTTGGCGCCGTGCTGGCTGCGAACGCACAACCTTGGAACATCCTGCTCATTTCCGGCGGCGCGAGTGTTGGTGATTTCGATTTCGGAGTCCGGGCCCTTGAGTTGTTGGGGTTTGAAATTCATTTCAAGCGCGTGAATTTGCGTCCGGGCAAACCCCTCGTATTCGCGACAAGAGGCAAGCAGGTCGCGTTCGTGATTCCCGGCAATCCAGTGTCGCATTTCGTGACGTTTCATTTGGCTATTCAATTTGCATTGCACGCGCTCACCGATGGGTTGATCGACCCACGGTGTGCATCGCTTCTTGAGCAGTGTGTGCGGATTTCTCTCCATAGCGGACTGCCTGTGAAGCCGGACGGGCGTGAAACCTGGTGTCCCGGCCATGTCTTTGTTGAGAGTGGCCAGCTGCGTGTTCGACCGTTGCCCTGGAATAGCTCGGGAGATTTGCGTGGGATGCTGGGGGCAAACGCGCTTATACGCTTGGAGTCGGCGTCCTGTCCGTCTGGGGAAGGGGAGTCGGTTGAGTGCTTGCTCTTGGAGATGAACCATTCGCTTTCGGAGGTGCTCTGATGGAAGCCGGTCAGCAGCAATCTAATTTCTCGCACCTCGATTCATCCGGGCGCGCCCAGATGGTTGATGTCGGGCAAAAGGCTGTGCAACGGCGTTTCGCTTCGGCTTCGTGCAAGGTGCGTTGCTTGCCCCCAACACTCGCTGCGCTAAGGTCTGCTTCCATGCCAAAGGGCGATGTTTTGACGGTGGCGAAAATCGCGGGTATTCAAGCCGCGAAAAGGACGGATAGTCTGATCCCGCTTTGCCACCAGATTCCACTGAGCGTGGTGAAGCTTGAAATTACGTTAGCTGATGAGGGTATCGAAATCGTCTGTGGCGTTGCGACGGAGGCGAAGACTGGTGTGGAGATGGAAGCGCTTGTCGGTGCAAGCGTTGCGGCGTTGACTGTCTATGACATGTGCAAGGCTGTGGACAAAACCATGGTCATTTCGGATTTGCGAGTCGTGGAAAAAACCAAGCAATGAAAGTGGCGAGAGTAACCCTGAGTGACCGGGCTAGTTCCGGAGTGTACGAAGACCGGAGCGGGCCCGAGATTGAGCGCGTTTGGACGACGCTTGGCGGTGCGGAAGCGGAATGGATTCGGGTCCTTATTCCGGATGATTTTGAGACGATTGTCAGCACATTGCGGCAGCTTTGTGATGAAGATTCGTGCGATTTGATCATAACCACCGGGGGTACAGGGCCTGCTCCCAGAGATGTGACGCCGGAGGCCACCCGGGCAGTCATTCAGCGAGAGCTCCCGGGCTTTGGGGAGATCATGCGCGTGCGTTCTTTTGAGTTCGTAAAGACCGCAATACTATCGCGCTCCACTGCTGGCACGCGCGGTAGGGCGCTCATTGTGAATATGCCCGGCAACCCCAAGGCCATTGGCGAATGTCTGCCGTTGGTTTATCCCGCGATCCTAGAAGCGTTGAAACATCTCCAGGAATAGTGCGCGGAATAATCATTGGGCGGTCCAGCCGCCGTCCACCACTAAGTTTGCGCCCGTCATGTAGCTCGACGCCTCGCTCGCGAGAAACATACCTGCTCCCTGTATTTCCTCCAACCGCCCCCAGCGCTTTAGCGCGGTGGCGCCAACTACAAATTTCTGTCCATCCTCGGTATTGGCGATGGGCTCGTTCATGTCCGTGAGAAAAGGCCCCGGTGATATCGCGTTTACCGTGATTCCGTCGCCTGCGCATTCGAGCGCAAGGGTGCGGGTCATCTGCAGGACGGCGCCTTTGCTCGCGGTATAAGGCGTGCGGTTTGCCAGGCCGACCAGTGATAGTGCGCTTGCCACGTTAATGATCCGGCCCCACTTTCGCTCGCGCATTCCAGCGATGACTGCGCGGCAGCAAAGCCATGTGCCGTTCACGTTCGTGGTCATGACCTGAGAAAATTGTTCCAAAGTCATCTCCAAAATCGGAGCGCGTATGTTGATCCCAGCGCTGTTGATCAGAATATCAACTTTTCCAAACGCGACCTCAGCCGCTGCCACCATCTCGGAAACCCCGCGCTCATCGGTGATGTCAGCCTGATGCGCAAGCGCGCGGCATTCGAAGTCTGCCTGAATCTTGTCAGCAGCCCGTCGCGCCTCCGCCTCATTCCGGCTCACGAGCAGGACGTTTGCACCGCACGACGCGAGCCCCGCTGCCATCGCATAGCCAAGCCCCTTGGATCCGCCTGTGATCACCGCCGAACGTCCGGCCAGATTAAAAAGTTTCGCGCCACGCAGCGTGTTTGAATCCGGAAGTGAGCTCATAAACGCTGTGTCGCAGGTTTCCTTAGTGTTCTATCAACAGCCTTCAGAGCATCGCTTGATAAAGCGCGAGGGCGCGCTGGTAAATCTTGTGCCTCGCGCTCGGATTCATTTCGCACGACAACAATTCCACCAGCTGTGCGGGAGCAGAGGAGAAACTCATTTCCCTCTCAATCAATTTCCCTCTTAACGCTGCCGTCAGCAAGTTTGCGCCTTCTGATTGCTTGATTGATATCGTCAGATCTTCTGCAGTCAACGCGATCTCGGCGATTCCAGAGGCAGATCCCGTGGCAACGGGCTCGAATCCCGCCTGAATTTCGCGCCCCGCCTGATGAAAACAGATCTGGTTGCCGCTCCAGTTTGAAGGCGTCCAGCCTAACTGGACAGCCATCCAACACGTCAGGAGTCTTGCGGTACTGGCGCTTTCAGGGTTGTGTGCCACACGCACAGAGTCGATTTTCCCTAATGCGGGAAGGCATTCCGGTGCATCGAAGCATTGTGCAATTGCCAAGCGGAATGGAAGCAGTCGCGTCCAATTCAAGTCGGCCAGCGCCAGGCGACGCGTATTTTTCGCTTTAATGGCGTGTAAGCTGTGCAACTGCTGGGCTGCATCTTTCCACTCGCGACTGTCAAAAATCAGGCGGTCAACGATGTTCCAGAGCGTCGACTCGGGCTCCTTTGGCAGGCAACCTTGCCACCAAAGCGTGAGAGGGAGGTCATAATCTAAATTCGCGAGAATGGTGTTTGCTATTCCCTGCTCGGAAATTCCCTCCGCGAGAATGGTGATTTGCTCGCTGCAGATCTGTCGCGCCCCCGCCTTGGTTACGTGGCAATGGGCCTGAATCCACGACGATATCCGCGGGGCATCCGCTTTCTCGCAGTCTCCAATCAGAAACGCCCTGCACGCGTGCTCCCGGACGAACTCCTCGATCAGCTTTGTTGTGGACTCGAGCGCGGAAGTGCCGTGGCACATCACTGCGAAATTCAAAAGGCTTGCCCGCGCCTTTGTCTGTCCCTCGGTGTTCCAAAGACCTTTGAGAGTGCTTTGGATTTTTGAGAGTTCCACTGGGAAGCCGAGTAATGTCTGGTCGAGTGCCATCGCGTTTTTAAAGTTGAGCCCGAGGGAACGAGGGATCCAAGTTTGCTATCAAATTCTGCCAGGCAAAAAAACCTCGCGTGCCCTGTGACTCCGTCTCTTAAAGTCTGCGCCAAGCCCTTCCATCGGCGGCGAGTAAGTCGTCCGCTTCCTTCGGTCCCCATGATCCCGAGGAATAGGTTGCCATCGCCGAGGGATTCGGCGCTTCATGCCACGCATGCTCGATGCCGTCAATAAACGCCCACGCGTGGTCGACCTCGTCGCGGCGCGCAAACAGAGTTGCGTCTCCAGACATCGCATCGAGAAGGAGTCGTTCGTAGGCCTCAGGACTGGGTTTGCCGAAGCTGGTCCCGTACTGGAAATCCATCTTCACCGATTCAATCGCAAGCTGCGCTCCGGGCCGCTTCGAGTGCATCTGCAGGGAGATGCCCTCGTCGGGTTGGATTCGAATCACTAAAACATTTGGACCGAGCCCCGCCTGCTCCGTGTTAAAGAGCACCCCG
>CAMDSZ010000162.1 GCA_945906945.1 Akkermansia muciniphila
TGGATTGGCTGCTGGATGGTGGGTCAGGTGGAGGTGCGAATACCCTGAAGGTGGCACCGGGTACTGAGCGGCTCTGCATTGTGCGAGCCTGAAGTTTTTAGCCGGCACCGAGGGTGCGCACGCAGCTTTTATGGAAAATAAACCAAGTGACATGGAAAACCGCCAAAGGATTCTTCGAGCTGGAAGCGGACGCCGCCGGAGGTTGCACGCCCGTGGCCCCCGTTTGCAAAAGACCGGACGCGTCCGCGTTTCTCGGCGTGATCCAATTCGCAGGCGGCGTCTGGAGACCATGCCGATCTGAACGCATGGGTTGGATTCCGTCCCGGCGATTCACTGCCATTTGGAATGGCAGTGGAGTGGCGGGGGCGCGCGAGGTGCGGCTGATTGCAAAGGGACGCCGGGCCTTGTGAGGAAAGTCGTCGCCGCTAAAAACCTAAAACTGGCTCCTTCAAGTCTGGCTGGGCGAAGGCGGCTTTGCGGGAAATTCACTGCCATTTACTGCCATTAAAAAGCCGAAAAACGGTTAAAAATGGCTAAAAATGGCTCTTTTTGAGCACTTGGAGGAGGGGCGGAATCCGGGCTTTCCTGCTGTATAAGCCGCTCTGTTTGAGCGGCTTTAAGGTGGTGCGCGATACAGGGTTCGAACCTGTGACCCCTACCGTGTCAAGGTAATGCTCTACCGCTGAGCTAACCGCGCTTTTGTGACCACTCGGAAGGACTGACGTGGTGGAATGTGCCGCCGGGCTTTCTTTTGCTCAAGTAAAAAAGTCGGATTGCAAACATCCAACTCCCGCGGCAGGCCGAGGGTCTCGTAAACGTTAGCGAATAAAACAGCGAAAGCTTAAGGGTTATCCAAGTGGGGTGTTCGGTTATCTCTGCGGTGCAGCCGCAACAAATGCGCTTTTTTCCGTAGCACATCCCGAACCCAATGCCTGAAACCTTGCGTTCAAAACCGGCGTTAAACTGAGAGGCCTCGCAGTTTTAAAACGGTTGCCCCGCATCCGATTGTCGACTCAGACTCTTTCAATGTCAGCGGGTCTCGGTTTCGCGGCGCATTTTCACTTATCCCCATGAAAGCTTTGGTCTCCAATTTAATGTACCGCGTGGTGAGCCTCGGCTTCTGCTCAACACTCTGCTTGGCCCAAGATGATCCCGCTGCACGCGCAGCGCTGCCCGAATATAAGTTCATTCCGGCCGCCAGTTCCGATGAACTGACTCCTGCCCTTCCACTCGGGGACGAGCTTTTTAAAGTTTGGACTCGGTCCCAGGGGGATCAGGGTGCACGGCGCTACTCTTCATTGTCGCAGATCAATCGATCGAATGTCGCCGCCCTCGAGCCCGCTTGGACATTCCACTCTGGAGATGGCGCGGCGAACATCCAGTGCACTCCAATCGTAGTCGACGGCGTTCTGTACGCGCCCACCGCGGGCCGTGCGATCGTCGCGTTGGATGCTGCCTCAGGGAGTGAGCGGTGGCGCGTAAGCTTTGAGATCAACGGTTCGGTACGTCTTCAGGATGCACCCGCGCGCCGCGGGTTGATGTATTGGCCCGGAGACAACGCGCATCCGCCCCGTCTCATGATCGGCGCGGGTGACTGGATCTATGCGCTGGATCCGCAGACCGGCAAAACGCTTCAAGGCTTCGGTGAAAATGGTCGTGCATTTCTGCCAACGGGCGCAACCGTGAGCGGCGCGGTTTATAAGAACGTGTTCGTAACAAGCGGTCTTTTCGGCGATGTGTACGGATTTGATGTGAGGGACGGGCGCCAACTCTGGCGTTTTAAGTCCGTTGCGCAGGAGGGTGAAATTGGAGGTGAGACTTGGGATAAGCCACAACAGGGCGCTAACGGATGGGGCGGGCTTTCGGTCGATGAGGCGCGGGGAATCGCCTTTGTATCGCTTGGCGCTCCAAGGCCCGACATGGTGGGCGTATGGAGACTGGGCGATAATTTGTTCAGTAATTGTTTGCTCGCGCTGGACGCACTGACCGGCAAGCGGCTTTGGCATTTTCAGGATGTCCGGCATGATCTCTGGGACTTGGATGTCTGCACCCCTCCGAATTTGGTCACCATTACTCGGGATGGACGCAAGATTGACGCTGTGACTGCAATGTCCAAGGCGGGACACCTGATGTTGCTGGATCGAGTGAGCGGCAAGCCCATCTTTCCGTGGCGGCTACGGAGGGCACCAGTGAGCAATCTACCAGGCGAACAGACCTCTGCCTATCAGCCGGACCCGGAATTGCCCGAGCCCATTTCGCGAATGGAGTTTTCCCGGGATCAAATCACCGACCGGACCCCTGAGGCGCGCGCGTTTGTGGAGAAGATCGTACAACGGGCAAACTACGGTTTCTTTGCGCCGTTTGAGGAGGGCAAACCGACTTTGTACACGGGCTCGCGAGGTGGCGCGGAATGGTCTGGGGCGGCGGTGGATGTGCCCACAGGGCGCCTGTATGTGACCTCAAACCGTTGGGTGTCTAAAATTACGGTCATTTCAAACGATGAGCGTCCGCGGAATCCGGGACAGCCTCCGACTCGAGGTGAGGCGCATTATGCGCTGCAATGCGCGGCTTGCCATGGGGCGAACCGAGGGGGCGCGGGGACAGCTCCGCCGCTGTATGCACTGAAGGGGCGTTTGAGTGATTCAGATGTCCTTGCCCTGTTGCAAACGGGCAGGGGATTGATGCCGCCTAATACTGTTTTGAATGAAGTGGAAAAGAGGGAGTTGCTCGATTTTCTTTTTCGCAGGGATTTGCCAAAAGCGGCGGCGCCTGTTGCCGATGGTTCCGGCGATGGGCGGAGGCAGTACACCTTTGATGGGTTCCAGTTTTTGGTGGATAACGAAGGTTATCCTGGCATCAAGCCGCCCTGGGGTTCGTTGAATTGTTATGATTTAAACACGGGAAAAGTGCTTTGGCGCTCTCCTCTCGGCGAGTTGAAAGAGCTCACCAAACAGGGGGTGCCGCTCACCGGTTCGCAGAATCTGGGCGGGGCAACGGTGACTGCTGGGGGGCTTGTTTTTGTCGCGGGAACTGAGGATGAGAAGTTGCGCGCGTTTGATGCCGAAACGGGGGTGGAGCTGTGGTCTGCAAAGCTGCCCTTTGCCGGCACGGCTGCGCCTGCGGTGTATGAGGCGGGGGGTGTGCAGTATGTCGTGGTTACTGCGACCGGTGGTGGCAGGGTTGGCGGTCCGTCCGGGATGGGTGACGCCATTGTTGCGTTTCGGTTAAAGGGTAAGTAGGCGAACGCGGCAGGTCGATTGGGTCGGTAAAACTTGGTGTCACTCAATGCCGCGCTAAGGTTTCTACATGCCAATTGGCTTCAAAAGATATTTTCTGGGCATCGAGGGTGGCGCCACGCGTTCGACTTTGGTGCTCGCCGACGCCGATCAGAATCCGGTCATGGAGCTGCAGGGCGGTCCTGCAAACATCCGATTGCTGTCTGACCGCGCGCTCGCAGCCTTGTTGCGCGGTTTCGCAAAGCAGCTGCCCAATTACAAACTCAGCGGGCTGTCCATTGGACTCGCCGGAGCCCGAACTGACGCCGATCTAGAGCGGATCCAGCAGGCGGCCCAGCGCGTATGGCCTAATGTGGATGTTTACGCGACCAACGATCTTGAGACCGCCCTGGCGGCGTGCCCTTCGGTTGCGGGTGTTGCCGCGAGGGTTCTTGTGCTTGCGGGCACGGGGAGTTGCTGCTTTGGGCGGAGCGCGAAAAATCAAACGGCGCGTGTTGGCGGACGCGGCCACGTGGTTGGCGATCGAGGAAGCGCGTGCGATATCAGTCAACGCGCACTAAAAGCGGTGATGGCCGAGTACGATCATAGCGGACGCTGGCCGCGGTTAGGGGGGAAGATCCTGCGGACGCTATTGCTCAATGACCCGGAAGACCTCATTCCGTGGTCCATGCAAGCTGACAAGACCGAGATCGCGAGCCTCGCGGTTTGCGTGTTTGAATCCGCCGCCGCGCGGGATGAACTCGCGAAGTCACTTCTGGCAGAGGCGGCGCAGGCACTGGCGGATGATGCTGATGCGTGCGCACACCGGCTGGTTCGCAGATCGGAGCGGGTTCAGTTTGTGATGAATGGCGGGGTGCTGTTGAAAAACCGCTCCTTCGCTCGGGATGTCGCAAAGCGCGTACGACGGCTTTGGCCGCATGCGGTCTTCTCGATGGTCGATGGCGTGAGTGCATGGGGAGCGGTGCGGCTTGCAATTGAGCGCGCCGCCTGTGGTGCGGATGGCTTTGAGAAGGTTCAGGGCGCTAATCCTTTTAAACCCTTACATCGCGCAAGCGTGGTAGCTGCCACCGGCGGGTGCGACAGTTTTAGCGCGGCGAATAGCCCGGGGGATCGGGTGCCGGGACTCGAGTGTTTGCAGCAGTCTCCGACCGAGCAACGAAATCCTCGGTCAATGAACCTGGACCGCATGAGCCTGAAAGCGGCGGTTGATTTGATGTTGGTCGAGGAGATGGGCGTTCCGTTGGCGTTGCGTGAGGAGCGATCTGCAATTCAGTGGGTGGTGCGCAAGATTCTCGCTGCATTCAAGAGGGGGGGGCGCTTGTTTTACGTTGGAGCCGGCACAAGCGGTAGGCTCGGGGTGTTGGATGCAAGCGAGTGCCCGCCGACCTTTCGGGCCGCGCAGGAGCAGGTCCAGGGAATCATTGCAGGCGGGCGCCGGGCACTTTGGAGCGCGGTTGAGGGCGCCGAGGATGACGATGCGGCTGGGGCAAACTCTGTTGCTCACCGTGAGGTGAATGGCCGCGACGTGGTGGTTGGCATTGCTGCCAGCGGCCGCACGCCCTTTGTGTGGGGAGCGCTTGCCGAGGCGTCACGGCGCGGCGCTGTGACTGTGCTTGTCTGTTTTAACCCTGCGCTAAAGCGCACAGGCACCGGACACGGCTTCGCCTCTCCCGACAAGATTATCGCCCCAAATTTAGGTCCCGAGGTGCTCACTGGCTCTACTCGCCTGAAATGTGGAACCGCAACAAAGCTGTTGCTGAATATTTTCACGACGCTGTCTCTCGCCAAAAGCGGGAAAGTGATCGGCAACCTGATGGTCGATCTCAACCCATCGAATCAAAAACTTCGCGGGCGCGCCGTGCAGATCGTCCGGGAGCTGGCCGGCTGCGACGAGGCTGGTGCTCGGAAGGCTTTGGAAAGGGCGGGGTGGGTCGTAAAAAAGGCCGTTCGCTCGTTACGGCCACTGAAGTCCCGCGGATGTCAGCCCGGGGTGTTTTTGGTGGAGGATAAGCGGGGCGGCGACAAGAAGTAAGGCTCGCCCAGGGGTGGATTTCGCGCATGATGAAATCGTTCCCAAGCTACCCATCGACAATGATCATCATTGATAACGAGTTTGCCGACCTCCCTACTCCCAGCGGTCTAATGCGAACCCATGTGTTTCGTCCGGCCTCTGAAGGAAGTTTTCCGGGGATCATCCTATTTTCCGAAATCTTCCATGTGACCGGTCCTATCCGCCGCGCTGCCGCCTTTCTCGCTTCGCAGGGATTCGTCGTCGCGGTTCCTGAGATTTTTCACGAGTTTGAACCCCTTGGTAAAGTGCTAGCCTATGACGCGGAGGGAACGGATCGAGGGAATTGGTGCAAGGTGAACAAGCCCCTGCGCTCCTACGATGACGATGCACGTGCGGTGATCCGGTTTCTTCTCGGGAATGAGTTTTGCAGCAGGAAAATCGGCTCCATCGGAATCTGCATAGGTGGTCATTTGAATTTTCGATGCTGCTTCGAACCCGAGATTCTCGCCGGAGTGAGCTTTTACGCCACTGACATCCACAAGCTCGAGTCGCATCCGCGCGGCTTGGGTCTGGGGCAGGCGGACGATTCCTTAAAGCGGGCGCGTGAGAAGGCGATTCACGGGGAATTGCTAATGATCTGGGGGCGGCAGGATCCGCACATTCCATTCGAGGGACGCGTGCAGATCCATCAAGTTTTGGAGGAATCTGGAGCGAATTATCAATGGCTTGAGTTCAATGCCGCGCATGCGTTCATCCGTGATGAGGGACCGCGCTACAATGCGGTGCTCGCACAGCAAAGCATGGGAATTGCAGTGGAGCTTTTTCATCGCAGACTTCGTTGATCATCAAAGGGGCACTACAAAGCGATGAGACTCGATGTTTGGTTGTGGGCGGTGCGGGCGTTTAAGACACGTTCTCTCTCCGTCGACTCGATCAAATCTGGGAACGTTCAAATCGACGCTCAGCTGTGCAAGCCGGCGCGTGGTGTGCGTGTCGGAGAATGCATTACGATCCGCATTGTGTCAGATTTAGCGGTGTGGACGCGCACGCTCCGCGTGGTTGGCTTGCCTCAGTCCCGGGTCGGCGCGAAATTGGTGGCCCAGTTCGCTGAGGATCTGACGCCGCCCGAGGAGTTGCAAAAGGCCCGAACCGTTCCTGAGGATCTTGTGGGATACCGGCCGCGTGGCTCGGGGCGCCCGACCAAGCGTGAACGGCGAGAAATCGGGAATATCTACTCGATCGATGCCGATTAGCGCCAGATTCGATGTTTTAATTTTATGCCTCCCCTGTCGAATCGCGTTGATTCACTCAAACCGAATTTGCGCCCAAAGCCATGGTGGCACCTGAGCATGTATGCACAGGTTTTGGTGGCGATCGTGGCGGGCGGATTGGTGGGCTGGATTAAGCCTGATGTTGGCGTCGCTTTGATGCCGTTGGGGGACGGGTTTATTCGCCTGATCAAGATGATGATCGGGCCGATTATTTTCACCACAGTAGTGAGCGGCATCGGGTCGCTTGGCGATTTGCGGAAAGTCGGTCGGGTGGGTTTGAAGGCGCTCTTGTACTTCGAGGCACTCACCACGTTAGCGCTGGTGATCGGTCTCGTGGTGGTGAATGTGATTAAACCGGGGTTCGGTATTCACGCAGACCCTTCGCAACTCGATGTTGCGGCGCTCAAGGGATACAGCGCCGTGGCGCAAAAGCTTTCAACAGCGGATTTTTTAATGAACATCATACCGAAGACCTACCTGGACGCCTTCGTCTCGGGTGAGATTCTACAGGTGTTGCTCGTTGCGATACTGACTGGAACGGCTCTTTCGATGATGGGAAGGGAAGGCGAGGGGATAGTGAAGCTTGTGAAGGATGCGTGCGATCTGTTCATGCGAACTATCGGGATGTTAATGCGCCTCGCGCCGATCGCGGCATTCGGTGCGATGGGGTTTACAATCGGTAAATTTGGAGTGGGTAGCGTGGTGAAGCTTTTTGGTCTGCTTCTGTGTGTCTATGTCACCTGCGCCGGCTTTGTCTTCGTAGTGCTGGGAATCGTCATGCGCCTTCAAGGGCTGAGTCTTTGGAAGTTTCTTCGCTACATTCGTGAGGAAATTCTGTTGGTTCTCGGGACATCCTCTTCTGAGTCGGCGCTGCCGCGGATGCTTCTGAAGATGGAACGTATGGGCTGCGAGAAATCGCTGGTCGGACTGGTGTTGCCGACTGGGTATTCATTCAATCTCGACGGCACCTCGATTTATCTCACCATGGCAGCGGTGTTTGTGGCGCAGGCGACTGACACCCCGCTTAGTTTCGTGCAGCAGCTTGGTCTTTTGGGAGTTTTGCTACTGACATCCAAGGGTGCCGCCGCAGTGACTGGCGGCGGCTTTGTCACGTTATCCGCCACTCTTTCGGCGCTGGGTACGGTTCCTGTCTCTGGGTTGACTCTCTTGCTGGGGATAGACCGCTTTATGTCGGAAGCGCGCGCGATCACAAATTTGATCGGCAACGGAGTGGCGGTTGTTGTGGTTGCGAGTTGGGAGAATGCTTTGGATAAAGAGCGCGCAAGGAGAGCGCTGAATGATCCCAAGGCGCATGAACTGCGCGACTAACAAGCAGGTGATGCCTCCTGAGAACGGAGGTTGTTGGCACCCCCACGTATCGTTTTTCCAGCAACCCACTGGCTTGTGACCTGCGTTGCGATGGGCTGTTTTGGGACGCCGCTCAGCCCGTTGTGGATCATTGATACCAGCAGATCCACGGCCGCCTCGCCTACGAGATCGTTTCGTTGATCCATGCCGGCCCAGTGCGGCCGTTGAGAGCGCCATTCGTATTGGATCAGGCCGATGTCTTTTGGTGTCCTATAGCCGCAAGATTTGAGCCATTCCTCCACCTCGTGGTAGAGGGTAAACAGAACATCGGGCTTGTATTGATCAAGCCATGATCGAAAACATTCGAGGTCTTGCCTTGCCTGTTCTATCTGCGTGAATGGCCGAAGTCTCGGACCACGCGGCCGGAATGTCTGCTGGCCAATCAAGAATCCTGCTGTGAAGCGCCCGTCAATCAGTGCGTCGATGACTGGGTCTAGCACAAGGGCCGGTCTTCTGTAACCGAGCGACCACGCCTTTTCATATGCCCGCAGTGCGAGGCCGTACTGGTCGGCGCCAGCAAAAGAGAGCTCAGGATCTCGTGTGCGAACTCCCGTGACGACTGAGGGAAATTCTTCCCACACGCAGCTCATCCGTCTTGGGAGTTGGTTGGTTTGAAGAAGGCCGATGACCACTGCGCCCCGTATGCCGCGGGCACGCAGGATCGAGGCGAGGCGTTCCCCGCTAATTTCCGGATCGTGCAGCCAAAATTCATCCAACGCGTACCCGAGCATTTCCGCACGGCGTCGCGCCCCGGCGACGTAGACAGGGAGCGTGGGATGATTCCTGAAAGCGTGCTTGTCTTTGTTTGCGTTCAACAGAGCGAGCGTTGCTTCAAAACGCGCTGAACCTGTGCGCCGCATCTCGGCCATGAGACACCCAATCGCCGCATTTCGCTTGTAGCCGAGCGTTGCAGCACATCGCTCGACCAGGGCCCGGGTTTGAACGGACACCCTAGAGCTGCCCCGGAGGGCAAGGCTTACGGTGTTCTTTGAGACACCGGAAGATTCAGCGATGTCTGCCATGGAGGGGCGTGTGCGCACTCTGGTATTACTGTCATATAACCCAGCAATGTGCAAGCCGGAGGGGTTCCTTTAGAGAAGTCGTGCTCCCTGCGGTGGCGCGTCCAACGCAGGCTTATTCAAATTCCCTACCCAACCCTAAAATTCTCATGAGTCATTTTCCTGAAATTCCCGTGGTTCGTTTCGAAGGTCCTTCTACCGACAATCCGCTAGCCTTCCGGCATTACAACGCGTCCGAGAAGGTCGGTGACAAGAGCATGGCTGAGCATTTGCGTTTCGGCGCCGCTTACTGGCATGTGATGCGCAATGGATTGTCTGATCCTTTTGGTTTACCCACTGCGCTCATGCCATGGGACGATGGCTCCGACTCGCTGCAGAATGCGATCAAC
>CAMDSZ010000163.1 GCA_945906945.1 Akkermansia muciniphila
CAGATAAGGTTGGAGTTGACGGTATCAAAGGAACAGCTCCTGTTTGCAGCTTCAAAGCTAGCTTGCTCGGTTTTTATGATCTCGGAGGAAATGTGGGTGAATGGATGTGGGATGGGTTGAATGAGAAAACTGGAAAACGGGTGTTCCGGGGCGGGGACTGGGGCCACTACGCGGGGAACTGCTCGGTTGCCTACCGCCACGACCGCTATCCGGAGTACCGCGACTACAGCAACGGCTTCCGGGTGGCCCTCAGTTCAGTTCCCTAGAGCTGAAGCGCGGAGCGCTTAGGTGTGAGGCACCCGAGGCGAAGCCGGAGGGACTCCGGCGGAGAACGAGGGGGCGGTGGGGGGATTTTCGCGGAGCGATAAATTTTTTGAGAGATTTTGGTTTCGCTTCATGTCCATCAGGATCTGCTGATCCTTGAGCGCATCAAAATGACGCTGCTGTGCTGACTCCGAAAAAATTGCTCTATGGCACTCACATCGCTCGGCACCCCAGTGGGGAAATCTAGTGATAAGAAATCGCTTTTCGCTCCGTTTCCGCAGCTCGCGCGCGCGGTATCGTCGCGGGGCGCGCTAAAGTCCCGTGACAAGGATCGCGCCGTCCACAACGAGCTTGAGCGAGCCGAGCTTCGGCGCACGGTCGAGGATGCCTTGGATGAGCGCGGTGTCGTCCGTGCCACCGCCCTTGGCGATATCGCTGTCGAGTTTGGCGCCGGCCTCGCTGGCGATGACGACGCGGGCTTCCGTGGAGGGCGCGGCGTGTAGCACGGCCAGCGGCGCGAGCAGAAGGGCGGTGAAGAGGGTGAAGGTGGTTTTCATGCTTTTAGTTCGTTCAAGGTTCCGGCACTGCTTCCAAAGGCGTCGGTCTCGATGCCCATATTCTGCAGCATGGTGACGAAGAGGTTGCAGAGCGGTTTGTTGTTGTCGCGTTTGAAGCCGAGGTGCTGGCCGTGTTGGAGCCCACCACCGGCGAGGAGGATGGGGAGGTTGGTGTTGTCGTGTGTATTGGCGTCTCCCAGGTTGCTACCGCAAAGGATCATCGTGTTATCGAGCAGGGAACCGCTACCGACCGAGGTCCTGGAGAAGGTTTCGAACAGTCTCGCTAGCTGTTGCATTTTGGCGCTGTCGATCTTGCTCCATTGGTTGAGCTTGGCTTCGGCCTGGCCGTGGTGAGTGATGTTGTGGAAACCTGTGTCGGTTGACTCCTTCTCGAGTTCCAGAGCCGGAGTGTTAAACTCATCGATCATGAGCGACACGATACGGGTGCTGTCGGTTTCAAAGGCGAGTCGAATCATGTCAAACATCAGGTCCGTGTGGTTGAACATTTTCTGCCGCGCCCCAAGGTTGATCTCGGGGGGCATGGGCGCGGACGTTGCCGGTTTGCCTTTGCGTTCCCATTCTTCATCGGCCACGAGTCGCTTCTCTACCTCGCGGATGGAGGTGGTGTAGAGGTCGAGCCGATCCTGATCCGACTGGCTCAGACGCGAGCCAAAGCGTTTGAGTTGCTCGTTGACTGCATCCAGCACGCTGCCATCCTGCCGGAGTTTCTCAATCTGGCGCTTCATCTCGGCTTCCGAGCCTGTCAGGACAAGATTGCGATAGATCTCGGACGGTTGCTGGGAGGCTGGTATCATGGCACCGCTGCGTGTCCAGGTCAGGCTGCGTTGCGCAGGGTCGACATTGACGCCGAGAGATAGATTCGGAAAGCGGGTAGGCCGCCCCAACAACTCGGCAGCGTAAAGATCCAGGGAGATACTGTTCTTGAAACCGCTGGATCCCGGGCCGCGCGCGCCGGACAAGAAGCAGTTGTCGGTGGGATGCCCTCCGCCAACACCGGGATGGGAAAGGCCGCTAAACACGGTGAACTGATCTCGCCAAGGTTGCAGCGCTTCCAGGTAAGGCGAAGGCCTGTAATCTTTCCCAACTTCCGTCGGAAAGAATGCTTCAGGGATAAAGCCGAGGTTATAACAGACCAACAACATACGCTTCGGCGAGACAGGTGCGGTGGCACCGAACACCGGCGACATAGCCTCCAGTGCAGGCAGGGATAGTGAGACGCCCAGACCTTTCAGCATCGCGCGGCGGCTCAGCGGCTTCCAAGTGGAGATGTGGATGTTTTTCATGTTCTATTCGGATTCAAGTAAGAGTTTTTAAGACGAAAGTCATGGTTGAGCTTGCAGACCGAGTTCACCGAGAAAGAGGCGGCTGCAGACCAGTTCCTCCAGCAAGTCGCGGCACAAGTAGCCATCCGGAGCGCAGGAATCGAGGATGACTTCGATCTCGCGCCGATCCGAGAAACGAACGGGCACGCCGGTGGCGTAGGCGAGCAGTTGATGAACGAAATTGCGCGCGAGCTGCCGTGGGTCTTCCAGCAGGATGGCCTTCAACTCACGCACATCACGAAAGGTGCGACCGTCTTCCAGCTCGCCGCTGGCATCAACGGAGCGGGCAAGGGTGTAGCGGAAAGAGTTGCCGGTGCGATCGATGCCCTTTACGACTTCGCCTTCCTCCAGACCGCGATAACGGTCGCGCCAGGCCCCCATGATGTCGAAGTTTTCCAACGCGAGACCGTAGTGGTCAAACTTTCGATGGCATGATGCGCAGGATCTGGACTCCTTGTGTCTGGCTATGATCTCGCGGACCGTGCTGGCACCGCGCACATCGGGTTCGATACCGGGCACGGTGGGCGGAGGCGGCGGGACTTCATGGCCGACCAGAGTCTCCAACACCCAAACGCCACGCAGAATGGGAGACGTGGTGGTGCCGTTGGAAGTGACCTTGAGCACGGCCCCCTGGGTCATGAGGCCACCGTAGGGGCTGCCGGACGGCAGGCGGACGAGACGCACGTCCGCGTCAGCAACGGGTGGCAGGCCGTATTGGCGCGCGAGCAGGTCATTGGCAAAGATGTAATCACTCGCCACAATCTCACCGACAGGACGGTTATTTCGAAGCAAATGACGCACATAAGCGCGGGTTTCGTCCGCCATGGAATCATGGAGATAATCGTGCAGGCGATACTCCGGATAGAGCCGTTCGTCGGGTGCGTCGCGTCGCAGGTGGCGAAGGTCCAGCCAGTAGTCGGTGAAATGTCGGATGAACTGCTCGAAGTCTTCATGCCCGATGAGTCTTCGCGTGTGATCGATCAACACTTCGCGCCGCCGCAATGTGCGATCGAACGACGCCTGTCGCAGGAGCTTGTCCGGTGGGCCGTCCGTCAGGAAATGGGAGAGCCGAGAAGCGATGGCGAACTGGTCAACCGCGCGCGTCGGCTCGCGCAGGTAAAGAAAGTGGCCAGAGCAGAGAATGCCTTTGTAAGCCGCGAGCACCGCGTCCATGAACGGTTTACCGGCAGCCAACTCGGCGTGGGCAAGGTCGATGTAGATTTTCACATCTTCTGCCGGCATCACGCCGCGACTGCACAGTCTCGCAAACCTGGTCACGAGATCCGGCATGATCTCGTCCGGCTTGTCAGCCGCAGCCTCCACCGGCCAGTCCCCACCCTCCGGTGCGGCGCGGATCGGCAGCTCGCCGAACAGCACACGGTGGGACGGCGGTGGCCAGTCGCCGTCCCGCAACGGGCCTTCAATTTCGACCCATTGATAGGCGATGCCTGGATAACCACCCTCGGGTAATGGCGGCATTTTGATGGTGGTCGGGCGTGGAATGGGCAGTCCGAGCGGATTGAGTTCGACGGTTTCACCCGGGAGAAGATCAACGACCGCTTCAAACACCTCCCGCTTGGCCCGCACGGTAAAGTTGCCCGAGGCCACGCGATTGTCCGGATTCAAAAATCGATCCACGCTGGCGATCAAATTGCAGCCTGCGGGTTCATCCGCTTCGACCAGCTTATAATCCCCCAGGTCTTTGACCGCGCGAGCCGAGAAACGCACCCGGTAACGCCCAGCGGTTTTGGCGGCGAAACCCTTCACGTGGTGGCGTGTGGCTTGGAACGAAGTGCGGAAGAAGACGGCCTCCACCTGTTGGCGACGGTCCGCATTCTTACTTAACTCACCGGCCTCGTCTTTTTCGAGACGCCTGTTTTCCAAAGCGTGATAAAAGGCCCGCTGACCACCGAAAAAGTTCTGGTTGGGACGGATCATGGCGAGCGCATCGGCGCGGTAGGTCTGGCTCGGCGGAGGCTCCACAGAGGGAGCAAGGGCCGCACGCAAAACGGTCTCTGCTGCTTTCAGGTAAGCGGCTGCTTGCACGTCGGACATGTCCAGTGAATCAGTGATTTTATCAAAACCGTGACTCACGCGATCAGGCGGCAGTGATTCCGCGATTTGAAGGTGCGGCATTTGCAGTAGTTTGCGGAGATTGTTTTGATACTCGCCCCGTGTCAGGCGACGAATCGGACCGCGGCCGTGAGCCTTGACGTCGGCCATGTCCGCCGCGTCTATTTCGCGCGAGAGGAATTCGACTAGCGTAGCCCGTGATTCACTTGGCAGATCATCCGCCTGCGGCGGCATCTCTCCCTTCTCAATGCGGTCATGAATCCGCACCCAGCGGTTCATTCCTTTTGGATCCGCCAAATCAAACGTCAGCGTCGTGAGATCGAGGTTGCCCTTCTTCATCTCCGCATCGTGGCACTCGGCGCAGTTCTGCTCGATGAGAGTGGCGATGGGCTGCGGCGGCTTCTCGGCCCCGTGCAGCGCGGCCACCGGCGCGAGCAGCAGGGCGGTGAAGAGTGTGAGAATGGGTTTCATGTGATTAGTGATAGATGACATGAGGTTGTCGAGCGGCGCGAGATCCCGCGATCTTAAAGGCCATGACAACCATCAAACCATCCCAATCAACCGCCTCCTACGACTCCATCAAACTCGGCATTGACGCGCACGCCCGATATTGCCTGGTAAGCCGTCAGGTCGAACCCAAATAATGAGGGTTGAGGAGTGTGAGGAGTGTGAGGAGTGTGAGGAGTGTGAGGAGTGTGAGGAGTGTGAGGAGTGTGAGGAGTGTGAGGAGTGTGAGGAGTCTCCAACCCACTTCATAAACAAGGGGGAGTAAATAAATGGAGGTATAGTAATGGGAAGTAGCCGATACCCTGCTCACCCTCCTCAACTTCAGGGCAAGCAACGGCTGCCTGCTAAAAAATCCTGAATGCCACCTCATCTGGCTGTTTGCGGGGGGGAAATCCACAAAAGCTTCGAAACTCAAAGAGCAGGTAGGTTTCGTAGGTTAAGAAGGTTATTCCAGAGGGACTAGCAACCCATCAACGCTGACAAGCGTGATCCAAGTGTAAAGCAGAAGCTTACAAGCATTTTGCGGATGCATCATTCAACAGGTTTTGGTAAACGCAAACGATGCAGACTTGGTCAATCACCCTTTACGGCCCCTCTGGGATCATCAGTACGGTCGATACTGGTGAATCACAGTTCGTGATCGGTACGGAGACTGCATCGGACGTGTTCACTGTCAATGGCGAGGGAGTCATGGCGCGCCATGCGTGGGTGTGGATCAGTGAAGCTGGGTTGCAGGTGGAAGATCTGGGTGGTGGGACTCTGGTCAACGGCTATCAGATCACTGAGCGGGTACAGGTGGAATATCCGGCAAGTGTGCAGGTGGGTGAAGTTACCCTGGTGATTGAACTCAAGAGGGTGGAGCCAGTAGCTGCGTCACCCACTCCGAGTTCCTTGGACGTCACCATTCCCCAGCGGGCAGTGACCAAGAGCAAGGCCAGCATGGAAGTGACCATTCCGCAGAGGACACCAACACGGTCGAATGTTCAGAAGGCTGGTTCCACCGCTACCTCTTCGCCCCAGTCAACCCCTGCAAATAAAGCGCCACTCACCGGCGAGTACACGTTGGTCAAAGAAATCGCCAGAGGCGGCATGGGTCAGATCTATTTTGGTGAAGATCCCCAACTGGAGCGGCAGGTGGCGGTGAAGGTGAGCAGCATCAGCGAAGATGGCGAGGATCCCCGCTTTTCGAAGGAAGCCAAGGTGCTGGCACAGCTTGCTCACCCAAACATCGTTCCCATCCACAACATTGGCGTGGATGCGCAGGGGCGTCCGTTCTATTCGATGAAGTTGGTGAAAGGCCGCACGCTGCAGGCGGTGTTGAACCTGATCCGTGATGGTGACGCCACTGCCACCAAAGAATACCCCCGCGCCACCTTACTGACCATTTTCCGCAAAGTTTGTGATGCGATGATGTTCGCTCACAGCAAAGGCATCCTTCATCGGGATCTGAAGCCAGAGAACATCATGGTGGGTGAATACGGGGAGGTGCTCGTGATGGACTGGGGATTGGCAAAAGTGCTTGGGGAACGTGAAGAACAGAGCTCGAGCGTTTCAAGGGTCAACGATACTGGTGACTACGGCATGACCATGGAGGGTGAAGTGATGGGCACTCCCCAGTACATGAGTCCTGAACAGGCCATGGGCATGGTGGCTGAGTTGGATGCCCGGTCTGATATCTACAGCTTGGGTGGGATTCTTTATGCGATCCTGACACTGCGTCCACCGATTGAAGGAACGACCTTGGATGAAGTGCTCACCAAGGTGAAGAATGGAAGCATCAGCTCGATGGCCACTAAGCGCGGCGGCAAGGGTGCGGTGGCCGTTGGGACACCTACTGCGATGGGTCATGAAGTGCCCGAAGCTTTGCAGGCGGTAACACTTAAGGCGATGGCGACTGATCGCAATAAGCGCTACGGGGACATCCAAGCTTTCGCAAAGGACATCGAGTCGTATCAAAACGGATTCGCAACCGGCGCTGAGAATGCTGGAGCTGCACGGCTCTTGATGCTTTTTATCAAACGCAACAAGGCGATATCCGCGGCGGCGGCTCTGTTATTCGTCGGTGCGATCCTCTTTAGCATTCGACTAGAAACCGAGCGCAAGCGGGCGGTTGCTGCCATGGAAAAATCCAGACGCGCATCGGCTTCTGCACAAATGGCGCTGGCCGCGGCGGCGGAGGAATTAGGACAATCGTTGCCGCTAAAAAGTGCGTTAGCCGAAGTGCCCGAGGATTTGCGAACGCGCGACTGGAAGTACTTTCAAAGTCGGATTGATACATCGACGTTTACCATTTCAGCCCCTCAGAATTCACTCTGGGCGGCTATTGACGATTGGCCTTCAAATCCGGATCAGATGATTGGGCTGTTGGGTAACGGCGAGGTTATGGCGATCCATCTCAGCAGTGGTTCACTGCAATCGCTTTGGAAATTTGAGCCGGAGGGCATCACAGAGCGGGGACCAATTGGCGTGTCCCGTGATGGCAGCCTGATTGCATTCGGCTATAAAAAGAACAAGCAAAACTGCGTGGAGGTCCGGCGCATCGAGGATGGATCCCTCGTCGGGACCGTTGGAGTTACTTCAGAGACTGGGTGGCTGGAGAAAATGTATGTTTCGCAGGATACGTTAGTATTTGTGCACGCGATTCATGCCGCTCAACGACGAGTGGGGAGTTGGGATTATAGAGACGGGCGTTTGCTGTGGGAGACTTCGGGTGCTACAGCGGCTTTTGCTGGGTTCAGTGAGGACGGGAAGCATGTGTACTTGGTGAACGGCAGAGGAACGGTTGAAAAACGGGATCCATTCTCAGGGCAGGTTTGGATGACGGGAGCACCGGGAGTGATTTCTTTTCATGGGTGGTATCCTCAAAACGGCATGCCCGCAAACGACTGGAAGACCTTTTTTTCTCAGCGCGGAGGCACAGGAATCCGCAAGGTTGACCCATGGAATGGTGGAGTGGCCTTTGAAATCAGGCCAAGAAATGGATTTGGCTCAAGTGTGAGCATTCCTCCTGGAGACCTATTCGCGGCCGTTGGAAGGACTTCATCCGAGTCTGGCTTAATTGAAATTTGGAGCGCCACCTCCGGAGATATTTCTCGAAGTTTGCCATTTGTTGGAAATGACGGTGGGTTGAAACTAGTCGCAAAATCCAACTGGTTGGTTTTGAAATCGAAAAAAGAACTCAAGATGTTTAACCTCTCAACCAGTCGCCCGGTTGCAGAGTTGAGGGCAGGTTATCGAAGCGCGCGGTTGGGCAACTCCAGCAGGGTGTTGGTACCGGATGCTATCCCCAACGGGTTTCAATTATGGGGCGGTGAGGAGAATGGAAAAAAAACAGTTCTTTCAGAAATAGTTTCTCCAAGTTCAGTCGAGGTGGATGCCAGCGCCGACGGACATCGATTTGTGGTTTTTGGTGGCTGGGGTGGAGCCTCTGCATACCGAATTGAGGATTTAAAAATCGAGGAGATTTGGACGAAGAAAGCGGGACTTTATTACGACTCCATTGCCCTTCATCCCTATGCAGATTTGGTGTGGGCCAACCGGAGAACCGTGGAATTTTCCTCAGGACGCGAACTTGCCGTGGTGAAAAACCGGCATGGCTTGGGTGGGTATCGTTCTGCAGCGTGGGTGGGAGTGAATCGTGTAGCGGAGATTGCTTTTTTGGATCAGGGCTCAGCAGAGGTATTAGAAGACTCAGGCAATCTGAGGCAACTGGCATTGTGGGATGCGCTTACTGGTGACTTGATTTCCAAGACCGCGGCACAATATGCGGTCATGCTGTGCGCTTCTCCCGACGGACGCTACATCGCGGAGGCGGGTTCCGATAAACGCATCAGGATTCGCAATGGTTCGACGTTACAGATCGAACAGCATTTTCGGGCCCATGATAGTGGCCTGAACGGGATTGCATGGCATCCTAAGTTGCCAAGGATTGTGACGTCCGCAAGAGACGGGCTGATGCGCATTTGGGATACAAATACCTTTGAATGTGTGGAGCAACTCTCCAGTCTGCCTTACCCTTTCAATGAGGGGCAAGCTGGAGAGCTTCATCGATTTCGAATTGAGATTGCTGGTGACGGAACGGAATTGAATGTTTACCGGAGTCCTAAAATTTTGGTTTTCCGGCCGGAGAGTTTTCGTTCCCAGACGCCGGGTAATCAGTGAGTGTGGCAAGACTGGGGACAGGCAATCGGTTGAAATCTCAAAAATGTGGAGCCGGGTTACTTTTTGATCGGTCCTTTGTATTTTAGGAATCGTTGGGCTGTTCCCCATGCGGGAAATCTAAGAAACCCTCGAAGTGATAAGAAATCGCTTTTCGCTCCGTTTCCGCAGCTCGCGCGCGCGGTATCGTCGCGGGGCGCGCTAAAAAAGCGACTGGATCCAGGACGGGCTGCGGCACACCTACGGATCCGCCCGGTGGCTCATCGACAAGGACATGTATCAACTCGCCCGTCACATGGGAAACAGTGAGCGCGTCTGCGTCGATCATTACCTCTCCACCTCAATGACGAAAG
>CAMDSZ010000164.1 GCA_945906945.1 Akkermansia muciniphila
AGACGTCGAAAATCGCGGCTCAGCTTGAAAAATCTCTCGCGCCTCTTCCCAAAGCTCTGGAGAGCGCGGGTCTCTCCGGAGAGACTCTCCAAAAATCACGCGAGGCTTTTGCAAAGGCAC
Organism: Akkermansia muciniphila; assembly: GCA_945906945.1. Classification (GTDB taxonomy): domain Bacteria; phylum Verrucomicrobiota; class Verrucomicrobiia; order Chthoniobacterales; family Chthoniobacteraceae; genus Chth-196. The sequence goes on from CAMDSZ010000164.1 coordinate 121, forward strand.
AAAACCCAGCAGAGGCTGCGGGGTTGCTGCGAGACGCTTTGGGGAGCTCAGAGGAACTTGTTTCAAAAGCTAAATCGGCGATCGAAGCACTCACCCCATCGCTCGCCGCCGAAATGAAGGCGCTTTCCTTCCAATCACAGGAGGCAGCAGGAACCAGCATCGAACTTTCAAAAGGCGAACCGAACCGAGATGCCATTCAAAAGGCTATGTCTGCCGAGCAGCGTCTTGACGCAAAAATTGAGAATCTAAGGGAAGCGCTTCGGGCCCGGGCTAACGCCGCCGATTTTCTAACCGAGGATGGCCGGCAGCAGTCCAGAGATGCGGATGCGGCGAGTTCCCTGCTGAAGTCACCGGAACGAGCAGCGCAGGCCCTGCAGACCGCCGCACAGCGATTGAAGGAATCAGCAACGCTGCTTCCCAAAGCGGCCGATATTCAGGCTCAAACCGCCAAAAACCTGCAACAGCTCGCGCAGCACTTTGAGAATCTGGAAAAAGGGGACGCGGGTGCGGCATCCAAATCACGCGAGGCTCTGCGCGAAAGCGAACAATCTACCGGCGCCAAACCTGAGTTAGATGAGCGACAGGCTAAAGCCGAGGCGATCAGCGAAATGGCGAAAAACATGCCGAAAGAATCTTCACCTGATCCAGCCACGGATCCGAAAGAAGCGGCCCCAGACGCGCAGTCCAAACCGAAGCCTGCATCTTCCGCCGACTCGGATCATTCTGCTGATGCTCAGCCCAATTCAAAACAAGAGAACAAGCCCGACTCCCAACGCTCCAACCGGGAGGTGCAAGCCGCGATTGATGCGCAAAAGCAGGCTGATCGCGTTGCGCGCGCAGAGCATTCCACACTCTCCGGCACTCCCGCATCTGCTTCCGACATGCAGAAAACAGCGCAAGCAGAAGGAGCGCTTCCTTCGCCCGCATTCCACGGAGATCAGAATTGGGGCCGCCTACCAAAGCGGATCGCAACCGACCTGATGCAGGGGCGGCGCGAACCGATTTCCGGAGAATACCAGGCGGCAATAGAAGCCTATTTTCGGGCAATCGCAGAGCGGGCCCAGCAGCCAGCCAGACCCTCGCGGTAATTCTCAAACCCAAACGCAGTCCACCCACACCCCGCAAAGCACGCATGCGAGATCGCATCGCGAACCGCGAGGTTTGGTGGTGCTGCTGAGCCTCAGAGCTTCACGTGAAATGTATCGTTCTTCTGCACGGTTTGGACAAAGCCAACCAGCAGGGCGATCACGCGCTCCACGTCGCGCAAATCGGCGACTTCCACAACGGAATGCATGTACCTCAGGGGAAGTGAAACCAGTGCGGTTGGCGTGCCGTTTCCGACGTCAAAAATCACGTCTGCGTCGGTGCCCGTGTGCCGCGATGCACTCTCGTGCTGAATCGGGATCTGCAATTTTCCCGCCACAGCCATGAGCCTTTTGACAACCTCAGGATGATTGCACGCGCCGTGGGTCAAAGTCGGGCCGCCGGAAAGCGTCACGTCGCCGTGCTCGTCCTGTGAAATCCCGGGCGTGTCCGTAGCGTGGGTCACATCCAGGACCACACACACATCAGGCTGCAGCCGGTGCGTGGCCATCCTCGCGCCGTGTCCGCCGATTTCTTCCTGCACCGCATTCACAGCGAACACATGAGCGCTGCTCTTCTGCGCTCTGAGGCGCGATATGACCTGCGAAAGGATGAATCCCCCGATCCGATTGTCCAACGCGCGGCCGGCAATCCGGTGCTCCCCCAAACGCTCCACCCCGTCGGCATACACCGCGGGGTGCCCGACCCGAATCCCAAGCGCCGCCACCTCGTCGGCCGAGGTTGCCCCTACATCGACGTACAACTCGTGCACCTTCGGAACTTTCTCCTCGGCTGCACCTTTCCTGAGGTGGATGGCGGTATTACCCACCAACCCCCTCACTGGCCCGTTGCCGCCTAGAATGTTCAACCGGCGTCCACGCGCAGTCGCGCAGTCCGAACCGCCGATCCGATCAACCCGTACGAAACCCTCCTTGGTGATGCGCTTGACGATGAAGCCGATCTCATCCGCATGGGAGGCGAACATAATCCGAGGGCCCTCACCCGCGAGCTGCGCCCAAGCTGTCCCGTAAGCATCTGATTCAACCGCATCAGAGACCGGACGCATGTAGTCCATCCAAAAACGCTGTCCCTCCGCCTCAAACCCAGTGGGGCTGGGGATTCGCAGCAGCTGCATCAAAAACTCGATCGCTAATTCGTCCATCCCTTCAATGAATGAGAGAACGGCCGTTTTTCGATCCTTTTCTTTGCCTCAACCTTGAATTCACGCCGCCTACGACCCTTTGTCTCTGTCGCTAAAGAGCGTCTCCAACAGCGCCTCCGCCTGCCCTGCCACCTGTTCAGCCCCAACGGACGCGTCGATCACCCGGATGTACGGCCTCTGAATGGACAAAAACAACTCCCTCACACGCCGGAGCGCATCGAGTTTTTCGAACTCATCCGCTACATCGCCCCGAGCCCTGACCCGCTGAAGTGTCTGCTCAGGATCACAATCTAGTAGAAAAACCAGATCCGGTTCCGGAGCGAACTCTTCGTTGCGCCGCAAAACCTCTTCAGGATCAGCGCCACGCGCCCCCTGGTAAGCAGCACTCGAGATGAAATAACGATCCAAAAGCACCACCATCCCCTTCCGGAGAGCGGGAAGGATCAACTCACTGACGTGCTCCTTTCGATCGAGAAGAAACAGCTCCAGCTCCTGCTCAAGCGGGAGACGCCCAGTCCTTGCGGAATCACGCAGACGAGTCCCCCAAACTCCGTTCGTGGGCTCCCGACTGACCACGCAATCAAGGCCGCTCCCCTCGCAATAAGACTGAAGACGTCGCAGCAGCGTGCTCTTGCCCGTGCCATCCACGCCCTCAATGACGACCAAAAAACCACGCATGTCTCTGTCATCCATATAAATTTTTCGCTTAAGCAAAGAGCAAAGCGGCCGGGAGCGCGGAACCCCAGCTCCGCTTGGTATTGCGTTGAATCATGCGAGAAGCGGAGCTGGGGCTCCGCGCTCCCAAGTGGTAGGCTTCCGACGATCGCAAGTCCGAATGAAAGTAACCAGCAAGCTCCATATGCTACCTGATTCCAGCTACTTGAAAGCCTTCGGACTCCAACACTTCGCGAACCCTCGAGGGTTGGTCCCCTTGCAGTTCAACCACCCGCCCGCGGACAGTTCCCCCGCAGCCGCATCGGTTCCGCAGTCGCTTCGCAAGCGCCTCGATCGCGGCATCCGTGTGCTGCGCCCCAAACCCCTCAATCGCAAGCACGGTTTTTCCACCCCGATGCGCGGTCAGACGGCTTAGCACCACGCGGCCGGGCCGAACCGACTGAGCTGCCTCCTCGCTCGCGTCCCTCGCGGATGCGTCCTTCGAGCCATGCGCATCAGCACCGGCCGCCGGCGTGAAGTCCGGCAACCCCGATAACTCCAGGCCCGCAAACGCACCACCCATACCGCCGGAGGGGCCAGTTACGGGAATTTTTGGCTTTGGACGCGACATGAGTTGAATTTGGCTGACCACGATTCAGAGGGACGCGGCACCAATCGGTCAACGGATAAAAACCGGCCCTGCTGCCGTCCATTGCTTTCCCCTCCGCCACTCGGCGGCCTTGGCTTCCGGTGTGTAGCGGAGCCGGCGAGGACGGCGGGGGCGGCCAATAGCAGGAAGTTTCAAAACACCGCGTGTTCGCCTTTGCTTTAAGCGTCTTTTTCGCGTTTTTAGTAAGGTTGCAACTCACCCCGATGAAAGTTTCAGATCTCAGAGGAATCCTTCAATACGTGCCCCGGTTTCGCGAAAAGATTTTCGTCGTGGCCTTAGACGGGGAAGTAGCTGGCTCGCAAAATCTTGGGAACCTCCTGCTGGACCTCGCGGTTCTACGGTCGCTGAGCATTAAAGTGATCCTTGTCCACGGTTGCGGTGCGCAATTGCTGCAGCTCTCGAATGAGCGGGGCGTGCCTGTCACCAGCTCCGACGGTACGGGCGTGACCGACGAGGCCACACTGAAGCTAGGCATTGAAGCATCGCACGTCGTGCTGCAGGAACTCATGCAAGGCCTCGCATCGGTAGACCTGCGCGCTGCATACGCAAACGTGATTGTCGCCCACCCTGCCGGCATTCTCAACGGCGTCGACACGCTCTGCACCGGCCGCGTGGAACGGGTTGAAACAACCACCCTGCAGACTTTCCTCAACGAGGGCATCATTCCAGTGATTCCTCCGATCGGATTTGATGGAGAAGGTAGAACTTTCCGCGTGAACTCGGACTCTGTTGCATTGGAGGTCGCCGAGGCGATGAGAGCACTGAAGATTATTTACCTCGCGCCGCAAGGCTCGCTGAAAATCGCCGACCAGCTGGTTCGGCAGCTTTCGGTTTCTGAGACCGAAGAGATCGTCCGGAAGCGCCGCAATCTTTTGGAGCCAGCCCAGGTATCGAAACTCGAGCACGCAGCAAAAGCGTGCCGGGGAGGGATCACGCGCGTGCACCTGCTCGATGGGACGCAGAACGAGGCGCTTTTGAGCGAGATTTTCAGCCACGAAGGAATCGGCACCATGGTGTACTCAAACGAGTACCAACAGATGCGCAGGGCGCTGAAGAAGGATGTCAGGGCGCTGATGGTGCTTATCAAAGAGTCCATCGCAAACGCCGAGCTCGTCAAACGCACGAGGGCCGAACTCACAAGCATGCTGGACGACTACTGGCTGCTCGAGATCGACCGGAATCTGGTTGGCTGCGTCGCTTTGCATTTCTATCCCGAATCCCGCGCCGCCGAGCTCGCGTGTTTGTACGTTGCCAAAAGCCACGAGGGTCAGGGCTATGGACAGAAACTCATGGCTTTCGCCGAGCAGCTCGCGGCCAAGAAGGGCGCGTCCCATCTGCTCGCGCTTTCCACTCAGGCCTACAATTTCTTCCAACAAAAAGGCGGCTTCACAGAGGTCAGCCCTGAGGAGCTACCGCCTGAGCGGAGGCGGCGCTGGGAGCAAAGCGGGCGCAACTCAAAGGTGATGCGCAAGGCCACGCAGTTCGCGGCAAGCACGGTGAGCGCCAGCGTTTCCGCAGGTTCATCCCAAGAAAACTAAGCGCACTGGCTGCTACAGCCGCCAAGGTCGCCACGGGCAACATAGCCGCCATTACTTATTCCGGACACTCCTCTCACTGAGCGCGCGCAGCGGGGCGACCAATTGACAGACGCCGCACTCCAAAAACACCCCTCATGAATTCACTCTGGATTGATGGTTTGGTAGTCCTCGCCTACTTCGTGGTCATTATCACGATCGGCCTGCGCGTCGGTCGCGAGGATCAGTCGATGCGGTCGTTCGCGATCGGTGACCGCAACATCCCCTGGTGGGCTGTGCTGGCGTCCATCCTCGCTGCAGAGATCAGCGCGGCAACCTTTCTTGGCGCCCCAGGTGAGGGCTATGAAATGCGCAACTTCACCTACGCGCAGCTCGCTTTCGGAACCATCCTCGCACGAATCATCATTGCCGCGGTTTTCATCAAGCCCTTCTACGACTACCGGGTCATTTCAATCTACGAATATCTTTCGCTGCGATTCGGACAGCGAACGCGCAACGCCGCGTCGGCGGTTTTCCTAGTGACGCGCGCGCTGGCCAGCGGCACGCGGCTTTATGTGGCGGCGATCGTGCTCGTGATGGCGTACGAACTGTTTACGGGCACGTCGCTCCAACCGCTGGACCAAGTGGCGGTTTACTGCGTGGCGCTCTTTGTCCTCACATGTGTCACGGCGATCTACACTGCCGCCGGCGGCATCAAGGCAGTCGTCTGGACGGATCTCATCCAAGCTTCGCTCATGTTTGGATCCCTCGGATTCGCCATCTGGAAAATCCTTGAAACCATTCCAAACGGCTGGCAAGGCGTGACGGCCGCACTCACGGGTCCTAAGGACTTTAGCGTTTTTGATTTTGGAATCACCCCCGGCGCTGGCTTCGCCGCTAATTTCCGTTCCATTCTCGAAAGCGAATACACCATCTGGGCAGCGTTGATCGGCTCGACCTTCACCACCATGGCAACGCACGGCACCGATCAGGACATGGTCCAGCGGATGCTAACAGCGCGCGACCATCACCGCTCCCGCGCCTCGCTGATTCTCTCGGGCCTTGCGGACCTTCCTCTGGTGCTGTGCTTCCTTCTGGTGGGAATCCTCCTGTGGGTCCACTACCAGCAACCGCACAAGGATGCGCCCTTCGCATACTTTATCGTTCATGAACTCCCCCCGGGCATCCGAGGCGTCCTGTTTGCGGGAATTTTCGCAACCGCCATGGGTTCGCTGAGTACCGCGCTCAACGCGCTTGCCACGAGCTTCACAGAGGATTGGTACAAAAACTTCTTCCGTCCGAAGGCCACCGATGCCCAGGTGTTACGGGCGGCCCGCATCAGCACCATCGTGTTTTCCGTGCTTCTCATCCTGATCGGCGCCGCAACGGCCTACGCAAAAATCATCCTGCATGCCCGGATTATCCCCATCGTGCTAGGCATCTTTGGCTATACCTACGGCTCGCTGCTCGGAGTGTTTCTCGTCGGGTTGCTCACGAAAAGGAGAGGCAGCGAAGCAGGCAATCTCGCAGCGATGGCGGCCGGGTTCGTGTGCGTGGCGCTTCTGAGCGGTCTTCACAACGATCTTTGGACGCTGGCACATCCGGCGGCCGCTACGGGAGCGCCGATCGCCCCGCTCTGGGCCCCTGAATGGCTGCCAAGGATCGAGTTCCCATGGCGTGTCGCTTTTGGCTCCGTGGTGACTTTCGCAGTCGCCGTGCTTTTCCAGACACCCGACGCTCAGATCCAAAGCGCTAGAGAGCATCTCCAGCGAGCCAATGCTCTGGATGCCGGCAAAGACGCCGCCGTCGATAAAACTCTTGCTTAACAAAGAGAAAGTTCGAGCCCCCTCCAAACAGGCCCTGCACCACTGACCTAAGGCCAGGGGCGGCCCGGAGGCCCCTATTTCACTGACCCCGCATTCGCTTGTATCTAATTTTCGGCTGCTTGTGATTGGGCAAATTCACGTCAACATGAAAGCTAGTTAAAACTGTAAATTTTAAGCCGGATTCCCGTCCTTTTTCCTTGTGCAAGGGCGGAACACTTTTAACCTCCGTGCCCCCCGCCGGAGCCACCCACCATCCCTGTGAATAACTTGCGAATAACTGTGTATAACATGAGCAATTCCCTCACAAGTCTTCCAATTGCGGCAGCTTAAGGCGCAACAGGCCTGTAACACGAAAGACACCCTACGTCCCGCCGTAAAATCTCAACAAAACTCGAGCAGAGAATAGTTTACACAGCCACTCTCCATCGCTTCGCCCCGAAAAAACGCGCGCTCCGGCCCTTTCTGCAACTCTCCCCAAAGCCCAAAGCCCCCCTCGCCGATCGTCCTGTGTACTACTGACCGTGATGCCCGAGATCCCGCTGCCTGCCGCTCTCTGAATTTCAAAGTGGAAACCACTCTCCCGAATCCCGAATCCAACGCCCTCGCTGCCGCTTCACTTTGGAAGGAAGTTTGCGGGACCGTGCGTGCTGAGGTCAGCCAGGACACTTTCCAACGCTGGTTTAAGGACATCCGCGCCGTACAACTCACCGGGACCCACCTGACCCTGCAACTTCCAAATAAAATCCACCAGTTCTGGATCGAGAGCAACTACCAGCAAATCCTCGAGGCCGCCCTCATGCTCGCGACGGGAACCGGCCGCGCCATCCACTACGTCTTCGGCACCGACCCGGTTGAAAAATCCGAAGTTCTGGTGGAAGCCGAATCTTTCGAACCCGAGCCCACCGAAGCCGAAGTCAAAGCCTCGACTCGCAACACCCATCAAGAAACCGGCCTCAATCCGAGAAACACCTTCGATTCTTTCGTTGTTGGAGCAAACTGCCAGTTCGCCCATGCGGCTTGCACGGCGGTGGCTGCCGGCCCCGGTAAGACGTATAACCCCCTGTTTATCTACAGCGGCGTGGGGCTGGGAAAAACCCACCTGATGCACGCGATCGGCCATCATATTCTGGCCACCAAGAAGAACACCAAGGTGCTCTACATCACCTCCGAGAAGTTCACCAACGACTTCATCGACGCGATTCAAACAGGGTCCCTCGCAAAATTCCGCAAGCGCTACAGGCAGGCTGACGTTCTCCTGATCGACGACATCCAGTTTTTGGGCGGCAAAGAAAGGTCCCAGGAAGAGTTTTTCCACACCTTTAACACCCTGTTCGACGGCCACAAACAGATCGTGCTCTCCAGTGACAGGCCCCCCTCGGAGATTGCCAATCTCGAAAACCGGCTGGTTTCACGCTTCGAGTGGGGTCTCACTGCGGAAATGCAGCCCCCTGATATCGAGACACGTACGGCGATTCTGCGAAAGAAGGCGCAGAACATGCAGGTGAAGCTCGCGCCGGAGATTATTGATTTCCTGGCTGAAAAGATCCGCACAAACGTGCGCCGCCTCGAGGGCGCGCTAATGCGGGTGGCGTCGTATGTCTCTCTCAACGAGGGTAAAACACCCACAATGGAGCGTCTTGAAACGCTCCTCAAGGACATCCTCCAGGAGGAAGCCCGCAAGTCTGTCACGATCGAGCAGATCCAAAAGCGCGTGGCCGAACACTTTGACGTTCGCCTAGCGGACATGACAAGCAAGCGGCGTCCCGCAAACATTGCTTTTCCCCGACAGATCGCAATGTATCTGGCGCGGGAGCTCACGAAGTCCTCGCTGGCTGAGATCGGCGAAGCCTTCGGGGGAAGGGACCATGGAACGGTGCTACACGCGCACCGACAGGTCCGCGACAAAATCTCCAAGGACGACCACACGCGCCAGACCGTTTCGTTCCTCGATAACCAGCTCCAGAGGCATTAGCGCGGCGATCATTCCCACGCCCGCTCCGGTCTCCCAGACAAGACTGTCGGGAAATCCCCTGGGCGTGCAAAGGAAGTCTTTCATCGCACCGGA
>CAMDSZ010000165.1 GCA_945906945.1 Akkermansia muciniphila
CCTCAATTTTTCGGGATGGGGAGTCTCGTTGATGTCGGGGTGGGTGACTCTTGCATTTATGGTGGTGCCAGTGGTGATTACGGCGAGTGAGGAGTCGCTAAAAGCGGTTCCTAAGGGGTTCCGAGACGGCTCCTTAGCCCTCGGGGCTACACAGTGGGAGGCGATCCGCACCAATGTGCTGCCGTACGCGATGCCCGGCATCCTCACTTCGTCCATTCTTGGGATTGCGCGCGTTGCCGGCGAAACAGCCCCGATCATGTTCACCGCGGCCTACGTGGTCCGAGACCGCCTGCCTTGGGAGGTTGAACGTTTCATGGATTTCTTTTCACAGGGGGTGATGGCGTTGCCGTACCACATCTACGTGGTCTCCTCCAAGATCCCCCAGAACGAGTACACCGAGCGAGTCCAGTTCGGCACGGCCTTCGTGTTTTTGTCTGTGGTGTTTTTAATCACGCTCACCTCGGTGATTTTACGAATCCGGATCAGATCCAAGTATCGCTGGTAACCCCATATGTCGTCCCCACTCCAAACCGTAGCGACCGCGTCGGAGGCATTCGCTACCCAAAAGCCTCACTCGTCTACCGGCGGTCCCCGCCCCGTCGTCGGAAATCCGATTATTGACGTGCAAAATCTCGACTTTCTCTACGGGCAAACCAAGGCGCTGTTTAATATCACGCTGAGCATTCCCGAAAAGCAGGTCACCGCGTTTATCGGCCCTTCAGGGTGTGGAAAGTCGACTTTGCTACGCTGTTTCAACCGGATGAATGACCTTATTGAGGGGGCGGCGATTGGAACTGGCAATATCCGGATTCAGGGCATTGATATTCACGATCCCAGCGTGGACGTGATTTCTCTGAGGAGGCAGGTTGGGATGGTTTTTCAAAAGTCCAATCCATTCCCGAAAACCATCTACCAAAACATCTCCTATGGCCTAGAGCTGCAGGGGGTGAAAGACAAGAAGCGCTTGGATGAGGTGGTCGAACGCAGCCTGCGCGGCGCCGCGCTCTGGGATGAGGTCAAGGATCGGCTTCACTCTAGCGCGCTGGGCCTCTCCGGTGGTCAGCAGCAAAGACTCTGCATCGCACGCACGATTGCTGTCGAACCCAAGGTGATTCTCATGGATGAGCCATGCTCTGCTCTGGACCCGATTGCCACGGGAAAAGTCGAGGAACTCATTCAAAACTTGAAGCGCGACTACACGATCGTCATCGTGACCCACAGCATGCAGCAGGCAGGCCGCTGCTCGGATCAGACCGCTTTCTTCTATCTTGGCCGGCTGGTCGAAATGGACGTCACTCAGAAGATTTTCACCAAACCCGCCAATCAGCAAACTGAAGATTACATCACAGGGCGCTTCGGTTAAGACTCTGCCCTGTCCTTCTACCGACTAAAAAATCCATGAGCGTATACTGGGAGCAACATCTGGCCGATATTCGTGAGCAATTGCTTGTGATGAGCAGCCTCACTGAACGTAATTTGGGGCAGGCGACCCGGGCACTGCTGGATCGCGATGATCAGCTCGCCAACCTTGTCGAGGCTGAGGATTCGGAGGTCGACCAGTTGGAGAAAGGCATCGACGAGAAAGTCATCGTCTACATATCCACCCACGGCCCGATGGCGAAGGACTGCCGCTTCCTGATCACGGCGTCGAAAATTGCAAGCGAATTGGAGCGGATCGCTGACCAGGCAACGACCATAGCTCGGCGCGCTCGGGATCTGAGCCGCGTGCGCGAGATGGCGTCGCTGGCGGGAATCCCGCGGATGGCCGAGGAAGTTCAGGCAATGCTGCGCCAAAGCATTAAGTCTTTTGTGGAGCGAGATACGGATCTGGCGCTCGAGGTGATCGGGCGGGACCGGTTGGTGGACGCCGAGTACAAGGAGGCCGCGCACGATGTCGAGATCGAGATCGTGAAGGATCCGACGGTCACTGCTCGTGCTCTGCACTTGTTGACGATTGCAAAGGCTTTGGAGCGCGCGGGAGATCACGCCACCAACATCGCCGAGGAGGTTTTCTACCTCTACAAAGGCGAAGATATCCGGCACTCCAAAATCGCTAGGAAATCCTCCAACGAATAGCGTAGGAGAGGTAGGAGAGCGTTTCGAACGGTGCCTCCGGCGGCGATCGAGACGCTCAATCGATCGCTTTCTGGCTGCGGTGCGGCCTTCCCTGCGGCCGGAGTTGGCGTCCGAGAATCGCCCAGAGTGCCAGCATCATCAAAAAGCTCGACCACACCAGTACGAGGGTGTTCCAGAGATAGACGCTGACTCTGACCCCTCCGATGTATTTCTCTGGACTGAAAAACACGTTCACCGGTTTGTCCCGGCGGTAGTCGTTCTGCTCGGACTCGGCTTTGTAGACCAACTCGCCCACTTTCTGGTTTGTGTAACGGTGTTGTGCGCTGATGCGCTTGCCCGTTGTGGCCAGTCCGCTGTCGTGCAAGTTCATCCCGTCTAGAATTTTGTCCACCGCCCTGACCCTGCGGTCCATGTCGCGGCCAGAGTCGGTCTTAAGCACGCTGACGTCCACCAGTGCCTGCTTCAGATCCGCAAAACGGCGCTCCTCGGCCGCGGAGCGATCCTTCTTTTTTGCGAGACGATCAATCTGCGCCTGAAGCGCATCCTGCCGGCGGGTGAGTGGGTTGAGCTTGGCCTGGGCGACAATGAGCGCCTCGTAGCTGTAATGCGTCGCAACGAGCCGTGAAATCGCGGGGATGCGAAGCTTGCGGTCCGCCTGCTCGCGCGCCTCTGGGTCGGGTTGTTTCGGGTCGGGATTGAGTGCAAACCAGCGCTGCAGGGTATAGAGCAGGTCGGGGTCGCGGTTCATCTCCTCGTACTTTACCAAGGCCCCTCCAAAGATAAGCTGGGGGATCAATACGAGCGGCACGAAGTTCGCCGCCATTTTGCTGGAGGTCGCAAGCGATGAAATCAAAAGTCCAAGAGAAAGGCCGCTCATCGCTGTGATGAACATGAAAAACCAGTAGGGAAAAAACATGCCCTTCACCTCTAGAATCGAGTTTCCAACAAGAATGAAAAGAGCGCACTGGATCGCGCAAAACAGCGCAAGCGAGCTGAGCTTTGCGAGAATATAAAACGGCAGGCGGACGGCAAGATTCCGCTCGCGGCTCAGCAGAACACGGTCGCGAATGATATCATCCACGCTGCTCACAAGCGCCAAAAACATCGACACCAACAGCGAGATGAAGATGTAGGTTGGAATGTGAAACGCGCTCGCAAAATCATAGCTGCCCGACTCGTCCTTGGTGAAGTAAAGTGCCCATCCGATGATTGCCGCCAGGCCAGGCGGCACGACGAGTGTCAGCGCAAGATTTCCCACATTGCGCAGCTTAGAAGTGAACGCTCGCTTCCACAGTGTGCGCAATTGCGTCCACTCTTCGCGTATTCGGAGTCGGCGCTGCTGCGCGGTTGGCAGGGGAGGGGGCGTCGGCGGTACGGGCCCCTCGCGCACGCTGACTTGCTTCATCTCTTGAAGCAGACGGAAGCGGTCGTACTTGTCGCGCCAGTAATCGGGCGAAAAACGTCGAGCCGGAACAAGCTGGCCGCGGTTGTTCTCCTCGTAGATGATGTCTCCGCTCAAGTCGCGCAGCGGAGACTCAAGCACATCGAAAATAAACTCGGGGCGGGTTGTCCCGCACGCAGGACAACCGCCAAGCTCCGTGCCGAAATGGTTTTCATGCTCCGCCTCTGCGAAATAGGTCAGCATTTCCTCCGGCGTTCCGAAGAAAGCCAGTCTGCCACCCTTGTCGAGTAGAAGCGCCTTCGAAAACATCTTGAACAGCTTGGAAGTCGGCTGGTGGAGCGTGACCAGAACGATTTTGTTGTGCGATATCGCACGCAGAATTTCCATCACGTGCTCAGAGTCTTTCGAGGACAGTCCGCTTGTGGGCTCGTCGATCAGGAACACGTCCGCCGAGGACAACATATCCAAGCCGATGTTGAGCCGCTTGCGTTCGCCGCCTGAGAGCAGTTTTTTCACCGCGCTTCCCACCAGCGAGTCGCGTCGCTCTGCCAGCCCGAGCTCCGAGAGCTTGCTCTCCACCCGCCGTGCGCGGTCCCGCTTTGAGAGGTGGGGCGAGCGGATCGCCGCAGCGAACTCCATGTTTTCCTCGATCGTGAGGTGATCGTCGAACGCGTCGTCCTGTGGAATGTACGCCACAAAGCTCTTGAGTGTGTCCAGCGATGAATAGAGGGATTGTGAATTCAGCAGCACCTGCCCCTCAGACGGGTGTAACTGGCCTGCAATCGCGCGAAGCAGGGTTGATTTCCCTGATCCGCTCGCACCCATCACGCACAGCAGCTCCCCGCGGTTGACGCTGAACGAAACGCCGTCCAGCGCGGTGAGTCGTCTGCGGTATGAAACTCTGAGGTCGCGCACCTCAAGCGTGGAAATCAAGTTTCGATCTTCTTCGATGATCCGTTCTGAAAAGTTGCAGCGCAGCACCTGGCCGGCATCCAGTCGGATGGTCGCGCCGTCCTCCAACGCGCAAGTCCCCCCAACCGATAGCGCGGTCTCTCCAATGTGCAGCGGTCGGTCGGAGTGCAAAATCTCGGCGGTGCCCACCCGGTGGTCGTAGTCGCAATGAATTCGAAGGAGCACCTCCCCGGCAGTGCCCGGCGACAACAGGATATCATCCACATCCAGAAGCGATGGATTGTTGGAGACCAGGTAGCTCGTCTTGTAGGGCTTAAGCTGAAAGCGGCCCCCCAGGGCGCGGGCACGGCGCCTCAGGTCGCTGAGCGGCAATTCGGAGTCGTTGTCGAAAACAATCCGGTCATCCAGCGATGCTTCAACCTGGGTGTTGGCTGAGAGTTTGACTCCGTTGATGCGAGCAGTCGTGTTTTTGATGGCGCGGACCTGCACCTTCAGCCCGAAGCGAACTTCGATCGCGCTGTCTCGCGATTTTTCTTTCTGCAACTCCACCTCGTCGTTGTCGTCGAGTGCGAGGAAGATCAACGTGAGTGAAACGTTCTTCTTGGCGTTGAAATAATAAGTGAGCTCCTGGTAGTTGAGGACCTGTTCGCCCAGCAGGATGCGTTGACCCGAGTAAATGCGGCAGAAGTCCCCAGGCTTCAAAGGGCGTCCTTTGACAACGATGTTGCTGACCGAAAGGTTTTTTAGCAAAAGCAACTCGTGGTAACGAAAAGCCAGCATCCGTTCCTTGTCGCGAAGACTGCGCAACCCGACGTCTGCATCGCCCCCGGACGCTCCAAAACTCACGCATTCCAGCGGCGAGTTTCCGCTCTGGTATAAGGTCGGATCCGGGGTGTCGCTGGAGCTGAGTTGATAAACGATGTCGATGGCCTGGGCCGCCATACCCAGCTGCGTCATGAAAGAGTAAAACTCGACCAATTGTTGCCGATCCATTCCGGCGCGCGCGATCAGGTCGTAGAGCTGGACCCCGAGCATGATCTTCTGATCGGTGTTGAGCTGGGCTGCGAGCTTCTGCGCCATCTCACCGAGGTCGTGCTGTTCCTGAAGGGCGTGCCTGAAAAGGAGGCGGAGTTCGGAATAAACGGCCTCTGGAAAATCGTGGCGCAAAAATCCGAGGGATGAATCGATCTCCTCCTCCAGCACCTGGGCGCCGCCCCGCGAGAAGGCCGCCAGCACCTGGATGAGTAGAGGGAGCAGGTTGGGGCTCTCGGTGACGGTGCGCGGCCGACGCGCAAGCCTTCTGGCTGCGTAACGCAGGTTGTGCCAGCCACGGTGGATCAAGGGAACCCGCATCCACGCCCGCTTGGCCTGCGTACGGACCTCTCTAAGAAGGCTCTCTACTATGCGTGACATGCGTTGGGGCGGCGAAAAAGGGCGGGCGGGGCTGACTAAGGGGAGTGAGGTGGGTTTTGTCGGGCACCAGACGGCCGCGTCTTGGGCGCAGCTCCAGGCACCCGACGCGCCCTTTGGCAGGGTACTTTAGTCCAGCGGCGGGATGTTGTCGACGGGCAGCTTAATGACTGCGAGCGCGGCGTCCAAAGCCGCCTTGAGGCGGGAGTGAGGTGGGAGTGAGGTGAAAGTGAATTCATCACGCAAATAACTCTTGGGGTGTTGCCGATCAGTGCAAAGATGCTACTTTGAGGGGGCGGGGCTCTTGTCACCGTTTCTCCAATTTAAACCCGAAAGCATTCCTATGCCAGAGCCTGAAAATCGTAGCACCCCACCCCGCCAGCGCCCGAATCAGAATGGCGATCCTCAGTTTAACTGGCGTGCGCTTCTACTCTTAGCCCTCTCTGGAGCTCTGCTCGCCGGCTTTCTCGTCTACCGTGCACCGGGGGGAAATGTGCGGGAAATTCCATTTTCGCAATTCAGGGCGGCCGCGGAGAAGCACTGGGTGGATGCCTCGCGGCCCCTGGAGCTGGTGAGCGAGCCCGGAAACCTCAACGACTACCTCAGGGGCTGGTCCCGGCTGAGCGAGGCGGGTGCGGTCGAGCACTTCTCCACGCAGGTAAATCTTCAGTTTAATACCGATCTAAGGGAGTTTTTAGAGTCGAACGGTTTGGAAGCAAATCCTCGGACCGAGACCAACTTGATGGCGTCCACGCTTCTCGGGTTCCTTCCGATCGGGATGTTTCTGCTGGTCCTGTATTTTCTCTTCCGGCAGCAGATCCGCAGCGCGGGTCGGGGCGCGCTGAATTTCGGCAAATCCAAGGCTCGGATGATGAGCCGCGAGAAGAATCGGGTCACCTTCAAGGACGTCGCGGGCGTCCAGGAAGCCAAGGAGGAGGTGCAGGAAATTGTTGAGTTTTTGAAGGACCCTAAGCGGTTCCAGAAGCTCGGGGGACATATTCCGAAGGGCGTCCTCATGGTGGGCTCTCCGGGAACCGGCAAGACGCTGCTGGCGCGCGCTATCGCGGGCGAGGCGGATGTTCCGTTCTTTTCCATTTCCGGCTCGGATTTTGTGGAGATGTTTGTGGGAGTTGGTGCAAGCCGTGTTCGAGACATGTTCGAGCAGGGCAAAAAGAACGCCCCCTGCTTGATTTTCATCGATGAAATTGACGCCGTTGGTCGCCACCGGGGACACGGTCTGGGGGGCGGACATGACGAGCGCGAGCAGACGCTCAATGCGTTACTCGTCGAGATGGACGGATTCGATACTCAGGAAGGCGTCATCATTATCGCGGCGACAAACCGCCCGGACGTCTTGGATCCCGCGCTGTTGCGCCCGGGTCGATTTGACCGCCAGATCACTGTGGCTCTGCCGGACGTGAAGGGGCGCGAGGAGATTCTCAAGGTGCACGCCAAGAAGGTGAAGATTGCTGAGGGGGTTGACCTCGGATTGATCGCTCGCGGCACTCCGGGTTATTCTGGGGCGGAGCTCGCGAATGTGATGAACGAGGCCGCGCTGATGGCGGCGCGGCGCGGATTGAAAGCGATCACCAAGCAGGAACTTGAAGAAGCGCGGGACAAGGTGCGCTGGGGCAAGGAGCGCCGTTCCTTGGCGATGAGCGATAAGGAGAAGGAGAATACCGCATACCACGAGGCGGGGCATGCGCTTCTGGGATTGCTGCTGCCGAATACGGATCCCCTCCATAAGGTCACCATTATTCCGCGCGGGCCGTCACTTGGTTCTACGATGTATCTTCCAACCGAAGACAAATACACTCAGCGTAAAAATGAGCTGCTCGATCGCCTGATTATGATCATGGGGGGCAGGGTAGCCGAGGAGTTGATCTTTGGCGATGTCACCAACGGGGCCAGGGGCGATATCAAGCAGGCGACAGATATCTCGCGGCGCATGGTCTGCGAATGGGGTATGAGCGATAAGATGGGGATGGTCGAGTACGGCGAGCACGAGGACTACGTCTTTCTGGGGCGTGATATTTCACGCAACCGGAACTATTCCGAGGCGACCGCTCAGGAGATTGACCAAGAGGTGCACGCACTTTGCGAGAACGCACACAACATCGCGAAGGATCTGTTATCAAAGAACCGCTCGACCCTAGAGGCTATTGCGAAGGCGCTCTTGGAATACGAGACACTGGACGGAAGTCATATCCGCGAGATTATGCAGTTTGGGAGCATTCAAAACCCGCCGGTCAGCCCAGAGCCTCCCTCGTCAACCCCTCCGCCTCTGAAACCTCGGCAGGCTTCCGAAAAACCGTCTTCCGCGCCTGGATTCCCGCCTGAATTCTCTGGGGCGCCTGCCTAGTAGGCAGTACATGCTAGAACTTCGGCTCGAGTGGTGGGTGAATTCAGTTACTGGCTCCAAGGCGCCAGAGGCGCGAGTTGATGACGGTCTCGTTCGGAGCCGAGCTTTGCGATGCATGATGTTTATAATTTGAGGAGGTCGAGCCCTCGGCATCACTCTGGGAGTGCGTCGCCCCAGCGTGCGCCGAGACGGGAATTGCACCAAAGAGGTGGCGCAGCAGCTTACAATGTTAGCGTCACTGCCTAGGCTGACGGACGCTGGCGCTTGAAGTCGACTGGATCCCTGCGTCGACCCCAGCGTGAGCGTCGAGGAGTAGTTTCAGAAGTGCGTCTGTGTTGTTTACAACACGTTTACCACGACTACCCCCTGCTGTTTGAAGTCGAAACTCCAAGTTGTTGAACCCCAGCTCCTGAGAGAAGAGAGGGGGCTTCTGAAGCAGGCTTAGTTCGGTAAGTGAAAATTGAGGCGGGAGCGGTAGCAGCTTTTGCTATCGCTTGAATCGCTGGTTCTTGCCCGCAGAATGATCCTGCGCAAGTTACAGCCTCGAGTTAATCCGCCGACTTCCGCAGGCGTGAGGGCTTTCCCTTGTGCGCCATGGTGTAGAAAAGATCCAGTATTTTGCGAACTTCCTGCCACCGGAGGGCGAGCTTTGCGAAGAACACCACCTGTTTACGAAGTTCTGGTCCGAGTGATTCGGGAAGCTCAGGCGCCTCTTCCGTGGTGCGCATCCTGCCTCCAGCTTTGGTTTCGATTTGAACCAAGGGCTCGAAGCGGGGCGGGATCTGATCTCTCAAATATGCTGTGAGCAGATCACTCTGATATTCGTCGGGCAGGCACTCGAGAATCTTGCCGATGGTTGAGGAGTCAGGCGTTGATTTCCCGCTGAGCCAACGAGAAACATTT
>CAMDSZ010000166.1 GCA_945906945.1 Akkermansia muciniphila
GTCGCACACTGGCATGAACGCGCCCTAAACTCGTCCTTATTGAGGCGGGTTCTTGGGGCAAGCCTCGCACTTGGTCTCCTGTTCTCTACGCTTGGGTTGAACATGGACCTAGTCCGCGATTTCGGAGTCCCGTGGCCATATCTGAGCGATCCGAGTCGAATGCTCCACGGATGGCAGTCCACCGCGCTGAAAATCCAAGAACTGCGCAAGCGCGTAGAGGAGGAAATTCAAACCCCTGTATTTCTGATCGGCGATGGCGTTGGGACATCATCGATCACGAGCTATTATTTGCCCGAAAAACCACCCGAGGGCAAGGGGCATCCGGCCGTTTACATTGCCGAATCACAGGCGATTGAAAACCAGTTCTCATTCTGGCCACGGTACGACGAGTTTCTTCCGCTCAAGCCGGGCCAAAAACCCCGGGACCCGCAGTTCTCGGAAGAGTCGGCGTACAACCCTTTTCACGGCCGGACTGCCCTGTATATCACCACCAACACCAGCGAAGAGGCACCCAGCAACCTCACTCAGGGGTTCGAGCGCGTCGAACTCGAAGCGCTCTATGAACTGAAGCGGCGCGGCCAGAAACTCCGCGAAATACGCGTGTTCCGCTGTAGCAACTATCGGAGCCTTTCCCTATAAACCCGGACGGCATCCGCTTTGAGATGGCCCCGCGGCAGCGCTGAAATGCTGCACTCATCAATCCAACCCCAACCCTCAATACTCACGTGGAGATCACCCAAGCACTCATCACCGCAGCAGGAGAATCCCAGCGGCGTCTTCCGCTTCAAACACTCGTAGACCGTGATGGCACGCCAAAGACAGCACTACAGATTCTCATTGAAGAGGTGCTTCAGGCCGGCATCGAGGAAATCGTGATCGTAGTGACGCCCGGTGACATTCCCGCGTTCACACAGGCGGCCGGGGCGTTCGCGCCAAGACTTCGCTTTGTCGAACAGTCACACCCGCTCGGCTACGGGCACGCGGTGTGGAGTGCGCGAGAATCGCTCGGAAATGCGCCTTTCCTACTGTTGGTTGGTGACCACCTCTATGTGAGCTCGGCATCAGATCGCTGCGCAAAACAACTCATCTCAGTAGCCCGAAGCGAAAGCTGCGCAGTATCCGCCGTACAAGCCACTCATGAAAGCAAGCTCCCATTGTACGGAGCGGTTGGTGGTCGCCTCGAAGCAGGCCGGCGCGGCTTGTACCAAGTATCTGAGATTCTCGAGAAGCCATCTCCGACTGAGGCGGAGCAGCGCCTAATCGTACCAGGACTGCGGGCCGGACATTATCTATGTTTTTTCGGCATGCACGTTCTACCGCCTGCAATCATTACTTTGCTTGGAGAGGAGATCGCAGCTGCCAACGGCAAGTGGAAGGTGCATTTAACAAACTCGCTGGCAAAACTGGCGGGACGCGAACGCTACCTCGCACTGGAACTGCAGGGACGCCGCTACGACATCGGCCTCAAATACGGACTGCTCACCGCCCAGCTGGCGCTCGCACTCAGCGGCAAAGACCGCGACGAAGTACTCACGGGCCTCGCAGACATGCTTGCGCGACGCGACTCCTAACCGACGCTGACAACGCATTGCACGCCCAACGGCCTCCTATTCATCCACCCTTTTGCGCTGCGCTCCGGAAATGAAAACCCCAGACTTGGTCCGCATCATCACAGCCACGGACCCGAATGTTCGCGACACCCCGCTTGAAAGCGTTCTCTCGGACTGCTCCTCTGCAGCGCTCGTCGCCGCATGCGAACAGCTCGAAACCTTCCGCTCGGAAAGTGAGAACCTCTATGAACGCGCGCGGGCTCTGTTTTTTCTCGCGGCGATCCACCGGTTTCATCTGCCCGCTAAGCTCGCCTCCGAACCGGATGCTTCAAAGGGGCTGATTCCCTTCCACGGATACGAACAACTACTTCAACGCCGGTTCTCGGAAGCTATCGACACATTCCGATCACAACAAAACGCTGATGGCCCCACAGACGGCGTTTCCTCGGCGCTCGCAGCCGCATACCAAAGACTCGCCTTCCAAACACTCGCAGACCAAGTCCGGCGCTCGGTCCGATCCGTGCGGGGCAACCAGTGGATGTTCCGCATGGGCCATCCCGAAGACCATCCCCTCCGCATCAAGGCAGAGCTTTTGCAGAGGGGCCCGGATGGCACATACCCGATCCTGCGCGAGCAGACTCCTGTTAGAATGGATCTCACCCACTCCGCATGGAGTGACATTTTTTTTCTGGGAATGGATTTTCCCGAAGGCGCAAGAGTGATCAACGTGTCGGTTGACCTCGGCGTTGTCGGCCGCGGCGACACCCCGAAGCCACCGGTGAGCGCATGGCTGCGCGTACTGGACGAGCCGGTTCTGCGGCTGACGTCCGTGGACCTTGGCGCGACGGCCGATCTAACGTCGCTCTCCGAGGTCTTTGATTTCGCGAAGGATTATCTCGGCCTCTTGAAAGCAGCGATCATTGCAGCGGGCATCGTTCCGCCGGGAGTCGAGGGTTCCGGACAAGAATTGAGCACGCTGCTTGCACGGATGGTCGGCGTGGGCCGCGGGCTCGAAATTGTTTCAGCCGTGAACAACATCCCGAAAGGATCGCGTCTTGCGGTTTCAACGAACCTGCTTGGAAGTCTAATCAGCGTTTGCATGCGTGCCACAGGACAGGCCGCGTCGCTCACCGGCCCGCTCCTCGAGAGCGAGCGGCGAATGGTGCTAGCCCGCGCGCTGCTTGGCGAATGGCTGGGAGGCTCGGGCGGCGGATGGCAGGACTCGGGTGGCGTGTGGCCCGGCATGAAACTCATTGAGGGAGTGCGTGCATCCGAAGACGATCCCGAACACGGAGTGAGCCGCGGCCGCCTCATGCCCAGGCACACGGTGCTCGGCCATGACGAAATTTCTGCCGAAACCCGCGCAAAACTGCAGAATTCGCTCGTGGTGGTCCACGGTGGCATGGCGCAGAATGTGGGGCCCATTCTAGAAATGGTGACTGAAAAATACCTGCTGCGATCCGCCCGCGAGTGGAGTGGCCGCAAGGAGGCACTCGGGATTCTGGAAGATGTTCTGGCGGCACTCCGAAGAGGCGACATCAAGGCGCTGGGCGAAGTGACCACTCGAAACTTTCGCGGCCCGATTCAAACAATCATTCCCTGGGCAACAAACTTCTACACGGAACAACTCATTCAAAAAGCCTCGAAGGCGTTTGGTGAGGACTTCTGGGGATTCTGGATGCTGGGCGGCATGTCGGGCGGCGGCATGGGTTTCATTGTCGCGCCCGAGCGAAAAAAAGAGGCGCAGGAACAACTGCAAATCATCATGTCGCAAACCAAGCGCGAACTGCAGCATGCGCTCCCGTTTGCGATGGAGCCCGTGGTCTTCAACTATTCCATCAATGAAAACGGAACGTTCGCCGAATTGATCGAAGGCGAACAAGCACTGATGCCACCTGGATACTACTCGCTCACGGTCCCTTCCTTGGTGAAACAAGACCGGCATTCACTGCCAGTCTGCCGCCGGGCGGAACTCGACAAACTTGCGTCCGCAGCGCGTTTGAATCCAGATTTCGGCGGCACGGTGCAATCCCTCTTCGACGCCCTGCTGCCGCGCAGTCAATCCGGCGCCAGCGGCCGCACCTCGCTCGAGGCTTTGCTTCATGCAAACGGATTCGACAGCGCGCAGCACGAAGAAATACGCGCCGACCTCAAAGAAGGAAGGATCGGTCTTGCTCAAAACAGGCTGCGCGCGAGCACCCGCATCGAAGACGTGCTCGACTCCGACGTCACCGACGCCACCCGCTGGTTCAACTCCCAAACCGACTCGAAACTGGAATCCATCGGGATCGAGTCGATCAAACGGGGCGAGGTGGCAGTGGTTACACTTGCGGCCGGCGCGGGCTCACGCTGGACACAGGGCGCGGGCGTTTGCAAGGCGCTTCACCCGTTCTGCAAGTTCGGGGGCAAACATCGGACCTTCATCGAGCTGCACCTCGCCAAATCGCGTAGCATAGGCCGCCGATACCAAACATCCGTTCCACATGTCTTCACCACGAGTTACCTCACGCACGCGCCCATCGCTGAGTTTCTGGCGTCAGTACGGAATTACGACTACGATGGATCCGTCGCCCTTTCCCAAGGACGAAACGTCGGACTGCGAATGGTGCCCACCGTTCGTGACCTGCGCTTCATGTGGGAGGAGATGCCACAGCAGACCCTCGATGAGCAGCAGCAGAAGGTACGCGAAAGCCTGCGAGGCGCGCTCTCAAGCTGGGCGGCAACACAGGGGGAGGCATCCGACTACACCGACAATCTTCCGCTTCAATGCATGCATCCGGTCGGGCATTTTTTCGAGCTGCCCAATCTGTTCCGCAACGGGGTGCTAGCACAACTGCTCCGAGAAAGACCGACACTGAAGACGCTTTTGCTGCACAACATCGACACGTGCGGAGTCAATGTTGATCCAACGCTTTTGGGACATCACCTCACCTCCGGCAAATGCCTGAACTTTGAAGTAATCGAACGGCGTCTCGAAGACCGAGGTGGCGGCCTGGCCCGTGTGAACGCTCAGCCGCGCATTGTCGAAGGCTTGGCAATGCCGCGTGAAGAAGACGAATTCGGGCTGCGCTTCTACAACACGATGAGCACCTGGATTGATCTCGACGGATTGCTCGCCCTTTGCGGGCTCTCACGCGAGGACATCCTGAGCGGGGGCGAAGCGCGCATCACCACAGCTATCCGCGAACTCGCGGGTCGTCTGCCAACCTACGTCACTCTCAAAGAAGTCAAAAAACGCTGGGGCCATGGACAGGAAGATGTGTTTCCCGTGACGCAGTTTGAAAAACTCTGGAGTGATCTGAGCGCTTTGCCAGAGCTCGAATCGGGATTCATCGTTGTACCACGCGTGCGAGGACAGCAATTGAAGGATCCGGCGCAACTCGATGGATGGTTGCGCGACGGTTCAGCAGAATGGGTGGAGTCGATGTGCGAATGGTTGTAGGGCCGTTCCACGCGCTGAGTGCTACATCCCTGGCACAAATTCGCCCCACACCGGAGGCTCGATCACGAGGCTAGGATCCGCGCATTCGCTGCGCTGATACTTTTCAAGCGCACTGGCGACTTCACTCCAATCAACCACTTCAAAACAGGCCTTGTCGCCGAACCGCAGTCTCGCCACATCGGTCAGCTTCTGTTCGCGCATGCTCCAAGCATAAACCAGACATTCTCCGACATGCTGCTTGGAGCCCCCATCTCCGATTAATTCGACTCCGCTCAAGTGAACGCTCGAAATGTGCTCTTGATACGGCACCAAGCCGGGTCGCGGCACACTTGAAACCTCAGTTACCAGTCCGGAAACCCGCACTTTAGATTTCTCCGGCGGACAATAAAACGAACCCTCTGCCGCCCGACCAAGCGCCAACGGCAGCAGCTTCCAATCTCCAAACATCAGCTCACGGACGGCGAACTCCCACACCACGATCCGCTTGCCCTTAAGCCTGTTTCGACCGGACTGCAGTTCTCTTTGCAACATCTGTCTGGTGGCAAAGGCGCCATCACTGTTGCGAGTCATCGCATCCACAGAGCGCCCGAGCACGACGCTGAGCTGCTCGGCAAATCCCGCCGCCTCACCCCAGCCCATGGCACCCACCGAATAAATGTTCGAAAAACTGTCACCCAACAACAAGACATCGCTCTGGGCGTTCGGACGCCACAATGCGCTCTGCGTACCCACCGGATGAATCGTGACGGACTCGATTTCCCGCAGCCTTTGTGATTTCGGCAGCCCCAGCAGCGCGAATGTATCTCCAAACGAACCCGCGCGGACAGGCTCCATCCGCTGCGGCATCGCACCACCACGCTGGGGCGCCTCTCCCTCCGGCGCCGAACTCAGACGAGCGCGAATTGTCTCGGCCACAACCTCAGCCACGCTCTGCATCGCGTCCGGCTTCCAGTGAGTATCTCCACGCAAATACTGTTTTTCGCCGGTGCGCTTTGCCCGCTCAAAAAGACCCGGCGCAGGATCGCAGACAAACACACCAGCATCCTGAACGCTGGTTTTAAACAACTCAAACGATGCATTCTGGCGAACCCCATGATCGCCAGATCCGAAAAGATCTTCCCCCGCCAACACCGGTTTCACCGGCACCGGTACGATCACTAAGTCCACCCCGAATCCCGCGAGTTGATCGCGAAAATCCAC
The DNA here is from genome assembly GCA_945906945.1 of Akkermansia muciniphila. GTDB lineage: Bacteria > Verrucomicrobiota > Verrucomicrobiia > Chthoniobacterales > Chthoniobacteraceae > Chth-196. The sequence continues at coordinate 6,193 of CAMDSZ010000166.1, forward strand.
AACCGCTCGCACGGGATCCGCATGCACTCCCTCTTTGACTTGCCGTTGGCGGATCCGTTCCGGATTCAAAAAGCCAGCGCCTGTGACGTACTCGCAGTCTTTGCGGAAAAACAAGTCCCCCTGCGCCGCAACCACCACCTGAGAATTACCGGCACGCAAGAACCCGGTCAGCCACTCCTGGACTCGCGGGCGCAACTCAACCACAGCCCATGAACTTTCAATCAGACGCCGTTCCATTTCGCGAATTCCGCGTGCTTGAGGAAACCACACAGGAAAGTCCCAGGAGGCCTTGCTTCCATTTTGCTCCAATAGAGAAGCTGCTTGATTCGCATCGGACTGTTTGAATGCCGCCCGGAACGCTGCCATGCCCTTTCCGGAGACCGCCTCCATCGCACCGCCGGCGCATGCCAGCAGAGTCCCGAAAAGCACCATCGCCTTCATTGCGGCACCGCGGAACTGCTGACTTTCAAGATCCTCGGCAGCCTCTTGCTCCCGCGTGCGCGGACGCGGGTCCGGGCTCGAACTCTGAGGCAAAGCCTCTTTGGAATGTTTGGGCTTAACCGCGTGCATGCTAGAAAATAAAGTAAATGAACGGGTTGTAATCCTGGGTCAAGAGCGCCACGAGCCCAGCCCCACCGATGGCCACCACGGCGCAAGCCTTCAAAACAGTCATTCGCTGCGTCCATTCCCACGTCTGCTTTCCAAAGAACGCGATCAAGAGCGCCACCACGAAGCTGAGCAGCAAGTGGGGCTCCCTCCAACAAACCGACCCCCCGCCGGATGCGGAGCCGAGTCCCCCCATCGTTGCCAGATAATCCAGGGATGAAGGCAGGTCTGCCGACCGGAAAAACACCCATCCCACCAGCACCACCACGAAGGTCGATACGCCGCCCAGAAAACCCGAAATTCGCAGGCCGCTTCCGGTCTTCAACGCCCGCTCGGCTGCAAGCACGCCACCGTGCCAGGCGCCCCAGATTAAATAATTCCAGGATGCCCCGTGCCAAAGTCCGCCAAGCACCATCGTGACAAACAGGTTTAGATAAGTCCGGCCACCGCCATACCTATTTCCTCCAAGAGGTATGTATAGATATTCCCGAAGCCAAGATGAGAGCGAGATGTGCCACCGTCTCCAAAAGTCAGTCAACGAAGTCGCCAGGTAGGGCGAGTTGAAGTTTTTGGCGAAATAAAACCCGAACATCAGTCCCAGCCCGATCGCCATGTCCGAGTATCCGCTGAAATCGTAGTAGATCTGGAGCGCGTAAGCCACCACGCCTGCCCACGCCTCCAGAACGCTCCGGGCCCCAGAATCAAAGCTCGCGTCGGCCATTTGCCCGCATGGATTTGCGAGCAGCACTTTCTTGCCGATGCCCATCCAGAAAAAAGCCATACCCCTCGCAAACTTGGCCCCCGAAAGGGTGCGCTCCCTGAGTTGCTGCGCCAGGAACGAGAATTTCAGAATGGGCCCTGCAACCAGGTGCGGAAACATCGAAACAAAACACGAGAAATCCACGAAGTCTTCCATCGCATCCGCCTCCCCACGATACACATCAATAATGTAACTCAGCGCCTGGAATGTATAAAAGCTGATCCCCAGTGGCAACACCACACGGAGCGTGCTCTCCACCACCGCGGACTGGAGACCCAGAGCGCTGAAAGCCGTGTTCCAACTCTCGATTGCGAAGTTGAAGTACTTGAAGAAACCGAGCGCGCACAGGTTACTCACCACTGAACACTGAAGTGCGCGCCTCTGGGTGACGCTTGCGGGGCGTCCGCCGCCAAGACTGGGCCCCTGCGGCGAACCTTGTTTGCGCCAGAACAGCCAGCTATCCCGAGCAATCACCAGGCTTAGCATCCAGTCCAAGGTGGTCGTGGCGAACATCAACAGGATGAAGCGCGGCTCAGCCCAGCCGTAAAAAACGTACCCCGTCAGTGCCAGCCAAAGGTTGCGCACCTTCTGGGAAGCCCCCGCCAGCAGGTAATAAACCGCCAAACTCACTGGCAAAAAGTAAAAGATGAAGATTTGGGAGCTGAAAACCATTTAGGATGCCGTCTTATCTAAAACAAATGAGCTGCTTAATCTCCATCGAAAGCTCATTTTTCCGATTGCGTAATCATAAGACTTCACGCCACAAGACTCGCGCAATGCAAGCCTTGCCTGTACACCCCCAGCAGACGCCACGGATCCGGACGCATCCCATCCTCCCCGACACTGGCAGGCTGTTTGAACCGTCCCCGCCCTTGGCTCTCTCTCTGGCCTCGGCCCGCTCTCTGGCCGCGGCCCTCCTGCTCCTTGCCTTTCAAGCTCTCGGCCTGCCGCTTCAGGCTCAGGCCCCTGCATCCCCATTGCCTCCATCCCCATTGCCTGTCACCCGCGGGCTCGACGGTTGGCTGTTTCTCTCCTCGGAACTGCGCTTCCTCAAGGCTCCAACCTTCTGGGGCGCTGCGGCCAAAACCGTCTCCCGCTCCCCGAACCCCGACCACGCCGACCCCTTGGTGGCCATCGAGGACTTCCACAAACAACTGAGCAACATGGGCATCCACCTTATACTGATGCCGGTTCCCGCCAAGGCCAGGATTTACTCGAACGCGCTACCCCCCCAAGACTCTTCCCTGCCCACCCCCGACCCTTTCGACTCCTTTTTTCAACAACTGGATTCCCGCCGCATTTCCTTCGTCGACCTGCGCCCCGTTCTCGCCCGAGCCGCCAACCCGAAGCAGGCCAGCTATTGCAAAATAGACTCCCACTGGTCCGGAACCGGCTGCGTGCTCGCCGCACAGGCGGTCGCAAAACAATTGCAGCAATCCCACCCCTCGGTTTTCGCGAAAGTTCCAGACAACAAATTCACTGAGAAGTGGGATCAA
>CAMDSZ010000167.1 GCA_945906945.1 Akkermansia muciniphila
AGAGCACGTAGAGTCTAGAGGATAGAGGATTGTGAGGGAGCATCGTGAGCATTGTTCGGCAGTCAGGCAGGTTTCATCGATGACTGGCTCTGGAAGCTTGGGAGAGGCAGACGGCCTGGCTGGGGAGTGCTTCGCTTAGACCATCCTGCTTAGCTTAAGACAAGCTGGGAACAACCTACACCAACCAGGCGCCCGAGGCGCCGTACTCAAACCAACGCAGAAATCGATCCAAATGAACGCTGAATCCAACATCCTGAACGCCGGCGAAGACGCCGTGTCCGAAGAATCCCCCCTGCAACGAAAGCTCCACGCCTCAAAGGCCCAGGCGCTGAGGGTCGCTGAGGAGTTTAAAACAGCCGCAGAAACAAAGGCCAGAGAATGGGTCCATGCGGCGGACCAGACCGCTGAGCAGATCCGCGAAAAGGCGGAGGCGGCGCTTGAGGACACCAAGGTGCGCTTGGAGTCGCTGCACAAGCAGACCGAGGGGTATGTGCGCGAACACCCTCTCAAGGCGGTGCTGGTGGCGCTGGGAGCCGGTTTTTTAGTGGGCCTGATGACGCGAAAATAGAGTCAGGGCGCTCCCAGAGGGCCGGCCCGGTCCCGATTGGGGTCGCCGCTCTCCGGCCGCAAGCCACCCCGATCTGGCCTTGGGTCCGCAGATTTTTGCGGGCCGCTTCAGGGCTGGTTGAGCCGCCCTCCGAGAAAAACGGCAGACATTTGCGGGCCTTAGTGATTAAACATAACCGGCCAGCGCGGGTCTCGGATGCCTTTTGCAAACCCCGAATCCGGCCATGAGCGCAGGCAAACACTGAAGCATGTCCCAAGCCCCTTCCAGAGACCCCGGTCTTGCCGGTCATTTCAGAGAGCTGTTGGTTGGCTTGCTCAGCCACCTGAGGGCGCGGCTTGAGCTGGCGGGGGCGGAGAGCAGGGATGCACTCACTCAAATTGCGGGGGTGCTCCTCCTTGTGGCCGTCGCGCTGACACTCACCCTCGCGGGATATCTGCTGCTTTGTCTCGCGCTTGTTTTCGGACTGGCCCAGCTTTTTTCCAGCACCTTTTCCTGGATCTGGATCGCGGCCGCGCTCGGTGGGCTGCATTTGTTGTCGGCGTGGATGGTTTTGCGCGGGGCGCGCGGATGGCTCAAGCAGCCGATGTTCCCCCTGTCGCTAGAGGAATTCAGAAAGGATGAATCATGGCTGAAATCGACCGCCGCAAGGCCTCGCTGATTGCGGAACTCGAGATCTCAAGGTCTGAGATGCGGAGTGCGCTTGCGCAGTGCGAGGAGTCGCTCGACGTCGTTGCCCAAGTGCGCCGCAATGTGCGTGAGAACAAGATCGCGTGGCTCGCGGGGGCGGTTGTCCTTGGGTACATCGCGTCAAAGGTTTTGGGCCGAACTCTGGGCGGGGCGGCTGCGAGAAGCTCAACTGACGCAATTGAATCAAGCAACCTCAGTGAGACCGCGGCGGCGACGGGATCCGACTCCTCTAGGCGCTCGGCGAGGGTTTGGGACGCCGCCACTTTTGTGTTTGATCTAGCCAAGCCAACGTTGTTTGCGTGGGCGAGCGCGCGTTTACCGGACCTGCTTTCACGGGTTGCGAGCCGAGCCCCTCAGGCGTCTGCTTCGGTTCAGTCACCCGAGCAACGCGCACAACAACAGCCAAACTGAGAAGGCGGATTACGCACATCCTAAGCGAACGAGCAGCACCCCCTGAACGCTAACCCTCCCCACCATCGAAACCTCACCATGTTAAAACCCCACGAGATTTTCAGCAGAATGCCAATGGAAACCGGCCAGGCGCTTTGCCAGTTCCTGCAGGTAAACGAAAAGCCGCTGTACAAGGCCACTGTCGAGTCGCTTGCCCAAGCCAAAAAACTGCGCCCCGTTTTTATCGAGCGCAAGCCGCGCACGGATCAGCACAAATGGATCGTCGAACAGCTCAACCGGCGCGCGAACGATGGGATCGCTGCTCACCTGCTGCAAGTCTGGTTGGTGGGCGCTAACAAGGCGCTATTGTGCGAGTTTTTAGATGGGTTCAATATTCCTCATGATGAGAACGGCACGCTGGAGTCGCTGCCCGAAGCCCCACCGAAGCAGGAGGTCCAAAAGATTGTTTCGCAACTTTGCGGCAAACACGGGGAGACGCTCGTCGGCATCTATTTGAACGCCTTTCAGGCTTTGGACGAAACCGGGTGGTCATCGCTTGCAGAGGTGATCGCCGAGGATCCGAGGCTTCAACTTGCTTAAAAATTTCCGCGTATTCCAGCTATTCCAGCTATTCCAGCGTCCTGCGCGGATTCACCAGTGGGCCGACGCGCGTAACGCGTGAAGATCTGGAGCAACCGAGAGCACGCTGTCTCCGCTCCGCAGCATCCGGTGAATCAGTCTCTGTTTCTGAATGCCACATTTGCACGAAGCGACGATGGAACCGGTCCAGAAACCCTCAAGCCAATCGCCTTCGGTTCCTTCTCAGATTGGCTCAACCACCAGAGGTCCAGCACGCGCATCTGCCCTGTGAGTGATTCTGCCACGGCACTGCCGCCCCGCACCTCTGCCGATCCGGTGAGCAACGTACGGGGGTGCGGTCTTCATCCACCCTATGCTTGATGGTGGGCAGCAGTTCCGGAACGCGCTGGACCTCATCAATTGTGACTGGACTCTTTATTGCGGAGATAAAAGCACGCGGATAACTCTTCGCTGCGGACAGCTTTGCAAGGTCGTCCAGGATCCGGTACTGTCCTAACCGCCGACCGGTTTGGAGCGTTTTGACAGGGGCGTCTTCCCGGACTGTCTCGGCCCCCGAATAAATACTACGGGGTCCTCCTTGAGTGACTGCTTGAGTGCCTTATTGAGGGCGTGTTGAATATGGCGCTGGAGCGCGGTCGAAATATGACCGAAATATGACCGAAAAGTGGTCGAGTTTCAGTTGCTTTTGAAAGGAGGCGAAGGCCGAATTCCCGCCGAGTTGTCGGGCGGGTGCGTTGGAGTCGGCGCAGATTTCCTTCCGTTTTTTCATCGAGCAGTAATCAATGAACTTTCCTAGCAATGGCCGGGCTTACGAGGCACGCTGGGCGGCGGTCCTGATCATGATCAGCGGTGGTTTCCGCAAATCTTTTCGGGGCAAATCTGTTGCGAGAAAAATGAAAACCTGCCTGCGTTGTTTTGGTGCAGTTGTCCTGTGCGTGGCGCTTTTACATGGAGTCGCAAGGGCCGGGGCACCCTCGGTTGTCAAATTCGATCCTGAGCACTTGCTGCTGCTTGATCGGAGGGTTGTGGATCGTGTGGAGAACGCGGAGTTGCGGGTTACTGTGCCTGAAAAACACCCAAGAAACCCACTGTTTGTCCCCGATAAGCCGTGGGAAAACGCCACCAACAACTTTTATCCCAACGTGATCTGGGACGAAAAGGCATCGCTCTGGCGGCTTTGGTACAAGGACGTTCTCGCCGACGCGGACTGCATCGCAAAGATGGACGGCCCATCCACCGTCCACGGGGTGGGTTGGTATCTGCTGTACGCCGAGTCCTCGGACGGTCTCGCGTGGGAGAGGCCCGCGCTGGGACTTCACGCCTTCGGCGGGGATTTTGCCAACAACATTGTGGCCCGGGATTGTCCGAATGTGGGGGTGGCGCTGGATCCGCTCAACGCGGATCCGGCACGCCGTTTCCGAATGTTGTTTGATGTGGGGTTGGGCAAGCCGAGGGTGTGCTTCAGCGGTGACGGCCTGCATTGGGGGCCGGAGGAGGAGCCCAAGGGCTTTGCCGGCTCACAGGGCGACACGCACAACAACGCATTCTTCGACCAGCGCACAGGCAAGTGGATTTGGTTTACCAAGATGTATCTTGGGGAGCGCCTTATCAGCCGGCTGGAAAGCGATGATTTCGTCAATTGGCGCAGCAGCGGCGTCGTGCTTCGCAGCGGGATCGACGAGGGGCGCTCAACTCAGACGTACGCGCTCACCGTGTTCCCTTACGCCAACGGATATCTCGGCTACCTGATGCTCTACCACATTGGCTCGGGGCGGCGCGTGGATGTGGAGCTGGCGTGGAGTTCTGATTCTGTCCACTGGGAGCGAGTCGCTCCCGGGCAACCCTTTCTCGCAAACGGCCCCGCAGGCTCGTACGACTCGGGCTGCATTTACGCTCAGGCTGGTCCGGCCGTGGTCAAGGACGGCCGCATTTCTGTTTACTACGGCGGCAGCCCCACACAGCACCTCGGGTGGAAAAGGTCCGGCAGCATGTGCGTTGCCTCGGTGCCCGAGGACGGGTTTGCGTATTTCGCGCCCAAGGATCCGGCGCAACCCGCTGTGGTGTACACTGCGTCCCTGCGCCCAGGGGCGGATGAGCTTAGGGTGCATTCCGAGGGAGGGGTTCGCGTGGCCCGCGAGGAGCTCGGGCAAGGAAATTTCCGCCTAAAACTAACGCTCGATTCGGACGCGAAGGTGTACGGAATTCGCGGGGCTTCGCTGGTGGACGAGGCGTGGAAACCGAAACCCGAGGCGCCTTGGCACCCGCTTCCCGCCAAACGCGGGCCGCTCGCATTAGACTTCGCCGAGGGCGACCACGGTTGGAAGGGTGTGGACGCGATCGAGCATCTCGCTGGGGAGAGTTGTGTGCGGGTCTCCCGGGGCAAGGGACTCCGGCCGATTGCAAGCGGCCAGCCGCTGCCGGGAAACTGGATGGCGGATTTTGGTGGCCGTGGGCTGACCATCCGGGCGCGTCTACGCGCGCCTGAGGGGCGTGGAGGGGCCCGTATCGAGGTCTTCGCGAGAGAAGTGGCGCAGTGGTACTTTGAGACATCCTCGACGGTTGGAAGCGACTGGGCGTGGTTTGAGGCACCGCTTGATTACGGTTGGACCGATGCCGAGGCTGCTGCGGCGGGTTGGGTACGGACGCAGAGTGCCTTCGGCTGGCGGGACACGCTCCGCAACGCTGGAAAGGTGGTGGTCATGCAGGGGACGGCCGGTAGTAGTTCCTTCTTTGACATGGCCGAGCTGATGCTCGTGCCAAGATGAAGCCGTCGCGTTCAATGCAGCCGACAATGTTCACCTCACTGCCAACTGTTCTGTTGGCGCTGTTACTTTGGGCTCACACCTGGATTTTGAAGCCAGCTTTCTGAAGATTGACTGTTCGGGATAAAACTTGCCCGTTCTGAGCAGGCTGCAAAACAATCACGCATGGAATTTGCGCTGATGCCTTTTGGTCGTTTGGTGGTGGAGACTCGGCAAGGGGAACAGTCGAGTGCAGATGACGCGATTTTCGCGGCGTTCGGAGAAGGGGATGGAGTTGGGCTGCTTGCTTTGGCGTCATCTGGCCGGCTCGAAGTTCTGGATGGCGGGAGTTTTGTTTTTTGGCGTGGATTTGCGAATGCGTGCCTCGCAGCACTCGCGCACATGCCGGAGTCAGCGGACGGCACATTTCCCGAGTCGGTTCCGATGCCTGAAGGGTTGGCATTTGATCTGACCCTGCGGATTCCTGCGATGCGCGGCGCAGAGTACGCGACGCCGGAGGTTTTTGAGAAGTTGTGGCGCTCGATTCTCGAGAGCGCGAGGACGGGCTGCTCGCGTGCTGGGGGATTGCGGGCGTGGTTGGCCAAGGTCAACCCCGCTCTTCAACTTCTTGGAAAAGTCACCTTCCATCTTGCCGAAAACAAACGCACCCCCGAGACGCCGTTTGCTTTCATGGCGACTTATACGCACCGGTTGACGGCAGGCGAAAAGCCGGTCCACCTGCCGTTGGCGAGAGCTCTGCAGGAGTATGCAGGTGCAAAGAATCAGGCCGCATTGAAATCCCTGCTCGAGCCAGTTCAGAAGGCGGCCGAGGCAAGTGCATGGGTGCGAGAACTGCTCGATAGTCGCAGGGTCTTCCAAGCGCAGGCGTGGTCTCCAGCACAAGCCCATGCGTTTTTGCGAGAGGTGCCAGCGCTCGAGTCTGCAGGCATTGTGACACGCATTCCGAATTGGTGGAAGAACGGTCGGGCCGCACGCCCGAAGGTGAGCGTCCGAATGGGTGGAACAGAGAACAGCAGCGTTGGATTGAATGCGATGATGTCGTTTTCCATCGACAAAACGCTGGATGGCGAGCCCCTCACGGAGAAGGAATGGAGGGATCTCATGAGTGCGGAGGCTGGGCTCGTCTCGCTGCGAGGCCAGTGGGTGGAGGTCGACCGTGGCAAATTGCAGGACGTACTCGCTCATTGGGAAAGCGTCGCAGCAAAAAACGAAGGTCTTTCCTTTCTGGAAGCGATGCGCCTTCTCTCCGGATACAGCGGTGGATCGGAAGGTGACTCTGGGGTGGCGTCCATCGAGACACCCGAGTGGAGCCAGGTTGTCGCCGGAGGGACCCTGCAGGATGCGCTGGCCCGGATGTCCGATCCCTCACAGTCGGTCACTTTTGATCCAAATGAGCACATGAATGCCACGCTGCGACCGTATCAAGAGACGGGTGTGAAATGGCTTTGGCTGTTGCAAAACCTCGGTCTGGGAGCGTGCCTCGCCGACGATATGGGTCTCGGAAAAACCATTCAGATCATTTCTCTGCTGAACCGCCTCAAGACCGAATCCACCGGAGCCACCGGAGCCACCGGAGCCACCGGAGCCACCGGAGCGCCCTCGTTGTTGATCGCCCCCGCATCGCTTCTGGCGAACTGGCAATCTGAGATTTCACGCTTCGCCCCGCGTCTGCGTGCAGTGTGTCTGCATCCTTCGGAGACACCGGCGGAGAGCTGGCGTAATTTGGAGCGTGCGGAGGATTTTTTGCAAGGCTGCGACCTTGCGCTTACCACCTACGGTCAGGCGTCGCGTTTGGAATGGTTGAAGGAACGCACATGGGGCCTGCTCATTCTTGACGAGGCGCAGGCGATTAAGAATCCAGCGAGTAAGCAGACGCGCATGGTGAAGGCCATCCCAGCCCGCTCTCGCATTGCTTTGAGCGGAACACCGATCGAAAACCGACTGGGTGATCTTTGGTCGCTCTACGACTTTTTAAACCCCGGATTGCTCGGGAACGCTTCCGAGTTCTCGCTCGCGATAAAGCGCATTCAGGCCGGTGCTCCGCCCAACTTCGCTCCACTTCGGCGCCTCATCTCTCCTTATCTTTTAAGACGCCTCAAAACCGACCGCCGGATCATCGCGGACTTGCCGGACAAAACGGAACTAATCGCATGGTGCCCGCTCGCCAAGAGGCAGGCCGTGCTTTACGAGAAAACCGTGGCCGAACTTGCGGAAAAGCTCGAGACGATCACGGATGGCATCCAACGCAGGGGACTGGTGCTCGCGTATCTGATGCGTTTCAAACAAATCTGCAACCATCCGGATCATTGGGCCGGTGATGGCGGGTATGATCCCAATGCCAGTGGTAAGTTTTTGCGGCTTGCCGCTCTCGCCGAGGAGATCGCCTCGCGGCAGGAAAAGGTCATCATATTTTCTCAGTTTCGCGAAATCACACAACCGTTGGAGGAATACCTTAGGAGTGTCTTTGGGAGGCCTGGGCTGGTTCTTCACGGAGGTACGCCCGTCCCCCAACGTCGCAAAATGGTGGAAGAATTCCAACGCGATGATGGCCCCCCGTTTTTTGTGCTTTCCCTGAAAGCTGGGGGCACTGGGCTCACACTCACGGCGGCCAGCCATGTCATCCACTTCGACCGCTGGTGGAATCCTGCGATTGAGAATCAGGCCACCGATCGCGCCTTTCGGATCGGCCAGAAACGGAATGTTCTTGTGCACAAATTTGTCTGTCGTGGGACGATCGAGGAGCGGATTGACGAACTTATTAGTCGTAAAAAGTCGCTCTCCGATTCGCTTCTGGCAGCCGAAGGCGGTGCTGAAACCCAGCTTACTGAAATGTCGAATGAGGAATTACTGGACTTTGTTTCCCTCGACATTCGAACCGCATTGGCGGAATAAATTCCCCGCGTCTTATGTCCTGGGGATTCTACAAACCATATGTTCCGCGCGCAGCGCGTCTCGCGAAGGCATCAAAGTCAGCAGCGAAGCTTCAAAAGATCGGACAAAAGCTCGATCCGGTCGTCATTGAAGGCCGGTCGATTGCAAAGACATTCTGGGGCAAGGCTTGGTGTGAAAATCTAGAGGCTTACAGCGACTACGAAAACCGTCTCCCCCGCGGTCGCTCATACGCACGCAACGGATCGGTGATCGATCTGAAAATCGAAACAGGGAGCGTCGCGGCGCTAGTCCAAGGCTCTTCGCTCTACAAAGTTTCGGTCACAATCAACCCGCTCGCGAGCGGGCGCTGGAAGACATTTGTCGATGCGGCAACCGGCCAAGTCACGAACCTACTCGACCTCCTCCAAGGCCGCCTTTCCAAGGAACTCTTAGAGTTCCTCACATCAAAGCAGACCGGGCTTTTTCCATCACCCAAGGAAATTAGACTCAGCTGTAGTTGTCCCGACTGGGCCGATATGTGCAAGCATGTCGCAGCCGTCCTCTATGGTGTAGGTGCCCGCTTGGACTCAAAGCCGGAGCTGTTTTTTACGCTTCGCGGAGTGAATATGCAGGATCTTCTTGCGGCCGCAGGACGGAGCGCTGTGTTGCCTGTTGGAGCACCCACTGAGATTGAGGATGGAGATCTCTCATCCATCTTTGGAGTGGAAATCGAATCCGCCGCAACAGTTCCTACAGCTCCAGAGAATACCGCTCCCATTAGGAAAACAGGTCGATCCTCACCCAGTGCCAAACCAACGGATAAAAGTGCGGGCAACAAAAAACCGAAGGCGGCGAAAAAAGTTCCGGCGAAAAAAGTCCCGGTGAGAAAAGTCCCGGTGAGAAAAGCGAACAAGAAGGCTGGCAAAGCTTCCTTAAAAAAGAGGGATGCTTGAGATGCGAGGAAGCTTGTGGTGTTTCGGGGCGACTTTCGCTGCGGCCCATCTCATTGGTGTTTGCAATCGCCTTTAAAATCGCGGGATCACGACCCGTTTGACAACCTCAGGTGATCTATCTCTTTTCGCCGTTTTCGCGGTTTTGATCTG
>CAMDSZ010000168.1 GCA_945906945.1 Akkermansia muciniphila
GACGTATTCCAACGCACGCTTCGGGGTTTAGATGCGTGCTTAGATGCAGGATTGCTGACAGGAGTGTCCACCTCGGTCTGCCAAACCAATATCGATGAGCTACTAAGCGTCAATTGGTTAAATGAAATCATCCGACGCGGAGTCCATTACGTCTGGTACCATACCTACCGTCCTGTTGGCCCCAAGATGAACCCGCAGCTCGCGCTCAACGAAGACCAGCTTGTGCAAGTGCGCCGCTTTGTGGTGGAAATGCGCGCTACCATGCCAATTGGTATCGTGGACGCCTACTACGGCCACGACGGGAAGGCACTTTGCCCGATGTCGACCGGCATCTCGCATCACATCAGTCCCTACGGCGATGTGGAGCCGTGCCCCATTCTGCAGTTCGCAAAGGAGGACATTCGCGATTCACGCGGCATCGTGGAAACCATCCGAGACTCTCAGTTCCTAAAGGACTTTCGGGAACTCACCGCGCAATCGACCCGCGGGTGCGTAGTCCTTGAGAGGCCGGATCTTGTGCGCGACTTGGTCTCTAAACATTCCGCCAGAGATACCACCGCCAGAAAATCCGCCATGGCCGAACTCGAGTCCATGCACCCCCGCCTAAGCCAGTGGCTCCCGGGACGGGAAATCCCAGAGAAGCACTGGATGTACAAAATCGCCAAACAATTCTGGTTTAACGACTTCAACGCATACCGCCAGCTCCCAGCAAACAGCCGACCGAAAGCCTCGGGGAGCCTCCCCGCAACCTCATCTCCCAAAGCGGCCGCATGAGGCAGCGCCAGAATTGGCGAAAAACCAGACCCGTGCACACTTTAAGCCGTTTACCCACGGTTTAATCTGACATTCCATCCGCATCTGACCTAAGCTCTCGGCCGAATTTGCGTTTTCTTTCTGCCCTCCCCTCCCTCGTATGTCCGCCCCTGCGCCCCTTCTTGAATCCGCTGTGAAGTCTTCAACGCCATCCTCGCAGCTCACGCTTCCGCGTCCTGTCCCTCAGCAGCGTTTTCGTACCCCGAAAAAAAACATTCCCCAGACCCCGCAAGAGCGCAACGCGATCCTGCTCGCGGTTCGTGCATACGTTGAGCGGGAAAAGCCAGTCCCTCCACTCCCCACGTCAGAACTGCGCAAACACGCGGAATTTCTCGTCGCGAAACTCGGGATCGCACAGGCATATACCGACTACACCGGTGTTCTTATCAACAACGAATTATGGCGAGAATCGCTTGCCTCCGTACCTTACGAGCGCCGACTGCTTCTCATTCCCAAATGCCTTCGGGTCGAAAGCAAGTGTCCCGCCCCGTTCGATGAGTTCGGCTTGTTGTGCAAACAGTGTGGCCTCTGTTCTATTCAAGATCTCCAAAATGAAGCGGAACGTCTAGGCTATGCGGTTCTCGTGGCTGAAGGATCTGCGATCGTCATGTCGCTCATTCAAACCGGAAAAATTGAAGCCATCGTGGGGGTGAGCTGTCTCAGTGTTCTCGAACGCGCTTTTCCATACATGGAAGCCGCAGCAGTCCCCGGCGTCGCGGTTCCTCTCCTACAAGATGATTGCATCGATACCACGGTGGATCTTGATTGGGTCTGGGATTACATTCATCTCACGAGCGACGACAAAACTCGCCGCCTCGACTTAGGGGCACTGCGGGAAGAGGTCGACTTCTGGTTCACTCCGCTGTCCCTCGATGCCATCATGGGGCCTGCAAAAGGAGACTGCGAAATCGTCGCGCGCGAATGGCTTCAGCGCGCGGGAAAACGCTGGCGTCCCTTCCTCTCTGTGGCTGCGCATCAGGCACTCCAACACGAGCCCGGAAAGGCGATTCCAGATTCCTTGAAGAAAATCGCAGTTGCCGTGGAATGTTTTCATAAAGCTTCCCTCATTCACGACGATATCGAAGACGGAGATGCTTCACGCTATGGCGAAGCGACACTTCACGAAACGCATGGCGTCCCAATTGCGATTAACGTTGGCGATTTGCTTATCGGGGAAGGATACAGACTTTTATCGGAAAGCGGATTCTCCTCGGATCAACGTGTTGAAATGCTGCGCATCGCGGCACAAGCGCAGCGGGATCTTTGCCGTGGTCAGGGAGCAGAGCTTGCGTGGACGCAATCACCGCGGCCGCTGATGTCGGTGGAAGTGCTCGAGATTTTCGAAAAGAAGACGGCCCCTGCGTTCGCTGTTGCGCTACACCTCGGGGCACTCGCAGCGGGTGCCGAGGCGCACGCAGAGGTCTCGAACATTCTTGAAAATTACAGCAAAGCTCTCGGCATTGCGTATCAAATCAGGGATGACCTCGAGGACTTCTCCACGCACAACACGGACGCACCGGACGACATCGAGGCAGCCCGCCCGGGGCTAGTTCTCGCAGCGGGCTGGGAGCGCTCTCAGGGCGGAACAAAAGCGGTCCTCGAGTCGCGCTGGCGCAGGGAGACCACCCATGATTCGAATGCCACACGGGCCGCCCTCGTTGAGGCCGGGGCATTGGATCGTTGTGCGGATTTGTTGGAACGCTACAAAGAGGAAGCCATCCGCTCCCTCGGCGAGCTCGAGAACGCCAGCCTCAAAGGATTGCTCAGAAGAGTATTGGGCAAGATATTCAACGACACAGAAATCAAAGGCTGGTGCAAAGAATTCGAAGTCGCAAACGGAAGGATTTCCACCACATCCGCCGAACCGTCCGGATCCTAAATCCTTGCGGAACGGGATTTCACAGACGATAGTTTAGACCACCCAAGCTCATGAGCGGCGCGCAAAGGCCCGCGACGAGTCGATGGGGCAGATCTTCATGACATCCCCATGAAAACTTCCCGCTTATCTTTCTACCTCTCGCTCCTCGCCACGCTTTCTCTGCTGCATGGCATTCACGCCGCGCCCTCTCGCACCTCGAGAAAACCCAAGAACCCGGATGCAGCTTCCCAGGATGCGGCATCCACGCAACCTGCAGAGCCCTCGGCGCCCGCCGCGCCGGTGGACAATTCTCCGCCCATCAAGCCAATCGAGCGTCTGAGCGTTGCGGACTTATCAGCGGCATTTTTTATGGAGGCCCTCTCCCCGTACGGGACATGGCATGAGATCGAGGGATTCGGTCATTGTTGGAAACCGAAAGTGGACCAGAAATGGCGTCCGTACACGCTTGGCGAGTGGGTGTATTCAAACCACGGCTGGACCTGGCTAAGCACTGAAAATTTTGGTGGAATTGTTTATCACTACGGACGCTGGGCGCGCCTCCAACCGCAGGGTTGGTTTTGGATCCCAGACCTTGAATGGGCAGCGTCCTGGGTGAGCTGGAGGTATGGCAGCAAGTATGTTGGCTGGGCTCCCTTACCTCCCGACGTCAAATGGAACACCAAGACGGGAATCGGCCCATGGGTGGACCGCGATTACAAAATCGGCCCCGATAATTATGTCTTCTGCGAGGTGACAGACTTTGGGAACAAAGACCTTCATAAAGTGCTGCTACCCGCGAATACCAACCCATCAAGCGTCCTGCACTCGGTAAACATCACAAACACATCCCGCTTTCAACAAACCATTTTTTCAGGTGGCCCCTCCTACGACTGGCTTGCGTCACGAAGCACAGAGCCAGTTGCCATCGCGAAAATCGTGAAGGAGCGCAGCCTGGTAAAGTTCCGCGAACAACTTCAAATCGCTTCAGAAAACTCAACTTTAGGCGCCGCAGTTTTTAAAAGCATTCTGCAAAATGGATACCTGACCGTGATGGCGCCCGAGTGGGGAATCCTGGTTGATCCCCGCAAAGCAGACGCCCTTGGATTCTCACTCCCTGAAAAGGATGAGGCTCAAAAAAGAATCATTTGGAGCGAGGGTGAAACGACTGAACGGAAGGCTTCATTGAACGACAGCGCAAAGAATAGCGCTACGATCAAAGCACCAAAATTAATCAGAGGATGGGAATACCTCGCGGACGAAGATGAAAGGCGAACGCTCCAATCCAAAGTGTCTAGGGAGGTCGCAGGCCTCACCGCCCAGCTCAATCCGGCAAAGCCGTTTGACCCAAAGAAGGATGTGCCCAGCAGTGTGAAATGATTCGCTGCTGCGCCATGCTGATCAGCGGCGGACAGTTCCCAGATTACTTCCCTGCACGAACAGTGTAGCAGTGAATCAACTCTTGATCGCGTAGGTAGAGCCTTCCGTTGCTCACAACGGGATGCGTCCAGACTCTGCCGTCTGGTTTGCGTTGCGCTGTCTGCGGTTCGATCTTGAAGCGTGAGCGCTCAGTCCACGCTTGCGAAGAGGTGTCGATCAACGCGACGACGCCTGAGCTTTCTTCAAGCAAGTAGAACATACCGTCGGCACAGTGAATCGCTCCTTTACCGAGAGACTTGTCCGCCCATTTCACTTCGCCGGTCTTCCAGTCCAAACAAGACCAGCCAGCTTTGTCTGAATAACCAAACAGATGATCCCCGTACAGAATGACTCCACCGTGATGGTTAATCATGTTGGTGTTCGTCCAAACATCGCTCACGGAATTATCAGCCGCGATTCGCACCTGTTTGCACCCGACTCCGTACCCGCTGCTGATAAAAACCTCGTTGCCTTTTTGAATCGGCGTCGGAATTACCGCAGTCTTGCCTTGCCAATCGGAGAGCCACAGCTGTGAACCATTACGTGCGTCCACTCCTCCCACATGCTGCATTGTCAGAGCAATAATCTGACGAACTCCGTTTAAATCCGCGGCAATTGCCGAAGAGTACTGTGCTCCATCGGTCCAAGCCCCAGTCTGCCAGATTTTCTCACCCGTTGCTTTATTGAGCGCCACAAGAGAGCCTTTTTCGCCACCCGGCATGCATATCACTTTGTCACCGTCCACCAGGACGCTTTCCGTGTATCCCCAGCCGGGAATCTTGCCTCCGAAACTCTTCATCTCCGCACTCCACACCGATGCACCATCAGCAGCATTGGCGCATATCAGGTATCCCTGCCCGCTCATCGCATAGACTCGGTCACCGTCCACCGTAGGTGTCGCACGGGGCCCATCCCCCCATTTATTTTTCAAGATCGGCCCCACCGGCGAAGACCATTTTAATTTGCCAGTCTCAGCTTCAAATGCCAGCAGCAGCTCCATGTCCTCCTTCAGCCCCATTGTGTAAAGCACTCCTTTCGACACTGAATATCCGGAGTAACCGAGGCCTGCCTCCTGCGTGGACCAAAGTTTTTTTGGGCCGCCCTGCGGCCATTCCTTCAACAATCCCGTTTCGGCAGATACATCACTGAAATCCGCGCCACGCCAACGAGGCCAGTCTGCTGCGGGAGCTTGCATCGCACATGACACAGACATTCCCGCGACCATTATTTTTGATAGCAATGTTCTCATATAATCTTCAGCTCATTCTAATTTCGGACATCTGCACCCTCACGCCCCGCCTTATGAGGCGAAAAGTTGAGTCATTCTCTGCGATAAAAACTTGAGTCTCTCCGCGTCACCTCCTGGCACTTCCGCAACTCCGTAACCCTCATAACCAGCGGTCTCCAGCGCCTTCATAACCGCAGCCCAATTCACTTCCCCTTCGCCCAACTCGACATTGAACCCCTTGCGCAGTCCCTCGGCATTGGCCTTGGCGTTGCTGAATTCTTTAATGTGCACATTGATGATGCGCTTTCCAAGAATCGCAGGCCAATGCTCAGGCCAGCCATACACGACCGCGTTTCCGATATCAAAATGCCACCCCACCCACGGACTATTGATCTCCTCTAGGAAGCGAAGCGCCTCCACAGGATTTGTGATGAACTGATTCCACACATTCTCAACAGCGATGTGACAGCGCGCCTTCTCCGCGTCTTCAACGCAACGCTTGATGCCTTCAATAGCGCGGCTCCAACACTCCTGATAATTCACTGCCTGTGTAACCACTCCGGGCACTAGCAGTACTCGCTTGCACCCAATTTCACCGCTCTGCCGCAGGGCAAACTGAAGTCCCTTCACAGTCCTTTCCCGCTTTGACGCATCGGGATCAGACAAGGGGAAACTCCAGTGCGGCGTACAAATCACTCCAGCTATTTCCAACCCACTTGCATTTCTTGCTTCAACGAGCAGATCCGTTGTCAACGGCTCGTCAGGAAGGTTGACCTCTACGCCGTCAAATCCCGCATCTCGGGCCATTTTGAACTGATCAATTACCGATGCGCCGGGCGCCTTGATCATGCGCAAATTTACCGCCTTCTTCAGCCCTCGGCGCGGAGCGATTTTCGACGCATCTCCAGCGGAGAGATCTCCACTGTTTGAAGCCAACGCAGCGGCCGCCAATGCGGGCACACTTTTGAACAGAAAATCACGACGTCTCATAGGGGGGATGGGAGAGGGTTTCTCGGGCGACTTCACTCTGACTTTCCTAAGTTTGGGAAGACACTCCTCGCTGTCCTACTCAAGAAGCCGCCCTACTGCAACGAGACATTTTGAGATTCAACGGAACAACTGGGCTCGAATGAGTACGCACCCTACTTTCTTCGGAAACCTGCGGGCCGCGCCGGCCAAGCGAGCCGAATAGCAGGGAGCGGGCCTAACTTTCCTGACCAGCCGGACTGCCCGCAAAGGGTTCAAACCCGATTCCGTATGCGTTTGCAGCGGCAGCGAACATAGTGGGCATGCATCCAACAAAGCTCTCCCAATCCTGGTTGTTTTGATACTGGGTATCCACGCCGATGTAGACGCCATTGGGGACCAGGTTGCTATCCTCGATCTGCACGCGCACCTCCGACTCCCAATCGGGGATGCGCAGATAGCCCAGCCCGCAGGGACGCGCGATCGCCCTCCCGGGCGCGAGGGTTTTGAGGAAGCGTTCACGGTCGGGCATGGATGGGAAGCGGAGCTGCGCCTGCATCGTGAGATTTGAAATCGACTTGGGATCAAGCACCAAAAGGTTGTGAACCCGCAGCATCGTTTGGTGGACCAGCTGCCAGTCAGCCCAGTTGCGGGCATTCCGGACTGAGAACCGCAACCGCTCGGGATTGCGCACCAGCGTGCCGTTTCCCTCGAAGAATGTGGCCGTGAGTTCGTATTGATAAAGCCAGTCGCGATTGATGAGCTGGACTTGAGAAGGCCGCAGGCCGATCCCGATCTGGGGGTCGCAAAGCGCCTGGACAAACTCCTCGAGCGCGGGATCGCGCATGCTCAGGGGCTTGGGCAGCGGGAGGTCCACACTCACGCCATAAATTTCGATCGGCACAATATCCATGTGATAGAAATCGTATCAGCCAAAGCAACTCTCCCTCCGCCTCGCGCGGAAATCCGTGCGGGACCGGAGGGAGTTTTCTAAGCTGCTTCGCGAGACCTTAGTCGAGGTTATCGAGCGCTTCCTGCAGGGCCTGCTCCAAAGCCGCTTTCACATTTTGGAGCTTAAGCTCTGGGGTTGTACCCAGAACCGTGTCCATGCCGTAGACCTGCTCCATGTCCCAGGTGAGCTCGACGGTGAACTCTTCCCCATCAAGCAAGTAGGCACCCTCGGCGATGTCCGGCGCACCGTACAATGAGCCATCCCCCTGCTCTTCAACGCGTCCGGAGATCGCGTAATTGCCATTCGGCCTTGAACGGAAGGCCAGTACAGAGAACTCACCGCGCTCGCTTGCCACTGCATCGAGCACGGATTGATCCGCCTCGATCCAATCGTCGTAGGCATACGCAGTCGACGGGGCGCTTGGCTCCAACACCCAAACGGCGCGCTTGGGCGTCACGATGCCGGGCTCGTCGAGGAGTTCCCGCTCGAGCGCGTAGTAACCGTTTCGCACCTCCCCAGCGGCGTTGGTTGCCTTCACCCAGTAGACCCACCAGGCGGTGTGGACTGAAACTCCGTCCGAACCAGCCGTAGTCGTCTTGGGCGCAGACGCCAGCACGCTGAGCTTTCCAATGGAGGTTGCGCTGCTCGCACCGGCATCGCCTTGCACCGAAACCGTCACGGAATAGGAGGCGGCGTCAGACGAGGAAACGTTAGTGAGGGTGAGAGAGCTTCCGGTTTGAGCTGACATCACATTCCCATTTTTCTTCCACTCATAGAAGAGAGCTTTTGTGCGATCGATCCGCGACTCGGCCACCACCTTGAATGTCACAGACGCCGTGCCCGCGCTCACCGTGCGCGACACCAGAGGCACGAGAATCCGCGGCGCATCTTTCACCACAAGTTCCACCGATCCGGATGAAACCACGGCGGTGCCCGCCGTGACGCTCACACTGTAAGAGCCCGCATCCGCAAGTGCGACTGGGCTGATCTTGAGCGTCTCCCCGGTTTTACCAATGAGATTCACTCCCGCTTTTTTCCATTGATAAACATAGGTAACGCCTTCCGGTCCAGATGCGTTTGCGATGAGGTTGAGCACACCGCCGATCTCCACCGGATCAGGCTGCAGCACATCCACACCCAACGCGTTGCTGACCTCTACCGTCACAACGTTGCTTACCGCCAGACTGAACGCATTGCGCACCTTCACCTGGTAAGCCCCGGCCAACCCCGACCATCCGTCCGCGTTGGAATCGGCTTTGGTTCGCGTTAGGGTCGAACCGTTCGCACCCACGATCACCTTGCCATCCTGACTCCACTCATAGGAAAGGTCATCGCCTGTAGCCTCCACCGTGAGCCTTAGGGTGCCGTTTGCTCCAATCGTCGTAGAAGCGGCAGGCTGCTTGGTGATCGCAGCGGACTTCGCGACACTCAACTGCACGGAGCCGCTGTCCACATACGCGCTGGTATCCTCTAGCTTGCTTACACGCACCCGGTACAGCGCGGCGTCGCCTGCAGCGATTGAGGCAATCCGGTATTCATTCGAGGTGGCGCCATCGAGGGCAGTGCCACCCTTGTACCACTGGTAGCGCAGTGATTCTGCACTGGTGGCATTCACGCTCATCTTCACCGTGTCGCCCGGGTTCGCCGTCGTCGGGATGTCCACGGACACAATCTTCGGATCCATCGTGAGGGAGATGGCTGAGCTTAAAGCCACG
>CAMDSZ010000169.1 GCA_945906945.1 Akkermansia muciniphila
CGAAGGAGTTCCACGTTCCTGCTGGCGACTACTACCAGCGCCGTCGCGATCCCTTCGTTTTCTGGATTCCAGGCATGAAACAATATGGCTGCGTCATGACGACCTGGATGAAGGGCCGACCGAAAGAGACCTGCGGGGCGGTGAGCCTCGCCACCTCGTTCGATTTGCAGCATTGGAAAGATCACGGAGCCATCCTCGATCCGGGCGCAATCGGAGAACCCGAATGTCCGCAGATGTTTCCGTTCGGCGGACGCTGGTATTTGCTCGCGAGCATCTACGATCGAGCTGTGGGCCGCCCTGTGTACTGGAGCAGCACCTCGCCGCTGGGCCCTTGGAAAAACGAGCCCGATGGCATGCTTGATGGCAAAGATTTCTGCGCTGCGCAAATCGCCTTTGACGGCGAAACGCCCATCCTCTTCGGCTGGATTCCACTCGCGCCCGCCAAGCCCGGCAGCCAAACCTGGGGTGGTCATCTCGCGTTGCCACGTGAAGTTCATGTCTTGCCAGATGGGAAACTCGGCACCCGTCTGCCTGCGAAACTTGATAAGACCTTCAAACGGCTACCCTGGCAGTCCGAATTCGGCGAGTGGAGTCGTCTTGTCACCGAGTTCACCCTTACAATCTCTGAAAATACGGAGGAAATTCGTGTGAGCATTGCCCCGTTCGGCGAGATCGTCGTCGGGCCTGATCAACTCCGCATACTCGACACCGCTGGCGAATGCTGGAGCGCATTGCCTCTCGATTTACCCACGACTCAGCCCATCACCGTGCGCGTCTTTATCGACGGTGATATAGTCGAGGTCTTCATGCATGACCGTTACTCTCTCGCGGCTCGTTTGCCCCGCAGCCCCGGACCGGCGCGGTTTTCGCCTCAATCAGCGGCGTTGAGCTCAATGCGCTCCAGCGAGTGGCGTTTGCCAGACTGAACCCGGCGCGACAGCAGTTCTTCGGCTATCTTTCGACTCATTGGCATCCCTTTCGGTTGCCGGTGTCATCCTTTTTGAGTCAACCACCGTTTTCAACCGCTCCAAGCCAACCCCTCCCCGTGTCAAAACTTTTGAGGCAACAGGTCAGTCCTAATCCCTTAAAGGGCAGGGTTCAGATCTGTGCGTTTTTATGTTCATATGCTTCCATGCGTACGACTCTTGATCTTCCTGACCCGCTCTTTCGCGAGGTGAAAGTCCGGGCGGCTCAGTCCGGTCTTAAGCTCAAGGAGCTGCTGACAAGCTATATCGAGGCTGGGCTCCGGGCTCGGCCCGTGCCGCCCAACCAGCCCAAACGCGAACCTCTACCGACGTTGAGAGCCCCCACCGGTGTTGCCGCCCCGTACCTCTCCAATGCGGAGCTACAAGAGCTCATGGATAAGGATGACCATGAAATAACCCGCGCATGGTCAGTGTCCGACAAGACCCCATGACGGATTTGCTCGATGTGAATGTGTGGTTAGCGCTGGCGGACTCCGACCATACGCATCACGGAGTCGCGTCCACCTATTGGATGGAGCAGGAGGCCTCCGAGGTCGCTTCTTGCAGAGTATCGATGCTGGGGTTTCTTCGCTTGATCACACATCCGAAAGTGCTCTCCAACCCACCCTCCATAAGGCAGGCATGGACTCTGTACCACCAGTACCGTTCGAATCCCCATGTGGTGTTCCTCGAGGAGCCTCCAGATTTTGAAGCATGTCTCCAAAAGTTGGCTTCTGGCCCCTTCTTTGCGCATCGCCTCTGGACGGATGCACAACTCGCCGCCCTCGCCATTACCTCTGGGTGCCGCCTTGTGTCGTTCGATGCAGACTTTCAAATGTTTGAGGGCCTCAATTTTCGCCACCTGGCCCTCACTTAACTTGGGCTCGCTTGCACAGAAAGCGTTTGATTGCTAATTTTATGCCGATGAACGCATGGTTGCTCACCCTGCACGGCCCCGCTGGAATCCTAAGTCAGTTTTTAGCGCGCCCCGCGACGATACCGCGCGCGCGAGTTGCCGAAACGGGGCAAAAGCGAATTCCTGCCGGACTGACCGGAGCGCCGGACAAAATCGCCGGCTGCTAGGATTCGCCGGTCACTTGTTGAACCCTTTGTGGTTCATGAATTCCCAAATGCGGCCCATCCACGTGTAGCTACCTGTTCCCGGAGCGGCCTGCTTTTGGAAGCAATGCCCGCGTCCAACCAGCGTGTGCAGATCGGACTGGATTCCCATCCGGCGTAGCTGCTCCCAGCATTTCACTGAATTCATCGCCGCCCAACCGTCGGTATCGCCATGGATGAAAAGCATCGGGCAGGTTGCGAGGTCGAACGAAAATTCGGGGGCGAGTCTCGCATCGTCCTCGTTACCGCCTTTGGCGTTCGGGGACTGCGTACCGTCGGTGAGCGCGTATGCCGGATAGATTGCAACCGCCCACTGTACGTTGCAGGGGAGTTTGTCGAGATCGTCGATCGGCCCATAGGAACGGCTTTTCGAGCTGGTTGCTCCCATGAGCGTGAGGTGTCCGCCCGCCGAGGAACCCATGATGCCGATGCGCCCGGGATCGAGCCCTTTCGCAGCAGCCTCGCTGCGGACGATCCGGACGGCCCGCTGTAAATCCTGCCACGCCGTCGTGTGCTTTGCCAAATTGCCCTGCGGACGCGGCGTGCGGTATTTGATCGTCACGACCGGCATGCCTTTTTCATTCAGGTAACGTCGGACCGGAGCGACTTCGAAACCGTCCGGGTTGTTGCCCGAGTAACCACCTCCGGAATAGATGATTTGAATCGCCTTCGTCTTAAGTTCCTTCGGCATGTGCCACTCGAGATAGGGCTGGCACTGGTCTTTCTGCACATCCGGCATTTTGCCTTCCGGCCAGAGCGGCTCCTGATGGTACTCTCCGCGTGCCTCGTCTTTTGCATAACGGGCCATCAAGTCCTCTTCTGCTCCCAGACGGCCGTCAAAATTCATCTGGCGAAAGAACTCGCCGACACGGTCAAGCCAGTGGTCATAAGCGGTGCCTTGCTCTCCCTTGGCGAGGTCACCCATAAACCCGTGGGGCCGATCCGCGAAGAGATGGATTTCTGCCGGGATTTTCATCCTGCGGAGCTGGCGGTAGATCTGTGTGGAGCCGTTCGGCGAATAAGCGTCCGTACCACCGTGGAAAAGTGCCATCGGACATGTCTTCGCGTCGAACTTGAACACATCCGAGAGTTTGGCGTCGATCGCTGCGCCGTCGCGAGTGTTGGGGCCAGGGAGCCCGTCCGTGAGTGCATAGGCGGTGTAGATCGGCACTGCCCAGTTCACGTGGCAGGGAAGCTGGTCAAGTGCGTCGACGGCTTCGTAAGCCGGAGTCAGCGCGCTGGTCCCGAGCAGGACTGTCAGGTGCGACCCCGCCGAGAATCCCAACACACCAATCTTCTCCGGATCGAACCCGCGTTTCACCGCTTCGCTGCGCACGAGCCGGACGGCACGTTGACCGTCCTCCCACGCGCTCTGATAGATCGGCAGCCCTTGGGGGCGCGGCGTCCGATAGGTGAGGCTTACGCAAACAAAACCAAGTTCGGTGAACCTTTGCGCGACCCGGTCAATCCACACCCCGTCGCAGCAATTTTGATAGCCGCCGCCGGAAATGAGCAGCATACAACCGCCGTTTTTCTCCCCCGGGGCCTCATACCAGTCGAGATGGGGCATCGTATTCTCCGCTGCATTGAAGCCCGGCGACTTTACCTCCTGGGTGGTAGCCGCGATCTGTTGAGGTTGGTAATCCGGGATCTTTCCCACAGGCCACAGTGCGACTCGTTCCCCAGCGCAGGCCATTCCAGTGAGCAATAACCAAATAAATATAAATAATTTCTTACTCATCGGATGATTAATTTTGTCATAAGTGAAGTACAGTTTTGCATCGGAGTCCCATCAAGACAAAAAGAGTGCGGCGTGTCTCACGCCAATCGTATCGGGTGAGCAAAATGGGGGTTACCGTTTATATACGCGGAGCGAGGTTTAGCGCGCCCCGCACCAATACCGCACCGATACCGCACGCGCGAGTTTTGGAAATGGAACGAAAAGCGACTTCATTTTCACCCAAAACGTCGTCCCGTTCAAACTCCCGATATGCGGCGGCGAAACCTTCTCGGCCAGAAGGGTGCGCGTTTTGTCGCCGACCGGCCACGAACCGCTTTTTGCGAATCCGCTGTCAATCAGCGTAGTCATCTTCATTCGATGTAAAGAAGTTCGTTTGCGTTCAGCAATGCGCGACAGAAAGCATCGATTCCATGGGCGCGCACGAGCCTCGATGCAGCTGCATATTCCGAGGCCGCAGGCTCTCGCTGAAACACCCGGCGGTATCCCTCTGAAATCAGATCTCCCTCTTTCAAGGCTTCGGCAAGCGCCCTCGCCATGTCCAAGGTGAAACTGTGATTGAACAGTGTCAGAGCCTGCAATGGCGTTGTCGTATTCGCCCGCTTGGGCGCCGCAAACGCGATGTCCGGCAAATCAAAATCGTTCAATACATCGACAACACTGGCGCGTGCATTCTGATGGTACACCGCACGGCGGTAGGTCTCCGGGCCGTGCACATCGAGCGGAAAGTAGGTCGAGACATTGTTCTGAGTAAACTTGTAAAGTCTGAATCCGGGGCCACCCATCGGCGCAAGCTGGAGTTTGCCAGCGACAGCGAGCATCGTATCCCTAATCTCCTCCGCACTCAGGCGTCTTGGCGGAAACCTCCACAGCAAACGCGCATCCTTGTCCTCCTTTACCGCAGAGTCTAGGGACGCCGCACTCTGTTGGTATACCTTTGAAAGCAGAATCTCACGGTGCAGCGGCTTGAGCTTCCACCCGTGGCTCACAAGCTTGCCAGCAAGGTAATCAAGCAGCTCTGGATGGGTCGGTTTGCTTCCGAGAAATCCAAAGTCACTGGGCGTGTCCACGATGCCGGTGCCGAAATGATACTGCCAAACACGGTTCGCAAGAACTCTTGGCGTGAGGGGATTGTCTGCACTGGCAATCCACTCCGCAAGCGCGAGACGCCGCTGACTTTCAGGCGCGTCAACCGCCAATTGGAATGGCTTTGTGACGAGATCTAAAACACTCAAACTCGCAGGCACAACCACTTCACCCGGCTTCGATGGGTCGCCGCCTTTGTGGACAAACGTCGGCTCCTTTGCCTGAGTGTGGTTTCCAGCCCAAACCTGGGGAAGCTTGGGGACCGCATTGAGCTCGCGTTGCACCTTCAAGATTTTTTTCTCCAACGTCGCTAGCGTGTCCCGCTCTTCAGCAATCACCACCGTTTCCCGCAAACCAGCGACTCCATGCGCCGTCGTCCAGGGCTCTCTGCCCTTGTCATCAGCGACGGTGCTCCAGTTCTCGCCATCGAGAGATATTTGAACATCATATTCACACGGAGTCGCTCCCCGAACCCTCCCTTCATCAATGCCTCTCTCGTCGCGAACATTCATGAACCTAATGCGATTGATTCTTTCAGGCTTTGAGAACGAAAGGGTCAGAACAGCAGGCTCCCCAATGAACCACGCTTCCCCAAGCTTTCCATCGATGCAATACTGCGGCCCGTAGGCTTCTGGGAAATCCTCCGCCGTCGTCGACTTTGGTCCCTCCGCCTTCGTACCGTTGGAGGCGAGCGCCACATTCCGCTCAGGATCATCAGCGCTCCACACCTGGAACTCTGTGAGCTTACCACCTTGCAATCCCAAGCGCTTACCTTTGGCCGCCTGCTGATGAGAGGAGGTCAACCCACGGATGACAAACCTGAGGTACTTGGCTTCAACAGCCTCGAAAACCTCCTCGGCCCCCTTTTCATCTATTTTCGGACGGGTAAACCTCGTCTCGGATAAAATTTTCCGAGCCCTCGATTCAACCTCCTTCTCGATTTTGTCGCGCTCGGTCTCAAGCGTTTTCAACTCGTTCGAAAGGGGTTTAATTGCAATTGAAGATGCCTCTCTCTGCTCTTTGGTGGCAATCACCCGCCTGCCGTGTGTCACTCCCTCAAACGCTGCACGCAGGCGGTAATAGTCTTCCGTTGGAATGGGATCAAACTTGTGATTGTGGCACCGCGCGCAGTTGATCGTGAGCCCAAGAAAAGCCCCGCTCGTGGCGGTGATCATATCATCAAGCGTCGCTGCACGAATGTTAAGCTGTGCGACCTTGTCCTGATTTCCCACGTCGTCATATGGACCGGCAACTAAAAAGGCGCTTCCCACCTCAACGCTCGGATTGTCTTTTCCAATCACATCCCCCGCGAGATGCTCCTTGATAAACTCATCAAAGGGTTTGTCCTCGTTGATGGATTGAATGACGTAATCTCGGAACGGCCACAGGTCATCGATCACAAAGTTACGCTCAAATCCGTTGCTCTCTCCAAACCGCACAACATCAAGCCAATGGCGTCCCCACCGCTCCCCGTAACGCGGCGAGGCCAGCAGTCGGTCCACCAATCCCTCAACCGCCAACCTCGAGTTTTCGCGGTAAGACTTTTCAAAGGTCATCACCTCCTCGCGGGTTGGTGGCAATCCCGTCAGATCGTAGGTCATTCGTCGAATTAATGACGACGGACTGGCAGGAGGATTCAAAGTCATTTTCTTATCTGCGAGCTTCGACTCGACAAACCCGTCGATACTGTCATGCGTGAACTTTTTTGAAAGCGGCTGAAGCGACCACCATGACTTATCCGCTCGCTTGGCCTGCACTTTGCCGCCATCCCGTGGATCAGGTGCGCCCATTTTAACCCACGCGATAAAATCCGCGATCACCGCCTCCGGCAGTTTCGGCTTTTTTGGCGGCATCTTCATGTCCTCTTCAAGATGCTGCATGGTTCGAATAAGCAGGCTTGCGTCTGGGTTTCCGGGCACAATGACCCTTCCCCCGCTGTCACCGCCTTTTTCCCATCCCGACTTTGAGTCGAGGTAAAGATTTCCTCTCAGCTTTTTAGCGTCACCGCTGTGACACTCGTAGCAATGCTCCACTAGGGCGGGACGAATTTTTTGTTCAAAAAAAGCGACCCGCGCGGGATCGTCGGCGCGGCCCGAAAAAACCGGAAAGCCGATGAGAAACAGGAGGACATGCGTCGCTAAAATACGGCCCGCATTCGCAATTTCTGGGATGAGTTTAAGGAAAAACATTTTTGATTAGTGATTACGCTCGGGGTGCTAAACGGCGCCATTCAGCATTTCACTCAAGCGAGAATCCTTTTGATGACGTGGCCATGGACATCCGTGAGACGCCGATTTGCTCCGTTGTGGTAATAGGTCAGTTTTTCGTGATCGAGCCCTAGAATGTGCAGGAGCGTTGCGTAAAAGTCATAGGCAGTGGCAACATCCACAACCGAACGGCGCCCAAAGTCATCTGTCGCGCCGTGGCTGACTCCTCCTTGGATTCCAGCCCCCATCATCCAAGTCGTAAAGGCATCAGGATTGTGATCCCGCCCGCTGGTTCCCTCCTGATGCGTGGGCATTCGGCCAAATTCCGTGCACCACACAACCACCACATCATTCAACATTCCCCTCTGCTTGAGATCCGTGAGCAATGCAGCCGTCGGTTGGTCGAAAATTGGGCAGTGCCGCTCGTAATCTGCCTTTAGGGTCTTGTGCGCATCCCAATTCAAAAGACCATCCACGGCGCTCGCACGTGACGCACAATAGAGACTGACATAACGTACGCCCTGCTCCAGAAAGCGCCGTGCGAGCACACAATTCTTGGCATAGGCGGCCTTGAGCTTGTTCGAGTCGGCCGTGCCATAGAGCGCGTGCACGTGATCCGGTTCCGAGGAAAGGTCGCTTACCGCCGGCGCAGTCATCTGCATTTTTGCGGCCAGCTCGTGCGCTGCAATCCGCGCGAGCAATTCATCATTGCCGGGATGCGCTGCGGCGTGTCCGGAGTTGATCAAATTCAGAAAATCCCGTGTCGCTATTTCCGCCTCCGGCGTCACGAGCGCGGGCTTCGCAAGGTTCCGCAGAGGTTGCTGCGCCGCCATCGCGACTGCCTGGTACTGCGCTGAAAGAAATCCGTTACCCCAGTTCGCCTTGCCATTTGGAGGCTCGCCACGCACATCCTGTATCGCGATATAGGTGGGTAGATTTTCGTTACTGGAGCCAAGCGCATAGCTCACCCATGAACCGGCGCTCGGAAAACCCTCCCGCGTGAAGCATGAATTCATGTAAATGCAGCCCGGCCCATGCGTATTGGTTCTGGAGGTCATGCTGTGGATAAACGCCATTTCATCCACATGCTTGGACATGTGCGGCAGCATGCTGGAAATCATTTTTCCGCTTTGGCCCGCCGGAACAAATGCCCAAGGCGATCTCATCAGATTCCCGTTCTTGCCTTGAAAGGTGACTTCCTGTTCACCCCCCGGCATTGGAGTGTCGTGGAATTTTTCCAACATCGGCTTGTGATCCCACAAGTCGACGTGCGAAGCGCCTCCCGGGCAGAATATCTGTAGCACTTGTTTCGCTTTGGGTGCGAAATGCGGGCGGCTTGTGGACGCCGCCAAAAGCTCGGGCGAGAGCAATCGCGAAATAGCCACACCCGTCAGCCCACTTGTCATTTGCGCCAACAGGCTCCGCCGGGTGAGTTCGTAGGTATGATTCATTGGGGACGAGTTGGGTAGACGTGGTTCAACAAAACGCAGCAGTGCTCCAACAAGGGGCGCATCCGATCACACTAAACCCACAGACGACCGTTTTCTTTGACGGTCTGCGTCTGCATCCCGGCCCGAAGGGACACGCACCCCTTCAAATTTTTCATCGAATCATAAACTCGCATTCCGGGGCTACGCCGGGGGAGTCAGTTTCTGTGACTATTGTGTCAAGTCGATTTATACGCCGACGACGAATGGTATCGCTACCAACGCATCACCGTCCCAGCCGGAAAGACCCATCAGTTCGAGTTTCCGGCAGGGTACGCGGCCCATTGGGTCCGCCCGAATTCCAGCGAGGAATG
>CAMDSZ010000170.1 GCA_945906945.1 Akkermansia muciniphila
GCAGTGCAACACAGAACCTACTTTCCAACCGCCATTGCAGCACTGGTCGCTTGCGCAGGACTGGCTCACGCAGCTGAGAAAAAATCAGAAAATAGCAGTCCCGAGATCTTTCTTAGGAGCGGTCTGGATGAAGTTCTCAGGGTAGCGAACGCACAGAAGTCCACAGACCCAGTCACCCTCGCGAAAGCGCTGCGGCCGACACTTGAAAAGTTTTTCAACTTCGAAGGCCTTACCAAACGGGCAATCGGGATGGGCTGGCGAGATCTGAGCCCCGATCAACAGAAAAAAGCGGTGACACTATTCTCAGAAATCGTCATCCGTTCCTACACAGGCAAGTTCGATCCAAACAGCAAATTGGACATACAATTCAACGTCCCGATGGAATTGGGCGATGGAAAAAAAGAAGTGCCGGCAGTGGCGCGATATCAGGGAAATGCAGTCACCGTAGCCTACCGCGTGGAGCAGGCATCTAAAGGGTGGATGATCTACGACGTGGTCATTGAGGGAGTTAGTCTGGCATCCAACTACCGAGCACAGTTCGAGGAAATCCGACAGAAGGGCGGTGGAGCGAATCTCCTCGCCGCCATGGAAAGCAAACTCAAGTAAGCCGAATCCGCATGTTTAGACCTCCCCACCCCTCCAGCCCCATGTTGGAAAACAAAAACAGCAAGTTGCTGCACCCGTTTTTGTTGAGTTTATTGGCGGTGAATTGCTTCGCCGGAACAACTTTCCAGCCACTCTCGATTGAACCGCGCCGGTCCAGATCCAAAAATGTGGTTCCGGCCCACAAAACAACGGACGATGCCTTTCTGAGGGAGACACCAAAGCCAAAAAACGGGGATCCTTTGCGGCCGATCAACAAGGTGTTCTTCGCGATCAATCACCAGCTTTATCGTTTTATTTTCAGGCCGCTGGCTAAAGTCACAACGACCATCATTCCCAAACCCATTCGGACGGGGATCGGGAATGTAATTGAAAACGTGGAAACCCCTGTTCGGGTGGCGGGCTGCTTGCTTCAAGGCAAATTCAAGCGCGCAGGACAGGAGACTGCAAAACTCGTGGTGAATTCGACGGTCGGGGTTGGTGGCTTCTTCAAGCCGTCCCAGTCAATCGAAGCGCTCAAAGACGTCCCTCAGGAGGACGTGGGGCAAGCCATCGCCAGTTGGGGGATTCCAGCGGGCCCGTATGTTGTCTTGCCAGTCATTGGTCCAAGCAATGCCCGAGAAATGCTCGGCCATGGCGGCGACATCGCCGCAAATCCAGCTACATGGCTGGGGGAGCGGTCCGTTAGGATCCTCGCGCGCGGCACCAAAGTTGTGCAGGAAAATCCTTACCGAATGG
This sequence comes from Akkermansia muciniphila, assembly GCA_945906945.1. Taxonomy (GTDB): domain Bacteria; phylum Verrucomicrobiota; class Verrucomicrobiia; order Chthoniobacterales; family Chthoniobacteraceae; genus Chth-196. Next base: position 1,342 of record CAMDSZ010000170.1, read on the forward strand.
ATCTCTACGACGCTGCCACTAAGCACGCGGTCGATCCCTACACCTCGGTAAAAGAGGCGTACCAGAGCTATCGGCAGCACGAGATTGATCGCTAACCCCAAAGGAGGCGGGGAGCCGGCATCAAAGTCGGTCTAGGCGAGTTCCTCTCCCACCGGTTGCTCGTCGCTGTGAAGATTCGGGCTTTTTCCGAAACTTTCAGCAACACTCGGCACGCTCTCTAATTGCGAGCCGCCAATAACGTTTGGTTCATGCGCAGAGGTCTCTTCCCTGCGCGTAAACTTGACTCCGACCAAACGAGACACGCCGTGCTCTTCCATCGTGACCCCGTAGAGGGCATCAGCGCGGGCGATGGTTTTCTTGTTGTGTGAAATAACCACGAACTGACTCTGTCCCACAAAACGGTCGAGGATTTTGATGAACCGATTGATGTTTGATTCATCGAGGGGAGCATCCATCTCGTCCAGCACGCAGAATGGACTCGGCTTGACCATATAGATCGCAAACAGGAGGGACACAGCCGTCATCGTCTTCTCTCCACCGGAAAGAAGCGTGATACTCTGCAACTGTTTACCCGGAGGTTTCGCAATAATTTCAATGCCGCTCTCAAGCGGATCTTTTTCGTCACTGAGCACGAGGTCTGCACGACCACCCCCGAAGAGTTCGGTGAACATCTCTCGAAAGTTCACCTTAACTTTCGCAAATGTTTCCGCGAATAACTGCGTCGTCGTCGCATTGATCTTGGCAATGACCTGCAGCAACTCCTCCTTGGACTGGTTGAGGTCGTTTTGCTGCTTCTCAAGGAAAGCAAAGCGCTGCTCCAACTCCTCGAACTCCTGGATCGCCTCAAGATTTACGGGACCCATCGACTCCAATCGCTGGTCAATTTCACGCACCATTACTTCGATACGCAGCCAATCCAATTCGAACGCCCCAACCCCCAGCGACTCACTTCCGGAGTCTTCTGATTGATCCTCAGGGCTGGCTACAGGCACTGGCTCTTCAGCCTCCGTGCTTGGAGTAAAGCCCCCGCCGCTACGCTGCCGTTTGATCGCATCACGATAAGCCACTTTGAGCGAATACGAGTCCTTCTGAAACTCGCGCAACTCGATCTGATAACGCCTGCGGATATGTTCCTCCAAAGCATCCGCCTTCATGCTCACCTGACTCACGCGCACTTCCAACTTCGAGCGCTGCTCGTGAATTCCCGAAAGCGCTGAACGCCGCGTTCTCAACTCGTTTGCCTCCTCCTCCACCTGTGACGCCATCGAGGAGCGCTCTGCTAGAAGCTTTGAAACTTCAGACTCGGATTCATCAACCCGGCCGCGCAGGCCTCCTAAATTGGACTCGATTTCTTCGGTCTCGGAGAGGGTGGTTGCGATTCGCCCCTCGTAATCCTGAATATCCCGCTCGCGCTGATCCAAGTTGTCCCGAAGCTCGGCCAACCGCGCCTCCATCGGCTGCCGCTGGTGGTGCAATGAAGAGTGCCGCTGCCGCTCTGTCGCGACTCTGACTCGGAGTTCGTTGAGTTCGGAAACCACCTCCGCCTCCTGCGCACGACACACCTCGAGCTGGGCTTGGAGCTCCGTACGCTGCGCCTGCTGTTGATCAATCTGCGAGAGCAGTTCGAACACTTCCGCCTCGAAGACTTCAACCCTTGCAAGCGCCTCGTGAAAGCGCGCCTGCGCTGCAGCCTGCTCGCCACCCATCCCTTCCTGCTTGCGACGGGTATCGCTCAACTCGCGGTCCAACTGCGCAATCTCCCCTTTCAATGTTGATAAAGACAACTGGGCGGTCTGACGCGCCTCGCGCGCTTCCTCCTGCTGCGCCTGGAGCGCTGTGAACTGTGCTTGAATCTGATCACGCACGCTCTGCTTCATTCGGATTTGAACCGCTAAATCCGATACATCACCCTCGAGTGACTGAATTGCATTCCTGCGCTCGAGCATTGACGCTGACGCTTCGCCGGAATCCAGCCCGCCGTACAACATCCCGTCTCCGGTGAGCACATCGCCATTCAGCGTCACCCAGCTCCAGCCCCTTCGCGGGCCGAACCTCAGTGCTGTTTCCAAATCAGGCACCAACACCGCAAAAGACAAAAGTTTCTCTACGACGCTCTGAACCTCAGGCTGCACATGAATTTTTTCGATCAACCAGCCCAATGCACCATCAGGCAGCACCCGCTCGCGCTGATTTTCCACCGCGGCGTTGTGCTCTAATGACTGAGCAACATCACGCAAGGCGAGCACCGCGCGCCCCCATTTATTTGCGCGAAGCGTCTTCAAAATGTGCTCCGCCTTCGACGCATCCCGCATCACCACAGCCTGCAAATGCGCGCCGAATGCAGCTTCCACCGCCGCCACATACTCGGGTTCAACCCGGATAAACTGCGCCAGCGCCCCATCGATCGCCGGCTTGAAAAATTCCGGATTATCCAAACCCTTGAGCACGGTCTGCGTTCCCGCAGAGAACCCTTCGCCTGCTTCAACCAGCCCCTTGAGGACATCCAGGCGGCTCGCCTTCTCCGAGAGCGTCCGCTCCAACTGACGGATCTCACCCTCGGCCGTCGCCATGCCCATAGTGCTCAGCCGCAGGTTACCCTCAACCTCCGTTAACTCAAGCGCCCGACGCGACAACGACTCCTCAGTCTCCAGCACACGGTTGCGCGCTTCGTTCAAGCCTGACTCAGCCCGCGTGGCAGCCTCACCAAGCTGGTCCAACTCCGCCTGCAAAATCCCCAATCTCGCCTCTGCTCCTTCTCGCTGCTGGGCCACCGCCGAGAGTTGGCCGCGCACGGCCGAAACTCGGTGCTCCAAGCGATGCACCTCATGCCCCACGCGGTGCATCGCGCTCTCCGAATCACCTCGCTGGCCGGAGAGCGAAGCAGCCGCAGCCTGCTTCTCCTCCATGTGACGCAACTCGACGGCTAGCAGCTCTGTGATTTGCTCAAGCTCAATGTCCGCATCCCGCATCGCCGCCTCCGCAACCTGCAAGCGTTCCCGCCCCGAGATCGCCTCACCCTGATAGCGCGCGATCAATCCCTCGAACTCCGCCACTTTCTCGCGGTTGAAAATAATCCGGTTCTCATGATTGGAAATCCTCGTGCGCAAATCCCCCACGGCGCGGCGAGAGACCTCCAGCTTTTCCTCCATTTCCGTGAGCGCACTGCGTTGGACGGAAAGCGAGGACTCACCTTCTTCAATCTCAAGCTCAAGCTGGGACTGCCTCGACTGAAAGGACCCCAACTCCTCACTTCCTTCCACTCGCTGACGGTCATAGTTCTCCCACTGCCGCTGCGCCGAGTGAGTCTCGAATACCTTTAGTTCAGAGAGCAGCGTTTGATAACGACGCGCCTTACCCGCCTGCCGCTGCAACGAACCGATCTGCCTTTTGACCTCCTTGATGATGTCGTCGAGCCGGATCAAATTCGCCTCGGTCGCCTCAAGCTTCCGTAACGCTTCCTTCTTTTGACTCTTGAAGCGGGTGATCCCCGCAGCTTCCTCAAAGATCGCCCGACGATCCTCCGGGCGCGAAGAAAGGATCTGGTCGATCTTCCCCTGCTCCATGATCGAATAAGCGGACCGGCCGATCCCCGTATCCATGAACAGACTGTGGATGTCCTTGAGCCGGCACGGCGTTTTGTTGAGCAAATACTCCGAGGAGCCGTCGCGAAAAACACGACGAGTGATGGTCACCTCACTCCAGTCCACACCAAGCTGCTGCTCACATTCTGCAAAATTCATCGAAACCTCCGCCATTCCCAAGGCCGAGCGAGAGTCGGTTCCCGAGAAAATAACGTCCGCCATCTCGCCCCCGCGCAGGGCCTTCGCGGATTGCTCACCCAAAACCCACCGGATCGCATCCAGCACGTTGGACTTGCCGCAGCCATTGGGGCCCACAACGCAGGTAACGCCGCGGTGGAATTGGAGCACTGTTTTCGGAGCAAAACTCTTGAATCCGAATAATTCGAGGGAATGGAGATACATGGGCCGAAGGGTGGTGGACCTTCAATGTGCACCCCCGAGAGTGCAGAATCAAGCACCAGATATTGCGGTCACGCAACCGTGACACACTACATGTAGTATCAGGTCCACGCTATCCCTGCCCCACGGCCTCCTCTGTGGGCAGCTCAAACCAGACCTCCGCACCCCTTTGGGCGCTTTCCGCCCCCACTCGTCCCCCGTGCTCAACAATGATGTGTTTTACGATGGAAAGCCCCAACCCCGTGCTGTGAGCCTTGGCTCCGGCTGCCGAGGATGTCCGGGCTTTGTCCGCACGGAAAAACCTCTCGAAGATGTGCGGCAAATCCTTGGGCGCAATCCCGCTGCCGTTGTCCTGTACGGTCACGCGAAGGGCATCGCCCGAGGGTGCCGGGGCCACGCGAACAACGATGCCACCCCCGACTGCGGGTAGATGTTTGAAGGCATTCTCCAGAAGATTATGCAGAACCTGCTCCATCCGAAAAGGATCCAGTCGAACTCTAGGAAGATTGACGGAGATTTCCGTCTGCAAGTCCACCTCGTGGCCGCGGACGCGAGCCTTCCAATCCCGCGTCCAGACCGACACCAAGTGGCCGACATCGCCGGACTCCCATTTGAAGACCTCCCTCTTGGACTCCAAACGAGCGATGGTCAGAAGGTCCTCAACCAAGGCATTCAAGCGCAGCGAATGGCGCCGTAAAATTTGATACAGCTCAAGCCGCTCGTCGGTCTTCATCCTGGGCATCTCGATCAACGTTTCAACGTACCCCTGAAAGATTGCGAGTGGGGTCCGCAACTCGTGGGAAACGTTGGAAACAAAATCCCTTCGCACAGTCTCAAGCTCCTGGAGCCTGGTAACGTCGCGGAACACCGCCAGAACCCCGGGTCTTCCCTTTGAGTCGCTCATAGGCACCGCCCGCACGGCAGCAATCCGAACCTTCTTTCCGGGCAACATCTCGAGCAGTTCCTCACTGGCCTGCCCGGTCTCTAGCACATTCGTCAAAAGCCGGTGCACGGCAACCTCCCCAAGCACTTCTAAAATCGAATGATCCAACGGCGACGAATTCAGGCCAAACCGCTCAATAAAAGCCGAATTCGCGAGCCTAACCACCTGCTTGGCATCCGCGACAATCACCCCCTCCTCCATGCTGGAGAGAATCGTATTCAGCGAAAATTCCTCGTGCCGAATCCGATCCCTTAAAAATTCATGTCGCCACGTTAACCGCTCCAGGCGCGGAGCGATGTGTTCAACAAAAGCCGCAGAACCAAAAGACACCACGGTATCGGACGGCGCGCCCTCCGCTGCCATCGAGTCAAGCATGCCTTCCAGGACACGCAAATCCTTGTTAGAGAGAAATGTTCGCCTCAGTAAAAACGCGATTACTGCAAGCAGTGCGCTCAGGAGGATCCAGATCCACATGGAGCCACTCTCTCAGGTTACTCCTCGGGAGCAACCATTCGGTAGCCGAACCCTCGAACGGTCTCAATCAGATCGGCGGCTTCACCCAGCTTTTCCCGCAAACGCCTCACGTGCGTATCCACTGTCCGGGTATCAATCGCGCTCTCGTAACCCCAAACATCGTTGAGCAGAACATCACGGCTTTGGAGCCGTCCCCTTCGCTCCATAAGCACGCTCAAAAGCTTGAACTCCGTCGCTGTAAAGTCACACGCCACCCCGCCAATCCGAACTTCGTGCTTCGCTCGATCAATCTGGATGGAGCCGACTTCAAGCACATCCTCCTTTGCCGCGTCTACCACCACTGCCCGACGAAGGACCGCCTGAACGCGCAGAACTATTTCGCGGGGACTAAAAGGTTTGGTGACGTAATCGTCGGCCCCCAATTCAAGACCCACGATGCGATCAACCTCCTCGGCGCGCGCAGTGAGCATAAGAATTGGGATACCACGGGTCGCAGGGGACTGCTTTAGTTGCTTGGTGACCTCAAGCCCGCTCATCCCGGGCATCATTAGATCCAGCACAACCAGGTCCGGCGTCTCCGCCCGGGCGATCTCCAGTGCCCGCGCACCGTCCTCCGCTTTGAGAACATCAAATCCTTCCTTTCGCAAATTGAGGGCAAGCAGGTTCAGAACGTCCGGCTCATCGTCTGCAATCAGTATCGTTTTACGGCTTATTTTTGAGGTCGCCATCAGTGGGTGGTTCTTCGTTGCTGAAGGGGTGTCATCCTCACGCGAATCGCGAATCGCTCAAGCAGCATAGTGTAACATTTCAGTCACAACAATACGACGATCAGGCTCCAAAATATCTAGTTTGCACTGTCACCACAATTAGGGACACTCGGGGCTTACATGCCCCCAGCAGACCCCATCCCCGAGGCAGCTCAGACGCAGGAGCGCGATCTGGCCCTGATGCGGCTCGTCCAATCAGGCGACACGGAGGCGCTTCGGGAAATAATCGAAACACACCAGCAAAGGGTGGCATCCATGGCGCTTCGGGTTGGCGGCCCTACCGTTGATATTGACGACATTGCCCACCAGACGTTTGTCCGCGTATGGAAATTTGCGCACCGCTACGAGCCCACCGCCCGTTTCACCAGCTGGCTGCTTACCATCACCCGCAATATTGTTTTAAACGAAATCCGCTATCGTTCGCGGCACCCCACCGTTTCGCTGGACGCTCAAAGCGATCCGGACCGCCCGCCTGATCCGGGTCCGCCCGATCTCGCCACCCGCAGGCCGGACCAAGCCCTGCTGGAGGCGGAACTGCAAACCGCCATCGACGAGGCTTTGCAAAAACTGCCAGAAAACCAGAGAACTGCACTGGTCTTACGCACCTATGAAAATCTTCCGTATGAAGAAATCGCAGCCGTGCTTGAGACTTCGGTCGGGTCCATCAAAAGCCTGCTCTTTCGCGCTCGAACCTCGATGAGGGAATTGATGGAATCCTATCTGAATTAACCATGCCGCTGAGCGAAGATTAACGCTTAACGCGTCTCGCCCTTCGGAGGGTGCACGGGCAGAGCCGGCATCGGAGGCGGTGTGAATACCGACATCTTACCCGTCAACACTCCTAAGACGCTTTGCTGATTCAAATACCAATCCCTAAGGGGCCGGGACAGAGCCGCCTCCTTGAACTCTTTGAAATTCTGTACATTCAACGCGGACTCCACTGACTCCTTCAACTGTTTGGCCAAATCATTGCGGGGCTCCACCGCCCAACTGCGGAATGAACCATTGCCGTCGGACAACATGCGCGCAGCAGTCAAGCGCGTCTCCAAATCGTATTTGAAGTCGACAACCTCTACGAGAGCCTTGTCCACTTTCCCCTTGTGCCGCAAATCCTCGTTGCGGGCCGTGACCACTTCGCGCGTAACGTCCACAATTCGACGCTCGAGCTTCGCGGTGATGTCGTCTTCAGCAACTTCCTGCTGAGCCAGAACCCCGAGGTCTCTCGGCGCTTTTTCCAATCGCTGGCAAATCCTCTTCACAAGCTCCCTCTCCATTTCGGCAAAATACGCCCGAGCCCGCGCGAGG
>CAMDSZ010000171.1 GCA_945906945.1 Akkermansia muciniphila
ATTCGTGCGGGCCGGTTGCCGGGATAATCCGGTCAATCACTGCACAACAAATTGCCCTGCGTTGTTCGAGTAAAGGTCGGCAATCCCGATCCGATATATTCAATTCAGGAGGTCAGGGTGGGCAGGTTGATGACACGCCTTCATTGGAAGTCTGATGCCCGCTCCAGGCCTCCCCCGTTAACCAACTGGGGAACGGGAGACCCGACTAGACGGCAAAGGCGGGGCAACCCTTTCTAATTAAACAATTACTGCGCCCAGCTTCTGCGGTCCGCAGTCGCCTCCTAAGCGGTCCACCAGCAGTTCAGGATTCAAGTGCGAGTAGACTCTCTTGCAGATTGCGGCTATCATTTCCGGGACCCGGCCTCCCCATTTCCCCCGATCTGGGCAAACTTAAAACCGCATGTTTCTTATGCCAAAAGAACAAGAGTCCACCAAAGAAAAGACGGCCGCCGCTCCGAAAACGAAACCGACGAAAAGCTCCACTAGAAGCACAAAACCGGCATCCGCCGGTTCCTCTGCGGCCTCCAAGAAGCGGAGCGCGACCGGATCCAGCGAAAAACCAGCCGCAACGCGGCCGCGCAAAGTTGCTGCGCCCGCGCTCAATCCAGACGCTGCTACCTCGGTTGGCGTTTCTGATCTGACCGATGGCCAGAGCGCAGAGTTTATCTTGCACGAGCACATCTGTGTTCGCGCCTACTACCTCGCGGAAGAACTCCGCGCATGCGGCGAGCAATGGGATTCGGAACGAATTTGGCTCGAGGCAGAACGGCAAATCAGAGCCGGGACCGGTCATTAAGCCGGAGAGGTCGCCACATTAGAGAATAGACCACCGCAGTTTCTGCGCACATTCCCAAGCGCAGACAGCGCGGGTCATGAATCGCGCCCCTCTTCTTTGACTTGAATATGTCGGCTCAGAAGCAGAAGAACGGTCGGCGCCACCAATACCATCGTGCCGATGATGAGCCACATCGTTGAAGGATCGCGCGCTCCTTGGAGCGGGCAGTATTTTTCTAGCAGACCACCGAACGCGGCCCCGGTGACTAGTTTGCCGAACAAAAGCGGAATGTATGACAAAGACGAATAGGATGCCTCCTGCCCCTTTGGGGCAATCGATGCCGCGTACTCGTAAACACGCGGCGAATAAAAGGCCTCACCGACTGAAAACAAAACCTGCCACAGAATGATGGTGATGTAATACGGATGCACGGGACCTTGCAGTTCCATGTATCCGTTGCCGAGGATGCGGCCCAACCACCCAGCGGCGAGCGGCTCAAAAAAGCCGGGAGGTATGATGATGAAAACAAAAGATGCCGCCGTGATGAACCCTCCAAGAATCACCATGGAATAGGCTGAGTATCGCCTGGTCCATACTCCCACCGCAGGCGCCAGTACGAGGATCAAAATACCGTTTACCGCGTTGAAACGACCGACTCTCACGGAATCGCCCAACTCCAGCATCGCAAACCTTGGAAGGACAAAATCCATCACATTGAAGACGACTTTCAAAAAGCCGATCATGATCAGGAACACCAAAAGCCTATAGAAACCTTCCGAGCGGAAAAGTCCCGCGAGAACCCCGCCCGCGGCGAGCGCAGCTTCTTTGGCTGTGTTCGTGGCTGATTTCCACGGGGTTTCTGCGCGCGCCCTCTCCGGCCTCGCAGCCTCCACCAAACCCGCCTCGGTCATCTCGACCCGAGCACGCAGTGCAAAAACAATCGGCCACATGAGAGCGTCAACGCACAGGCTCACTAAAAACAGCGTTTGATACGGGCTCAACTCGCCAATGCCCATGGGCAAGCTCAGGCCTCCGTTCGCCTTCAAGTGCTCGCGCACGCCGTCGAAGACAAAATACCCCACCAGAAAACCGAAGTTCATCAGCGCGTAGAAGAGCGAGAATGCGACCGACCTTTGAGCCGGCGCTGTGTAGCGACGCAACGCTGCGACAAGAACCGGTGTGCTCAAAGCCTCGCCGATGGCCAGTGGAAAAAGTCCAAGCAGAAAAACCGCCGTCTGATTCTGCGTCACCACCATCACACCCCGGGTGATCACGCAAATACTGACGCCAATCATCAGGGTGCGTCTCAGTCCAAGAGCATCAGTGATGGATCCGGCGAGTACTGTAAAAGCCGTCAAAACCAACGACCAGCCCGTGATGAATCCCAACGCGCTTTTCTCGGAAAACCCGAAGTCGTTGATCATCCACAAAACCAGGGTGACATTGAGAATCTTGTAGGCGGTGACGCTTAGGAATTTGAGGCCGAAGGTCAGTCCAACCTCTCTTGGCGCGCCTTGAAGCTTGAGCACCGCGTAAGCTCCAACACCGGCCATACACGAGGCGATCACAGAAGCGGGCACGAGGCCTAAGCTGAGCTTTTTAGCGGAGAGAAATCCCGCGAGCGCGCTCACAAGAATCACGGCAAGCAACTTAAGCGTCAGCGTGAGCCTTGAGTCGCGCAGCAACACTTGGGAATCTTGGTTTTCCTCTTGGGGCATAGAAAAATTGCTAATCGGGGAGTGGAACCATCTCTGGCCTCGGCGGACGCGGTAGCGCAAGGCGCCTCAAACTAGATTTCAGGCAAATTTAAGCAAGCGATTCGCAAACGTCCCGAGGGCTTGCCTTGTGGAAAGGCTGGCCGTCGATGCGCCAGCAAGCTCTTCATCGCTGAATTCGGTGCATTCAACTCCCAGCGCAGATTGGCCACCTCCGCGCGGGCACCCCCAAGGCTACAGAGTGCAAATGCGTCGTATTTGCCTGTGGAAAAGCAGTCCTTTTTGACTTAGTTTCCCGCCGTTCACAATGCCGCCCAACCCCGACCCTCTCATTATCGCCGGACGCTCGTTTGGCTCGCGTCTGCTCCTAGGCACAGGAAAGTTTTGCTCGAACCAAGCAATGGCGGATGCGCTCGATTCAAGCGGCACCGAGATCGTCACCGTCGCATTGAGGCGGGCTGACCTTTCGGGGACCCGCGACCCGTTCGCCAACATTTTGGAGTTCATCGATCCAAAACGCTACCTCCTGTTGCCAAACACCAGTGGAGCCATGAACGCGGAAGAGGCAGTCCGCCTTGCCCGACTCGCGCGCGCGGCAGGCATCTCCGATTGGGTCAAACTCGAGATTCACCCTGACCCACGATACCTCTTGCCCGACCCGATCGAAACGCTGAAGGCCGCCGAGATCTTGGTGAAGGAAGGCTTCATTGTTCTGCCTTACATCAACGCCGATCCGGTTTTAGCGCGCCGGCTCGAAGACATCGGAACTGCAACCGTGATGCCTCTGGGCGCCCCTATCGGTAGCAATCGCGGCCTCCGGACCCGAGACCAAATCGAGATCATCATTGATCAATGCAGTATTCCCGTGATCGTTGACGCAGGGATCGGCGCGCCGAGCCAGGCTGCGGAGGCGATGGAGATCGGCGCAGCAGCGGTTCTTGTAAACACTGCCATTGCGATCGCATCGGATCCCACCGGGATGGCCGCTGCGTTCCGTGGAGCGGTTGAAGCGGGACGCAAAGCCCACAAGATCGGGCTTGGCTCTGAAGCGTTCAAGGCTTCCCCGACAAGCCCACTCACAGGATTTTTGAAAGGGGCGTGACCGTCAACCGACGACGGATCCCCATTCACCGAAATTGCATTTCACCCCAGAAAACAACCCATGGCACTCATCGAAGTCCGGAATTTGAAAACCTACTTTCCAGTGCGCTCGGGCGTTCTGAGGCGGCACGTGGACGATATTCGGGCCGTGGACGACGTATCCTTCAGTATTGAAGAGGGGACAACGGTGGGACTCGTGGGCGAGAGCGGTTCGGGAAAATCGACGATTGGAAAGACCCTCCTAAAACTGACACCGGCAACTTCAGGCGAGGTCGTTTATGCGGGCCGCAACATCCTCCCGCTCGATGAAAATGAATTCCGCCCGATGCGCAGGGAGCTTCAGATGATTTTTCAGGATCCTTTTGGATCACTCAATCCCAGGCACTCCATTCTTCAAATTGTTGGCGAGGCGTTGGAAATCCATTTTCCGCGGCTTAACAAGAGCGAGAGGCAGGACCGGGTGGTGTCACTCCTAGAGAAGGTCGGTCTTAAGCCTGAGATGGCGAAGCGCTACCCCCACGAATTTTCTGGCGGACAACGCCAGCGCATCGGCATTGCGAGGGCGCTTGCTGTCGAGCCGCGCTTCATCGTTTGCGATGAGCCGGTGAGCGCGCTGGACGTGAGTGTTCAGGCTCAGATCGTCAACCTGCTTCAGGACCTTCAGGAGCAACTTGGATTGTCATATCTGTTCATCGCGCATGATCTGGCGGTGGTTGAACACATCAGCGACCATGTACTCGTGATGCACCATGGCAAGATTGTCGAGTCAGCGTCGGCAGCGGAGATCTATGAAAATCCGAAGCACGAATACACCCGGAAACTTCTCGCTGCTGTGCCGAAATTTTCACACTAGATTTCGGACTGGATAGTTTGCTCCAAAAAGACAACGCCGGGCGACAGTCCCACGCCACCGGAGAATCCGCTGCCACTTCCAACCACTTTGCTGAACCAAACGCCTCGCTGAAATGACTCCACTTCTGAGAAAGCTTCTGGGCATGAACTGGGTGATTGTCACCCTGACGATACTGCTCACGGTGTTCGGAGTGATTGCCGTTTACAGCGCCACCTACTTTCGCACCAACGAGTACTGGGAGAAGCAGGTGGTGTGGGCGCTGGGCGGCCTTGCGGTGTTTTTTGCGGTCAGCATCGTACATTACCGATGGGTAAAGCTCGCTGCCGTGCCTCTCTACGCCACCAGCGTGTTGCTGATCGCCCTAACCTACACGCCCCTTGGTCAGGAGCACGGCGGGGCGAAATGCTGGCTGCGTCTTCCAGGAATCGGCACATTCCAACCCTCACAAATGGCGATCATGGCTGGGATTTTGACCGTGGGTCTTTTCCTCTGCCAATTCACGAAAATGCATCCGATGCTCAAGCTGCTCTCGGTTGGTTCGATTGTGGGCGGGCCGATGCTGCTGACGCTCAAACAACCTGATTTCGGGATGACGCTGGTCTGGATTCCCGTGATGATTGCGATGCTGTTCGTGGGGGGAATGCCCCGGCGTTACCTGCTGGCGATCCTGCTCATTGGAGCGGCGCTTCTTCCGCTGGTAATCAATTTTGGGCTTAAAGATTATCAACGCAAACGTCTGGTGACCTTTGTTGACCCGGATATTGATCCGCGTGGCGCCAGCTACGCTATCAATCAAGCAATGATAGCCATCGGCTCTGGTGGCTTTTCAGGCAAAGGATTCAAGGCCACAGGCACGCAAATCGAACAAGGGTTCGTGCCTGGGACAACGGTCCACACGGACTACATCTTCACCGCAATCGGCGAGCAATGGGGATTTGTGGGGGGAGTGTCAATTATAGGCGCCTACACCCTGCTGCTGCTTGCCTGCTTGTTTTCAGCACACAAATCCAGTGACAACTATGGCTTGGTCATCGCGGCCGGCTTTGCCGCGCAATTATTTTTCCACGTGTACCAGAACATCGGGATGACCATTGCCATCATGCCAATCACCGGACTGCCGCTACCCTTGGTTTCCTACGGCGGCACGTTTCTGCTGACCATCATGTTTGGGCTCGGTCTGGTGAATTCCGTCTGGATTCACCGAAAAGAAGTCTCCTGATTCGGCGGCTTTTCGCAGAGAAACTCTCTGGAAAGCGGGCGGCTGTAGCTCGCCGAGATCACAAGCGTAGAATGACGCCGAGCTCCGAGGATTGATCAGGCCTTCGCGAAGCACTCTCACCCGGGACCGAGCTGCGGGTAAAACAGAGCGCAGAGAGATCGAACTTCTAGTTCCCGTCTCCGCCGAGCGAAGGCATATCCAATCCAACGGTTCCCGTTGGCAACAAGATACGTGTCGGAAACTCCTCCGAGCTGCCCTGCGCGTTATCCTGATCTTCAAAAACAGCCACTGCAGCCGCAGCTGCCGCTGAAACAGCCATCTGTAGAGTGCTGGCCATGTCCGGCTTCTCGTCCTCACGAACCAAACCCTGCGCAATGTCACTATTTGAAGATGAGACTTCAGGGCGAACAACCGAATTCCAGACAACGGGCGCCGCAACGGAGAACACCAAACACGCAGCAAGCGTGACTGCGGCTGCAGCCGTACGCCATACATGATGCCAGACCCCTTCGGCGACCACATTCCCGAGCACTTTACTGCGCCGGGAAGCATCGAGGATGAATTCCTGCCCGCCTATCTCCGCCTCAAATCCCTCTTCGAGCAACTGGGCCATCTCGATCATTTCCAAAACATCCGTACGAGTTGAATCACATCCCAACATGATTGACTCAACATACAGTCGTTCCCGCGGCTCGAGTTCATTGAGCGCGTAATTTGCAATATCAACCTGACGCAGACGGTCTTTCATAAAACTATGCCGATTTTGTAAGATAAATGATTTTCTCTTCTCGGTCGTCGCGCTCCATTTTGTCGCGGAGGCTGCGCATGGCCGCATTCAAAATAAAACCCACGTTGCCGACGCTAAGCCCCGTGATGTCGCTGATCTCCTGATAGGAGTGGAAATGCTGGAACCGCAAACGCACCACCTCGCGCTGGTTTTCGGAGAGCTCCTCGACCAACTCCATCAGGCGTGACAACCGCTCTTTGCGCTCCATCTCAAACGATGGCGAAGGGTCATCCGAGCGCCGCGATTCAAACTCAGAGTTCTCCACGTGGATGTACCTCTCCTGACTGCGAAGTACCTTCAGTGAGCAATTGCGGCATACAGTGAAAAGCCACTGTGAGAGATGCCCCTCAATGGCTTCCTGCTCCTGCTTGAACAACCGCATGAAGGTCTCTTGGACAACATCGCGAGCGCGCTCCAAGTCTCTTACAATGCTGTAAGAGTACTGCAGCAGCGGCTTTTCGTAGCGCTCCATAGCCGTCTTCACCCACTCTGTTTTCTTCTTTTGCTTTGTGTTGAACATAGTCTGGGAGGTTTCGGGGAACTCTAACTTAGCTAACCCTTCGGGTCACCCTTTCTTGGGGTGTTTATCAAATTTTTCGCCCACTACGGCGCCCGCTCAGCATGAGGGCATAATGCTCGCAATAACCTCTACATCAGCAGTCTGCGGAAACATATCCAAGGGAACCACGGTCTCGAGCCGATAGCCCTTTGCTAAAAGCTCCCGAACATCCCGCGCCTGCGTCGCTGGATCGCACGAAACATACATAATCTGCCGCACTGCCCGGTGACCCAAGAGGCTCGCAACGCCATGCCCCAGCCCGGCCGCAGGGGGATCAAGAAGCAGCACAACCCCCTCTTCCTGATGCAAATCCAATACACGACTCAGCTCCGCTGCAACATCCCCGCACACATATCGCTCCCCCGGCCCCGCCGCTCGGACCGCCTCGGCCACGGCGGCTCGATTCGACTCGATTCCAACCACTTCAGAAAACCGATCCGCAAGCCGGTGCCCGAAAAATCCTGCGCCGCAGTAGGCATCCACGAGAACCGGCACCCCAGGCACCAAAAGCCGACTGACGATCGCAACCAGTTGCTCGGCCGCAGCACTGTTTGTCTGCTCGAAAAACCGCTTATCCATCCGCTCGTCGAGCAACACCTCGCCGTTTCTCAACGGAGATTTCCGCAATGCGGCAAGCCTCAAGTTCAATGCGTCGTTGGCAATTTCGCACCGATGTATGTCAACCAGGCTGCGTCCGTACTTCGCAAAAAACCCGATCCGCCCCTCACTCACATGCAAGCGAATGCGGTTGCGGTAGTTCCATTCTAACGGCGAGGGAACCACCTCCTGAACCGGGGCATCAGGAATCCCGCCAATACGCTCAAACAGGCTGCGAACCTGCGCCTGCTTCCATCGCAGTTGTAACGCGTAGGGCATATGCTGGTAGGCGCAGCCCCCGCAGACACCAAAGTACTGGCACTTCGGCTGGATCCTTTCGGGTGACGCATCCAAAACTTTCACTAAAGAGCCCTCGGAAAACCGCTTTCTATCCGAGTAAACCTCAGCAAGGACCCGCTCACCCGGTACAGTAAACGGGACGAAGTGAACCTTACCCTCCGCCTTGCCTACCCCCGCTCCTCCGTAGGCAATGTCCTTAATTTCCAACTCCACCAGTTCCGGTCTGCGGTCAGCCTTAACCCCAACCCCAACAGTTTTGGCGTCAATCTGGGGCTTTCCTTTAGGATCAAGTTCTCGCCGCTTACCAACCCTCACGGCACCCGGGACTGATAGCCACTGATGCGCGTATAGGGGAATCTCGATTCAAAGCCAAGCTCAGGAGGGAATTCCTCATACCCGTTATTCACCCACGGCGCGCAGGAAGGGAGTGGAGATGCGTAGGATCCTCGTGTGCTCGGGACCGGGAAGGTCACAACCTCATAAAACCCCGCGCCCATGCGCATCAGCGTTCTCCAAACGCCGTCTACAACCCCATGGAAGGCGGCAGCGCTGTTGCCTTGCCCTGAATTCTTAGCATCCCAAGTCACCATAACCTCCGTCGCCCCCCCGAAAAGATTTGCCAATCCACGGCTCAATTTTCTGATTGGCCCTTGGTCGTTCATCGGCGGATCTTGGATGTCGGCAAATCCGCTGGAACCAAAGAAACAAGAAGACGCCAGAAGAGCAATTAGGAGCAAACGAAAGCGGAGCGACGCATTCGAAGAACGGATTGGGGAGTCCATGTGAATGTCCTACATTCTCGGGCTCGTTTATGGAAGTATAAAAACCCCCGTCCTATCCCCCGTCCTATCCCCCGTCCTATCCCCCG
>CAMDSZ010000172.1 GCA_945906945.1 Akkermansia muciniphila
ACCAGCCAGGGGCACGTGGAGTTCAAGGACATCGCCATCAGCGGCCAGGCGCTCCCCGCGGAGAACATGCAGACCTACAAGCCCGCACCCTTCAGCGTCGTGTGCGCGGACGCCGGCGCAGGCGGCGACGAGGAGTTCCCCGATGTCGCGCGGCTGAGCAACGGCGAGTTGATCGTCACTTTCTACGCCGGCTACTCCCACGGCTCTAAGCCGGGCAAGACGCTGCCCAAAGGCGGACGCCTCGCCTTTGTGAAGTCGAAGGACAATGGCAAGACGTGGTCCGCCGCGCGCACGTTGTTCGATTCGGCGGAGGACGATCGCGATCCTTCCATCGTCGAAGTCTCGCCGGGGCGGCTGCTATGCAACTTCTTCACCTATCATTACCCCGATCCCGCGAAGGAAGTGCTCGCGACCTCGGAGACCCACGTCGTCGAGTCTCTCGACTTTGGCGAAACGTGGGGCAGCAAACCCGTGCCCGTGCCCTCGCCCTTCGACGGCCCGTGCTGCAGCACTTCCGACCCCATCCGCAAGCTGCCCGACGGCACGCTCCTCATGCCCGTCTATGGCTACCACAAGGCCAAGCCATATCTGTGGATTCCCGCCCTCGTGCGCTCGAAAGACGACGGCAAGACTTGGGGCGACCCGACGATCATCGTGGAGAATAATCCCACCATCCTGCCCGAGCCCGCGTTCTGCCTGCTGCCCGACGGACGCATCATCTGCCACATCCGGCCCGACATGGTGCAGTGCTATTCCTCCGATGCAGGCCGCACCTGGACGAAACCGGAGAAGCTCCCCTTCATCGGCGACGCGCCCTACCTGCTGCGCACCAGCAAAGGCGTGCTACTCTCCGCCTTCCGCCACCCCGGCACGAGCATCGCGTGGAGTCCGGACGACGGAAAAACCTGGCACGGCCCGCAGCGTCTCGACCTCACCTCCGGCGCCTATCCCAGCCTGGTGGAAATGCCCGATGGCCGCGTGCTGATGATCTACTACACCGGCGGCGTCCGCAGTGACATCCGCGCCCAATGGCTCGAAGTGACCCGCGAGGGCGTCCGCGCCCTGCCTCTTCAAGCAAACAAATAACCCTCACCTCAAATTCGCATGAACCTGAATAGCCAAAGTCTCCTTCTCACGCTCGGCTTCTCGCTCATCATCAGAGTCATTGCCGGAGCCGCTCACGCCGCCGACCTCATCCTTGCTGACAAAGGCGTGCCGCCCGCGCCGATCATCGTCTTCAAAGACGCGCCGCCGCGGACGCGCGATGCGGAAGTGAAGCTGGAGCACCCTCCCATTAAACCCCTCCCGGATCCGATCCCCCTAGAAATCCAGTTTCCTTTTAAGTTAAGTCGCAGCCTTGGAAACGCAAAGTGAGCTTGGTATGATTGACACCAAACAGACGCATAATCGTGGCGTTGACGTCAGGCACATGCACTGGATCGCGACTTTCACATCGCAAGAATGAGCATTAACCGAGTTTTACGTTCCATTGCTTCCCCTAACCCCCGACAGGAGCTAGAACTGGAGAAAGCGTTCGTACCCACTCTTAAAGGGCCTTGTCCACTCGCGTTTGCCATCCGGCATCCGCAGCTTAACCCCAGCAACTCCGCCGCACTTAGCTAAAATTTGCCATGTCGCCCCCCCCAGCACCGTCTATAATCGATCTCGGCGTGATTTACGGCGCTCCATCATGGCCGGGCCGGTGTATCATTACGATGCGGCGAATCCTTCACCCATCAAGCTTCCCGAAGCTCTCGATGGCCGCCTCTTCATCTACGAGTAGATGAGCAACTGGATTCAGACCGTGAAGCTCGGCACCCCAGGGCCGGAGATCGAGCCCTTCGTGCCGACCCGGAATCTGCGCCGCCCCATCGACATGAAGATCGGTTCCGATGGTGCGCTTTACATAATCGAGTATGGCGACCAGTGGTGGGAGAACAACGACAACCGCAGCGTGCGAGTCGTTTATCGTCGCGGCAATCGTGCGCCGGTGGCAAAGATCGCCGCCAATGAGACCGCAGGTAAGCGACCGCTCGTCACCTTCCGCGCCGGTTGCTTCGACATCAAAGGCGGCAACCTCGAACTCCGAAGCGGCTCACGAACGCCAGCGGCCTCACCGACGTCTGCATCGTCGCCCGCGGTGCGGATAAGAACACCGAACTCGGCCTGAACTGGATCGAGTTCCAACCGTGATGCGATTTGTGATGAAGCTCACCTTCACCATCCTCACCGCCCTACTGCTCGCGCCCCTCGCGGCGCTTCACGCAGAATCACCGCGCAATTTTTTGTGGGATGGTCAGTTCAATACTGGCCTTGGCAACGGTTTCTGGACGGTGTGCACGGGTAATCACGGGCCCAATCTCCGGCGTCTTTGGCGTGATGGTGTGGTGTTGCTGGAGCAGGACATTGGTTCGCGCGCTTACAGCTTGGATGATGGTGCCTACACGCTGACGGCATGGGTGCGGCAGCGAGATAGTGAGGAGGCCAAGGCGAACATGGCGCTCAGCATCACGAACTTGAACTACTATGGCGACAAAGAACACAACGAGTGGGTCGCGCGCTCGAAGGTGGTGCCGGGCGAGTGGCAACGGGTGGAGTTGAAGTTCGACGTGCGTCAGCCAGTGCGGCGCTTGTTTCATGTGGAGCTGCATGGCGAAGGCGCGGTCGAGGTGGATGCGGTGATGCTAGTGGCCGGCAGTGAATCGGTTACATCGTATCGCGCAGCAGCGACGTTGGAATGCGGGTTCCAGATGGCGGAGGAGACGAATACTTTTGTCGATGGCGAGCCGCGCAGAGTTGATCTCGTGATCTCGAATGAGGGCGAACCAACCAAGGCCGTAGTGACGTGGCAGGTGTTCGATCATCGTGAGGAGGAGGTGCGCAACGCCACGCTGAGGGTCGATGCCTCGCATGGAGTGACTCGCGTGCCGCTGGTGCTCGATGATCTCCCGTGGGGTGGTTACCGGATGGCTTGTCGTGCGGAGGGATCGCCGGTCATCGGCGATGCCTTGTGCGCGATGTTGCCGCGCATCGATCACACGCAGCGACCTTTCTGGGGCGCAGACGCGAACATCCAACCTGCAAGCTTTGGCTTCACGTATCGGCTGATGCAGCGGCTGGGCATGAACTCTGTGAACACTCTGAGTTGCTCCGGCGATCAAGGGCGCTGGGGCTTGTGTAATCCGGCTCCGGGCGAGTATTTCTTCACCGATGAAGCGGTCGATGCGGCAGCGAAGGCGGGCATCGAGGTCGTGGGCTTTCTTGGTTTAAAACATCCGCCGCAGTGGGTGGAAGACCGCGCGTTCAAAGCCGATGGAAAACGGCGCGTGCTCGTGGATGAGACGTTCTTTATTGCAGCATTTGCCGATTACGTTGAGGCGTATGTGAAGCGGTTCGCGGGCCGTGTGCGCACCGTTTTGATCGAGGATGAAATCCACAACTGGGAGTTCGACAGCGCTGACCACGCGACTCTCTCCCGCGTGTATCGCGCCGCCTTTCAGCGTGCGAAAGCTGTGGCGAAGCAACGAGGTGTCGATTTGCGCGTGAGCTTGAACGCGACCGATCTCGCGTTTTGGGAGCAGTGGCTGAAGATTGTGCCAGCGGACGAAATCGACTTCATCAGCGGCAACTACAACATGCGCCCGCAAGCCACCGCCGATTTACTCAATCGCGTGCGCGAGCGCGGGCTGAACGTCCCAGAGTTCCGCACCATCGGCGTGGGTCAGCCCGGCACTATGCGCGGAACCTCGCTGCCGCTGGATCGGCCCGATGGCGTGTCGAATCCGCCGGGTTGGTTCGCGTGGATGGCTCTGCAACAATGGTGGATGGATCGCGCGTGGGATGCGCCGTCGCGCCAACCGGAGGTACGAATGGGCTACTATGACTTCCGCACGCTCGGGCAATCGGCCTACATACCCGTCTCTGGCAAATCAGGCATCGAGTATGACAACAGCCCTACACTCGGCATGTCTGCCATCGCGATGCTCAAGCATCGTTTGCTCGGCATGAGTCCCCTGCGCGATACACAGGCTGCGTATTCGTGCAACGGCAGCAGCACGGCGAGCAAGCGCGTCTTCGCCTATCCCTTCCGTTCGGCCAAAACGGCGAGCATCGTCCTCGCCACCGCCGACGGCCAGGACCTCGGCAACACTTGGACACTCTCCGGCGTCGATCTCTCGGCGATGCAACCGAGCGACCTCTTCGCACAGCCATTGAAAAGCAAAGACGGTGTCTTCATCGCTCGCGAACTGCCGGTGTGCCTGCGCACCACACCCGACAAACTCAGCGCCGTGCTCGAACAACTCCGCCAGCTCAAAGCGGAGCCCACCGCCGCCTCGCAGCAATTCACGCTCAATGTCCCGCCATGGACGATGGAACTCGATGCCGACCGCGATGGCATCCTGCGGCTCTCACGCGAGACGAAAGGCAAAAAGCAAATCATCCTCGAAGGCATCGCCTCACAACCCGCGCTGCCGAAGCCCAAGATCACCGTCAATCAGCGCACGGGAGCCGCCGAGGCCACCATCGAGTTTCTACGCTATACTTTGCTCGTCATCAGCATGAGCCCCGACGGCTGCACGCTCGGTTGGCGCGAGCGCAACAATCTGCCAAAGCCCCTGACACGCACCATCCGCTTCCGCATCGAGCAAGACGGAGCAGGACGCGCCATCGTCATCCAAGAAGGCAAAGCAGTCCGCGCCGGTAAACTGCGCGAGGACTACGGCGCTTTGTTCCCCGCCGCCATGACACCCGAGCGCTCACCCTTGCCCGATGATGCCAGCGTCGTGAGCCTGCAAGACTTTGCCACCTTCGAACTCTCCGCCGCCACCGGCAACGCAGGCTTCAAAACGAAACAAAGCCTGCGCTGGACCACCCAAGACGGCCAAGCCTGGCTCCAACAACGCTACGACCTCGAACCCTTCAACGGCGGCGGATCAAAGAACGTGTCCGGCATTCATCTCGGCGTGACGGTGCGATGACTGCCAATGACTGGAACTGGCGAATCAAAGAAAGAAGAAACGAATAACCATGAAGCACATCCTCGCCGCCCTTTTCCTCACGCCGCTGGCCTCGCTGAACGCCGCTTTAAAGCTCCCGCGTCCAGGCTGAAGAAATCGTACCGTGGGGGTGAAAAGCAATCTATCCTTTCAGTGAACTGTTTCCTCACCTGGCGCAATGCGCGGACGATGCTGTGTGTCGTCCGCTCTTTGCACGGAACGAACCCAGCGCATGGGGGCGCTCTGTTAAAACTGCGCACTGGAAGCGATACCTCGGAGCGTTCCAGTCTCGGATCGTGGATCATGTACGGTCTCGGAACTGAGAATAAGAACCTGCCCGGCTTTATATCAATCTGCCCGACATTCGCACACGGAGGCGTCAACAACTGGGGGTCGGCGTTCCTTCCCGCGCATTGTCATGGAACTCCGATCGGGAACTTATCAATCTCGGCGGAGAAGGCGGTAGTCCGACACATGAATAACCTGAATGTTCCGAGGAATGTCCAGCGGATCCAGTTGGACGCACTCTTGGAGCTCAACCGTTCCCACTCCAGTCAGTCGGGCGCAGATGCAGCGCTGCAGGGGAGGATCCAGAGTTTCGAACTGAGGTTCCGGATGCAGATGGCAATGCCCGAGGCACAAAACGTCGAATTGAAGAGTGCTGCGACAAAGAGACTTTTCGATTAGAAAGCCCGATCACCTAAAACTGTGGACGCCAGTGCTTGATGGCTCGCAGATTTCTCGAGCGCGGCGTAAGGTTCGTACAGGTAACGCACCGCGACAGCGAGGTGCAGTGGGATCAACACGGTATTCTTTACAAAGGACACAGCAAAAATGTGGCGGAGGTAGACAAGCCCATTGCAGGATTACTTCGCGGCCTGCGCTCTCGAGGAATGCTCGACGATACGCTGGTGATCTGGGGAGTCAAATTCGGCAGGACGCCCACGGCGCAGGGGAAAGACGGGCGAGACCATAATCCGGAAGGATTCACGATGTGGCTCGCGGGCGGAGGCGTCAAAAGCGGCTTCGCCTATGGCGCGACGGATGACTACGGGTTTTTCGCTGTGGACAACAAGGTTCACATTCATGATTTTCACGCCACGATCCTTGCCCTGCTTGGAATCCAGCATGAACAACTCACCTTTCGTCATTCAGGAAGAGACTTTCGCCTCACGGACGTATCCGGCCACGTTGTGAGCGAATTATTCGCATTTAGCGCGCCCCGCGACGATACCGCGCGCGCGAGCTGCGGAAACGGAGCGAAAAGCGATTTCTTATCACTCAGTGTAGCAGATGGTCTGGCTGTCTGTAATTACGTCAAACTCGCCGAAATCCTGGCCTATTTCCACGTCGGCAATCGCAAAGCGAACGCGACGAACATCATTGCGTTGGACGTGACGGTTCGCAGCTGCGATTGTCACTTCGGAGATGTCGATGCCAAGTACATCACGCATCTCAGAGCGGGCGGCGTACCACGAAGCGCAGTAGCCAAGGTTACATCCAACATCGAGCACTCTCCCTTGTTCTGGAAGGCGTGATTCAATCGCTTCGCCCGAAGCTCTGATCGCATCAGCCTTCATGGAATGTACGACATAACTGTAAGGAGGCTTCGCCGTCAGATCGTAGAATCGAAC
The DNA here is from genome assembly GCA_945906945.1 of Akkermansia muciniphila. Lineage (GTDB taxonomy): Bacteria > Verrucomicrobiota > Verrucomicrobiia > Chthoniobacterales > Chthoniobacteraceae > Chth-196. Next base: position 6,632 of record CAMDSZ010000172.1, read on the forward strand.
TATCTGCGGACGACTCGGGGCATCGGTCATGGGCTCGCGAGCGTTGTTCAGTCTGTTGACCCGAGCCTTCGATCCGAGTTCGCCACCCCCCCCAAATCCAGTAGGCGTCCTCATTGTCGAAAAACCTAATTCCGTATCCGAGGAGATGTTCTCGAAGCGACTCTGGAACGGCGCTTTGAAATCGTTTAGGGCGAGGACTTCCTGACATGCTGGGAGCGTCTGAAGCGCCAAATATAGAGTCAACATCATTTACCTGTGGAACTCGCTACATCGCTCACCGATAGCTGGCTGTTTGGAGCACTGGAACGGCTGGAACGCTGGAACACAAGCGTCTATAAAACTACCTGAAGTCTGCCCCCTCCATCTTTGATGGTCTCAATCCAAAGTATGTAGTTTTATCGAAATTAGGTGTACCAGGCGTTCCATGTGTTCCCGCCAGAGTAAATTCTCTCTGGGTATGTGTTCCCCGAGCGTTCCAGAGGCGCTCCACTGAAGTCGGCGGCCATTGAGCAGCGAATGAGTGTCATGGATTGGGCTTTCTTTTCCACATCCGTTTTTTCTCACCGTTGACGCGCTCGGAGTAGTTCTCGTAGCCCACTTTCCGAAGAATTTTGGCAACCCTGCGTGCGTCGTTTGCGGTCTGATGCTCAACAAGCTTGCCTACCCCCTCGCGGAGAACTTCGTATAGCGACACGGTAGGCCGGCTTTCCAAAAAGCGCGCGATGGGAGAGGTCCACGGGTCTTCCTGTTGCCTTGTTTCAATTTTCTCACGCTGCTGATCGCATGGCACGTCCCACCATGACTCTCCCTGATCGAAGCGGAAAAGCGCCTCGGCGAACAGCTGCTCGCGATTTTCTCGAAGCCACTGCAAATCCACCACGCCACAGGCAACGGGCCAGAACCTTCTGCCTCCAGTTTCGTCAGTGTGCCAATCGTCCCTGTTGGTGGTGCCCGCAAACACACACTGTCGTGGATGATCACTCGCATGTTTGTCGTAGGGAAGTCGATACCGGTCCGTCTGGTTCGAAATTATCCCCTTAATACGCTCAACTTCTGCCTTGTTAAAGCTATGCATCTCAGAAATTTCGACCGCCCACTTTCCGTTCAAAACGCTGTAAAAATCCTTCGAGGTTATTTGCTCATGGCACTCGGTGAACAGTTCTCCGCCGAGAATGCGCAGCCCGCTCGACTTGCCGGCACCTTGATCCCCTTCAAAAACCGGCAATGTGTCGACCTTGCACCCCGGTTCTATCGCTCTGGCTACCATGCTAATCAACCAGCACTCGCCAACCCGTGAGTGGTACTGGCTCTCTTCGGCACCAAACCCCTTTGTCATAAGATCCGTGAGGCGAGGCTGTCCATCCCATTGGAGACGCCTCAACCACTCCTGGAGGCAGTTGCGCTGATTTTCATCGGCAATGATGCGCACGGCACGCTGTACATCCTCGAGCTTGGCATTAGGAAGGCCGAACGTTTCCTGCAACCAAACCAACGCACGGGAGTCCATAATATCAGTCCACTCCCCTGGGGCATCCTTGCCTCGCGTCGAGAAAATGCGTTTGAGAAAAGTGTCGTAGAAAATTTGACCGCGCCACTCTGGATGGTTCCCTAGTACCCTGCGGATGACTGCCAGATTTACGACTGGCTTGTTCCCGTTGTAGGTGATGCCATATCGTGCGTGCTCCTCAACGTCTGTACTTGCAAAGATATTTGCGGACCTCGGAGTCTGCGGGTTGGAGCCCGCGTTACTCAGGTTTGTGATTTGGACCGCTGCCTTTTCTTGCTCCAAGGCCTCGAGAAATTCTGTCCAGTCAGATGTTCCTTGACGAAGAGCGATGAGGCGTTGTTCCCGACGCAGGTCTCCATTGTCGCTATGACCAAGATGGCGTGTCCCACCCGGGAACCGCGTCCATCTAGACGGGTTGCCGCATGCGTCGTCAATTTTGATGAACAGCTTCATCCTCCCGTAAACCTGATCCTTCCGTGATTTGTATTCGGCCTCGGTTTCGGCGTCGACGCGCACGAGTGCCGCCAGAGATATGTCACCAGAGTAGGTGATACTCGCCAACGGGAGTTTCGAGGCAAGCAATGCGCCGTACTGCACTTCCAGCGGGTAC
>CAMDSZ010000173.1 GCA_945906945.1 Akkermansia muciniphila
TAACGGTTGATCGCCCCAGAATTTTGGCGACAGAGAAAGCCGGGCTCGCGGGCTCAGAGGCTGAGATAAAAAGCATCCCCTGCGCCTTGCCCGCCGGAATCTTCAAGCCGCTGGCCGTCACGCCGGGAGGCAGGTCTTCCATAAACAGCTCGATCTCGCCATCGAATCCATCGCGACGCACCGTCACTACTTCGAATGCCATCGTGGTTCCGGCCCGCAGAGCGATCGGCTTCGGGATCGTTCCAAAGTCGTTCTGACGCAGCCTCTGATGGGCGGCCCAGGCCACCACCGAGAAGTCTGGCTGCGCCTTCCGGACGATCATTCGGTAGTGATTAGCAGACTGGCTGCGCTTGTCGCGGTTCAAATCCCGAAGTTGGAGCCGGTGCAGGCCGTCCTCCTTCACCTCGAATTTGCCCAGAACATCGGGGGATCCCGCCTGATAAGCCGGCCCGGTGTATGAACTCGCCGGCACGTAAGTGCCCATTTTCATCGGAGCGGCGATGTCGTCTAATTCCGCGACATCCGTCACCGTCTCACGCTCCGCCGTTTTGACGACCCTTTGCACCAAAGCCGCCGGATCCGTGTTCAGCCCGAGCCGCTCCGATGCCACCTCAACCCACCAGACATCCCCTTTCTTGGCCTCGAACTCGAAAATATCCAAATCATCGGCGGTCGCAAAGCTTCCCGACAAGTCACATGGCAGCGTGATCCGTTGCGCTTGCGAAGGCTGATTGTTGGGCTCGACCTCGCCACCGGGCGCCAACGGCGCAAGACCATCGGGCGGCCACGAAAATGCGCTCACTCGCGCCGTGGTTTGCTCACGAGGAACAGGCCCGGCCCCCTCCACATCGCGGAGCGCAAGTCGATAGAAGTACTCCGTGCCACCCTGAAAAGTCAGGTCGTGAATTTTGATCAGGTAGGTTCCATCGCTGGGCGGCGTAAAATCCAGCACTCCGCTGATCCGGTTCACAAGCAGGTCGTCCCCTTTCGCGTCAGCCACGATCACCACGGGCGCCAGCTTCGAGTCGATTCGCGCCGCATTACAATCCACGACCACCCGCCGTCCCTTGCTTCCTTGGAAGGAATAAAAGTCAATCGCCCGCTTGCTCGTTGCGGCGTTGCAGATGGAGTTCGGCTGCAAGACCCAAGCGGTTTCCACCGAATGATTGGCCTTGGCGCGTGTCGCCTCGGGAAGGCCGCCTACCAAGAATGTCCGCCCAGCTGAAACCCCAAGCCTTGAACGAAGCCGCGCGTCATGCACGCCAACCGGCGCATCCGGCGGGATGGTCACCCTGAACCGATTCGGCACATCCTTGCCATCCTCCCCCAACACGGGCTTTGCGGTGATCTTCGGGGACGAAAACAGAAGTTCCAAGGGCCCCTCGCAATTCTGATGCGTGAGGGTGACATCCACCGTTGTGCCGCACTGTCCACCCATCGGCGTCACCGTGAGCAGCCGCGGCGCAGGTAGGCATACCTGCTGAGCAAAGGCCGACGCAGCAAGGCAGAGGCTTACCAAGCTTGCAGCGGAGGAAGGGGTGGGTCTTCGGTTCATGGGGCCGGAGTAAAAATATTCAGAGGGAACGTCAGCCTGCACCGGGACCGTCCAGCTGTGGCTTCGCGCCTGCTGCCTCTTGATTAGCCAAGCCAAGAGCTGAATTCCGTTCGACAGAACGGAACGCGGTTCGAAGCAAGGATGTAATAGCGCATGAGAGCATCAATAGTCGTTAACCCTGCTGGGGCGGATTTCTTATGAGGTTATTGCCGCCCTCTTTCCCGCTGCGCAGCTCGAATACTGCCCTGAGTTGTGGTCGGAACCGGTTGCGAAAAGCGTGAAAACGCTCGCGTCTTGCGAGCGGCCGCTTCGCGGTGAATATCGAACACCATCCCTCAAAAACCGCGGACCAAGCGGAATCCAACCGTAGAATCTGCATAGCTCGATCCGATTGAGATGCGAGAGGGGACTTTAAGAGCGGCTCCCCCCCCAGTAAGCCAACTAGATCCACGACGATTGCGTACATCGGATTTCGCCCCACTACGTACATTGCCCGTCCACTCATCAACATTTCCTCCAAGGTCGTAAAATCCTAATACATTCGGTTTAAACGATCCAACCGGCGCCGTTCCCTTGATTCCATCTACTCCTACTTTCTGAGGGTCATCTTTCCCGTCTTCCAAGACCGCGTAATTCCCATCCTCCCACTTCGGCGGAAAATAATCCCCCCAGGGATACATGGACGTTCCAGCAGCAGCATCCCACTCCGCGTCGGTAGGCAATCGCCACTCCTTCCCAGTCTTGGCACTCAGCCACTCGCAAAACTGCTTCGCCTTGTACCAGTTAATCCACACCACGGGATGCTCGTCATCCTGCTTCCATTCCTTCACCGGTTGCTGCCACCCCGGCAGCCCTTCCGCCTTGAGGTACAGCTTCCACTCCCCAACCGTCAGCTCCGTCTTGCTCATCACAACCGCCGTTCCAGGCACCGGCAGCAGTTTCGCTTCCAATCGCTTTACCAACTCGGGCAAAGCGCTCAGATCCTTTTTCCGCTCCTTCCAAAAGTCGCCCAATCCCTTCCCGAACTCCATCGCTTCATACTGCCGCCCCTGAGCATTCAGCGCCTCGAACAAGGCCAGCTTTGCCTTTGCTTCCCCTTCCTTCTTCTCGCGGGCGATCAACTCCTCTGTCAAAGTCAGATTCTCTTGCGCCTTGTCCTTCGCCCCCAAGCGCACCGAGGTTTGGTACTCCTCCAACGCCTCAGACCAACGCAAAAGCACCTGCAGGACGTTTCCTCGAAGCGTGTGGTATTCGCCGTTCAGATTTTCCAACTTAACCGCAAATGTTGCCGCCTTCAGAGCCTCCTCAAACTGTCCTTCCCGCAAAGCATCCTGCGCACGAACTGCAAACGTGGGCGCCGTCTCGCGCAGGTTCTGCAACGCCTCGCTCGCCTCACGTCCTTTTTGCACCACCCGCGCCGTAAATCCGCTCACCACCACGAGCATCGCAGCGGCAGATCCCGCCAACACTTTGTTGCGTCCCACCCAAAGCTTCATTCGCTTCCAAGAACCTGCATCCTCCGCCTGCGTGGCGAAGCCGCTCTGATACCGCTCAATGTCCCAAGCGAACAACTCCACGGTCGCGTAGCGCCTGTTTCTGTCAGTGGCCATCGCCTTGAGCGTAACCGCCTGCAACGCCTCCGGCACCTCACCCCCCATCGCGGCGGGAGCATTCAAATCCACACCACCCTTGCCGCCTCGCCTGCTGACCATCGAGCTGATGCTGCCATTCTTCACCTTGGTGAGCACCTCATTCAGCGTCATCCCATCAATCGGCGGCCGCAGCGTGAGGATCGCGTAGAGAATGCCACCCAAGCTGTAGATGTCGCTGCGCTGGTCCAGCTCGGCCACCATTCCATTTGCCTGTTCGGGAGACATGTACTGGGGCGTACCCATGACTTCACCTTCCATGGTCATGCCGTAGTCGCCGGTGTCGTTCACGCGGCTCAAGGCAGAGGCGTTTTCTTCGCGCTCGCCCAGCACTTTCGCCAGCCCCCAGTCCATTACCAGCACCTCGCCGTATTCACCCACCATGATGTTCTCGGGCTTCATGTCCCGGTGCAGGATTCCCTTGCTGTGCGCGAACATCATCGCATCGCAAACTTTTCGAAAGATCGTGAGCAAGGCCGCGCGCGGGTAATCTTTGATCGCTGCAGAATCGCCATCACGAATCAGATTCAAGACGGCTTGAAGCGTGCGCCCTTTGATCAGCTTCATGCTGTAAAATGGCCTACTTTGCCCATCCACGCCGATGTTGTAGATCGGAACAATGTTCGGATGCGCGAGCTGGGCGAGCACCTCCGCTTCCTTCGAAAACCGCAGGTCTTCGCCATCCTCGCTCACGCTGCTGACCTTTACCGCCACGTTGCGTTTGAGCTGCGGATCTTCCCCAAAATAAATCTGCCCCATCCCGCCACGAGCGATCTCGCGGACCAGTTTATACTCACCCCGCAGTGGTGCAGAATCGGAAGAAGCGGATTCAATCGGGATGACTGCAGTTTGCACACCGCTTCGCGTTTGCGTCTTCTGCGGGATAGTCGCCTCCATGCTGGCCTTGCTCTTAGTCAGCGCGCGCTGAGGCATGGTAATGTCCATCGAGCTGGGCGTAGCGGACACAGCCGCCGATTGCACCGCCTTCAACTCAAATATCAGCGTAAGTTCACCCACCTGCACGCTCGCGGGGTACTCTACCTGCACGCGCTCGGTGATTGAATATCCGTTAACGAGCGTCCCTCCGCCGAGATCTTCCACCTGCAAACCCGCCTCGCCAATCCACACCCATGCGTGTCGCAGGGTCACGCCTTCTCCAACTACAGTGAACACATCCGAAGCGGTCTCAGTACCGATGACAAACTGCGACTCTCCAGTATCGACCATGCTGATTATTCCAGAGGGGCCGTGGAGGGTGATTGACCATTGAGACATCAACGCACAGTAATTTCGACACCAATCGAATCAATTGAAAATAAGCCATTTTTGTTTCATTGCATTGCGAATATCCCTCGGGAACAGACCCGCTGGCCTAGGAACACAAACATCCCATTCGCACCCAAACGCGCACCCAGGCTCCCACTTATCAGCAGCGCTCTGACGACAAGATGCACCTCCGCTTGCGACTCTCTTGTAGAGCCCATGCCAGAGGAACCCATTCATCAGCCGAACGACAAACTCCTAAAAGCCACCTTCTCCAATCCAGACAACGCTCGCGCCTTCTTCCAAAACTATCTGCCACAGCAGATCTCCGACGCGGTTAACTGGAATTCCCTCAGCCTTGAATCCTCAAGCTTTGTTGATCCGCAGTTCGCCTCCTCGGAAAGCGATCTGCTCTTCTCGTTGAAACTCCACCAGAGCGATGCGTTTCTCTACGTCCTTTTCGAACATCAAAGCACCGAAGACCCGCGCATGGCGCTCCGCTTGCTTTCGTACATGCTGCGTATCTGGGAACGTTTCGCAGCAGCGCATCCTGCTCCGGCGAAACTCCCAGCCATTCTTCCGATCGTACTGGCACAGGGAAAACGGCCCTGGAGAACCGCTCCGCGACTCGAGGATCTTCTGGATCTGCCGGCTGAGATTGCGGACATTATCCGACCGTGGCAACCCACCTTTGTGTACCATCTTCTCGAACTGGTGCGCATCCCCTACGACAAGCTCGCCGGAACCCCAGAGGGAATCCTCACATTGCGCGCACTCAAAGCCGAGCCGCTGAACGAACTCCTGAGCGATCCGCTATGGGAGGAGTCGCTTTTATTCGCGATTTCGGAGAGTGCACTTGAGCGGATAGTGCGCTATGTTCTCAACGCTGACTCGAACGTCTCGCTGCTCAAGGAACGCATCCGGAAAATCCATAGCAAATCCCTTCAAACCAAAACCATGACTCTCGCCGATCAACTCAGACAGGAAGGCAAAGACGAAGGCAAACAGGAAGGGAAGCGTGAGGGCAGACGAGAAGGACTTTCTGAAGGGCAGTTATTGGCCCTTCGACTGTCAGTTTCGCGCGCTTTGGAAATCCGCCATGGGTCTTGCCCTCAGGGAATCCGTGAAGCGCTGGAGTCTATCGAAGATCCGAAGCGACTGGAGAAGCTCCATGAAGGCGCTATCCGCGCTGACTCGCTCGAGGCGTTTGCTCAGACGCTCTGAAGCGGCGGCGTCTTTTAAAAGCGAATGCGCCGGTTTTAAAAGTGAATACGCCGGCCTTCAAGCGCGCTCGGAACTAATGACACGTTCTGTCTGAAGGGGACTGATTCTGGGACCCAGTCAATGCTCTCGCACCACAAGAAAGTGCTTTCGAGCCAAACCGCTCGCAGAATCGGCAGCGAGTTTGCGACTGAAATTCCCGATCCCAACTCACAACCGGCCCCGCATCTGCTCAACGCGAGCCACAATCTCGGCTGGCATCCGCACTAGATCCGGCCAATCCCGCTGGTATCCCTCGCCCGGCAGTTTTTTGGTCGCGTCAAACCCCATGTGTGTCCCGAGATTTGCCACGCTCGGCGCATGATCCAGTGCGTCACTGGGATTGCGCGTTAAAATACTATCCCGCCCCGGATCGGTATTTGCGCACAGGCGAAACAGCACCTCACTCGTGTTCTGCACATCGCAATCCGCATCTACCACAATGATGTATTTAGTGAACATCATCTGCCCCATCCCCCAGAGACCGTGCATGATCTTGAACGCCTGCCACGGATACTGCTTCCGGATCGAAACAAACACCATGTTGTGAAAAACCCCCTCGGCAGGGAGTGCGATGTCCACAATCTCCGGAAAGTTCATCTGAAACACGGGCAGAAAAATGCGCGCACTGGCGGTACCCATGTAAAAATCTTCCATCGGCGGGATTCCAACAATGGTGCAGGGATAAACCGCATCCCTCCGGTGCGTGATCGCAGTGATGTGCAACACCGGATACCGATCTACCGGAGTGTAGAAGCCGGTATGGTCGCCAAACGGCCCCTCCTCTCGCATCTCGCCCGGATGAACGAACCCCTCAATCACAAAGTCAACGTCTGCTGGAACGTCCATAGGAACGGTTAAACACGGAGTGAGATCCACCGAGCGTTTGCGAATGAATCCTGCGAACAAGATTTCATCCAGCCCGTCGGGAAGCGGCGCAGTCGCGGCGAACGCGTACGCAGGATCCCCTCCGATGGTTATCGCGACGGGCATGGGCTCGCCCTTCTCGTAGTAACGCTTTCCGTGGCGCGCCCCGACCTTATGCACCTGCCAATGCATCCCAGTGGTTCGGTCATCGTAAATTTGAATGCGATACATCCCAAGGTTGCGCTCACCTGAATCCGGATCCTTGGTGTGAACACATGGCAGGGTGATGAACCGCCCCCCGTCCTGGGGCCAGCATTTCAAAATGGGCATGTCGAGCAGCGTAGGCATCGAGGCTGCTGCGGAAGAGGGCATCCCCTGAGCAGCATCGGGAAACATGTGGACGACTTCCTGACAAGGGCCGCCACTCACGTGGTTTGGCTTTGCATGGAGAAGATCCAGTCCCTGCATGGCCAGCTTCCATGCGGAGCGCAAATTGGTGGGCGGCTTCGCCTTTAGAATGAGCTGCATTTGCTCCATCAGCTCGTCCACGCTGCCCAGTCCCAAAGCCAGGGCCATCCGCTTTCGCGAACCCATCGTATTGACCGCAAGCGGAAACTGCGACACCACCCCATTCACGGTGGGTTGCTCGAATAAAAGCGCCTTACCCCCTCCCGGAGACTTCATTTCGCGATCCGCCCATGCCGTAATTTCGAGTTCGGTAGCGACGGGAAATGGGATGCGCACCAACTCTCCCTCGCGCTCGAGGGCCGCAAGAAATTCCACTGAAGATCGGTAAGCCATCCCAGCAGTCTAACAGCGGGAATGGATCAGGAAAGCGGGATACATCGGCACCCCGGCCGAATCAACGAGCCGCTTTTGTTCGCCAGACAAAGCTTGAAGTTTGCACTCCTCTGATATCGTGCACCCTCTCCTGCAAACCTTATGGAAGTCATTATCGAATCCACCCAGGAGGCCGCCAGCTTGTTGGCTGCCAAAATGATAGCTGCCCTAGTGCACAGCAAGCCAACCGCTGTTTTGGGACTCGCAACAGGAAGCACACCGCTCGGCCTCTACCGCGAACTCGCAAGAATGCACAGGGACGAGGGGTTGGACTTCCGCCAGGTCACCTCCTTCAATCTGGACGAGTACGTCGGGCTGGGACCATCGCATCCCGCTTCGTACCACCACTTCATGCGGGAAAACTTTTTCCAGCATATCAATCTTCCTGCTCAAAACACCCACATTCCGGACGGCCTCTCCACAGACATTCCACAAACATGTGAAGAGTACGAATCTTCGATTCGCCAAGCGGGAGGGATCGACCTGCAGATTCTGGGCATTGGCAGCGACGGCCACATCGGATTCAACGAACCGTCTTCATCCCTTGCTTCCAGAACACGCATCAAAACTCTCACCCCACGCACCCGCGCCGACAACGCCCCCTTCTTCGGCCCCGGGGAGGAGGTCCCGCAGCACGTGATCACGATGGGCATCGGGACGATCCTTGAAACGCGACAGGTGCTGTTACTCGGATTCGGAGAAAAAAAAGCGGACGCCCTTGCGGCGGCAATCGAGGGTCCCATCTCGCCGCTGGTTCCCGCATCTGCGCTGCACTTCCATCCGAGGGCCCATGCCATTTTAGACGAAGCCGCGGCCTCAAAACTTCAGCGGAACGAGTACTACCGCCACGTATTTACGAACAAGCCGCTTTGGCAGAGGCTTTAGCGCAATGTAAAGCCCCCAGCCCCCCAGCAAGCCCGCCCCATGGAACTTGACCTGCAAGTCACTCCAGAGCGCACCATTCTGGACCTGCGCTCCCTTGGGGTTCCGCACCTGCGGGTCCTTGGGCGCTACCGCTACCTTCGGGCGCATCCGCCCCTCGCCGATCACTCGCACCCGGGGATGATGGAAATATCGTATCTCGCCCGGGGCACGCAAAATTACTGGATGGGCAAGAAGTGCTTCCGAATGTCCGGTGGAGACCTCTTTGTCACGCTGCCCGACGAACCCCACAGCACCGGCCCGGATCCAGAGCACTGCGGGCTCATGTACTGGATGATTTTGGAACTGCCCGACAAGCCGTTCAACTTCATGGGCCTGCCGCCGGGACAGGCCGAGGCGTATTGGGAGGGACTGCGCTCATTCCC
>CAMDSZ010000174.1 GCA_945906945.1 Akkermansia muciniphila
GGGCGTTTGTGGATAAGCCTCGTCCTTTGCCGTTGCATTACTCCCAACCCACCACTTAGTTTTCTCACTCGTCCCCGCCACCATAGCTTATTTCAAGCGTCCTCTGGCCGAAACACGGGGTCCACCTCTCTTTCCATGATTTTTCGTGCACGCTCAAGGATCGGCCCTACACGCAACGGCCCTACACGCAACGCGCGGTTTGGCGCGAACGGTGAGTGCAGCGCTGATGCCGATGACGTTGCATTCTGCCCTTGGTAGGGTGTAGGTTTATTCTGTGATACCTGTGCTTCGAACTTTAGTTGTTGTTGGTCTGTCTTCTGTACTGTTTGCGTGTAAGAAGGCTCCTAACCAAATAACTCGTACGGATATTCCGATAGGTGAATTTGCATCTCTTACGGGTACCACCGCAAGTTTTGGTGTTTCGTCGCACAACGGCACCGTGATGGCAATTGACGAAATCAACGCTGCCGGTGGTTTGTTTGGGAAGCCTATCCGGCTGATTACCGAGGATGACCAGAGCAAGGCCGGCGAGGCTGCTACCGTTGTTAAAAAGCTAATTTCCCGTGATGGGATCGTTGCTCTGTTGGGTGAGGTTGCGTCTTCGCGTTCACTTGAGGCTGCGCCGATTTGTCAGCAAGCCTCGATCCCGATGGTTTCCCCGGCTTCCACAAACCCAAAGGTGACTGAGCAAGGTGACTTTGTATTCCGAGTTTGTTTTATTGACCCGTTTCAAGGGACGGTGCTCTCGAAGTTTTCTCTAAACAAGGGTTGGAAGAAGATAGCGATTCTGACTGATGTAAAGCAGGACTACAGCGTGGGATTGTCCGAGTTCTTCAAGGCGCACTTCGTCGCGAATGGGGGACTGATTGTGAACGAGCAGAGCTACTCATCGGGAGACAAGGACTTCAAGGCACAGTTGACTGCCATAAAGGCGAGTGCACCCGATGCGATTGTTGCGTCTGGATACTACACCGAGGCTGGATTGATTGCTCTGCAAGCGAGGGAGCTGCAGTTAAACGTCCCATTGCTAGGAGGGGACGGATGGGATTCTCCATCGCTCGTTGAAGTGGGGGGCAAGGCTGTCGAAGGCTGCTTCTTTTCGAACCATTTCTCGACCGAAGATCCAGCGCCTTTGATCCAGGATTTTTTGAAGCGGTATCGGGATAAGTTTAACGAGGAACCTGGCGCGATGTCCGCTCTTGGATATGACTCAGCCATGATCCTTGTCGACGCCATGAAACGTGCTGGAACTACCGACGGTCGAGCGGTTCGTGACGCTCTTGCGGCAACCAAGGATTTCACAGCGATCACTGGTAAGATCACGCTTAATCCACAGCGGAATGCTGACAAATCCGCAGTAGTGCTTGAGGTGAAGGAAGGCAAATTCAAGTACGTTCAGACAGTTGCACCTTAGTCGGATCTGCGGTGTACTGAGCCTGAACGCTCGTGAACGAACTGCTGCAGCAAATCCTTAATGGCTTATCGCTTGGTGCTATCTACGCATTGATAGCGCTTGGCTACACGATGGTTTATGGAGTTCTCCGTTTCATAAACTTTGCCCATGGCGATGTGTTTATGGTCGGAGCCTTTTCCGGACTTTACCTGTTTCGTTGGCTGAAACCGTTTTTTGATGGCGGCCGATGGCTATTGGCGGCTCTGGTATTGCTCGGCGCAATGTTAATCAGCGCGACGCTGGGTGTTCTCGTTGAATGGCTCGCCTACCGTCCTCTTCGTGAAAAGCCTCGGCTAACTGTTTTGATCACGGCGATTGGGGTGTCGCTGCTCTTGGAGTATTCCGCGCAGCTTTTGTTCGGAGCCGCCCCGCGCGGATTTCCTTCGCTGGTCGAAGGGGGGGCTATCGGGGGGATAGGTGGATTGCACGCAAGTAACGTTCAGGTTTTGGTGTTCTTGGTTTCCGGGGCGTTGTTGTTCGCGCTCCGCTTCATCGTAATGCGTACTAGAATCGGGCTCGCGATGCGCGCTCTTTCATTAAACCCTACCGCTGCCGCGCTCATGGGCGTGAACATTAGTGTGGTGATATCGTTCACCTTTGGACTGGGGTCGGCACTTGCCGCTGCGGGAGCAATTTTTTATGCGTCACTTTATCAGGCGATTGACCCGTTCATGGGAGTGTTGCCTGGACTGAAAGCTTTTGTTGCCGCCGTCCTTGGAGGCATCGGAAGTTTACCCGGTGCGGCGCTTGGTGGGGTGATTCTCGGCGTTGTTGAGACTTTGGTGGTAGGGTACTCGAAGGAACTCGGGATTCCTCCGGGGTATCGCGACGCGGTGGCCTTCGTCATTCTGATTCTCATTTTGTTGTTTAAGCCCTCTGGTTTGTTGGGGAAAAACCATCGCGAAAAAGTATGATTCGATCCAAGAGCGTGCTTTTTCTAATGATATTGTTGAGCACGGTTGTTTCCTACGTGTTCACTGGACATCCAGAGCCATCATGGCCGATAGCCCAGATCGACGACTACGTCCTGAACATCATCGTGCTCGCTGGAATCAATATCACGTTGGCCGTGAGTTTGAACTTGGTGAATGGTCATACGGGGCAGTTTTCGCTTGGCCACGCGGGATTCATGGCGGTGGGAGCGTACGCTTCTGCGTGGCTGACGCAGGTGCGAGGGAAGGAGTTTCTGGCAGCCTTACATTTCTGCGATGCTGCTGCGCCTGTGGTCGCGTTTTTACTCGCGACAATCTTCGGTGGTTTTGTTGCAGCTATTGCCGGCTTCGCCGTTGGGCTTCCTTCTCTGAGATTGAAGGGCGATTATCTTGCTATTGTAACCCTTGGCTTTGGCGAAATTATTCGGGTTGTCATTCAGAACACTGACTCGCTGGGAGGTGCCCGCGGCCTGACAGGGGTTCCAATTCGCACCACCCTTGGATGGACATTCGCGATCGCCGCATGTGCGATTTATGTGGCTGCTTCACTTGTGAAAAGCACCTATGGACGTGGATTTCTCGCGGTGCGCGACGATGAGATTGCAGCCGAGGCGATGGGGATTAACGCCACCAAATACAAGGTGACGGCGTTCGTAGTCGGAGCTTTTTTTGCGGGGTTAGCAGGGGCGCTGTATGCGCATTTTATAGGTTACATCACGCCTGAGGGATTCAATTTCCTGAAGTCTGTGGATGTGGTTGTGATGGTGATTTTAGGCGGGATGGGATCCACTGCTGGAGTGAGCGTGGCTGCCGTTGGATTGACCGTGTTGAATGAGCTGCTTCGGCAGGCGGAGCAGTACCGCATGATTGCCTTTGCCCTGCTGCTAATCGTGCTGATGATCTTGCGGCCGCAGGGCTTGATTGGAGATCCTGTCCGGTGGTTCAAGGCAAGGAGGGCTAATCGATGAGCGAATCCAAATCTCTATTGGAACTTTCAGGTGTGGGGATTCGCTTCGGAGGTTTGGTTGCCGTCAGCGGGTTTGATTTTTCCATATCGACCGGAGAGCTAGTGGGATTGATTGGTCCGAACGGGGCAGGGAAGACAACGGTGTTTAATATCATCACCGGTGTATACGCCCCCTCTGAAGGCGCGGTTAGATTCTCCGGCAGCTCAATCAATGGATTGGCGCCAAATAAAATTACTGCGTTCGGGATAGCCAGGACATTTCAAAATATCCGCTTGTTCAGTTCGCTCTCTGTAGTCGACAACGTGAGGACCGCGTTGAACCTGCATTTGCAGACTGGAATGTTCGGGGCGCTGTGGCGGGGCAGGAAATTTCGTGAGGAGGAGCACCGCGTCAGGATTGAGGCCTTAGAGTTGCTCGAGATATTCGGTCTTGCAAAGATGGCGGATGCGCCGTGTAGAAGCTTGTCTTATGGGGACCAAAGGCGCCTCGAAATCGTGCGTGCGCTAGCCACCAGGCCGCGGCTTTTGCTTTTGGACGAGCCTGCAGCCGGGATGAATCCGACGGAAAAAGTGGAGCTCATGAAATTGATCCGGTTCACTCAGGAAAGATTTGGACTGGCTGTTCTCTTGGTGGAACATGACATGAAGGTTGTGATGGGAATTTGTCAGCGCATCGCGGTGCTGGAATACGGTCGAAAAATCGCGGAAGGAACGCCCTCAGAAATTCAGAAGAATCAGCGTGTGATTGCAGCGTATTTGGGGGAGGAGGTTGTGGATGCTTGAGATTAGTAATCTGACGGTGGGATACGGCTCTATCACCGCGCTTCATGGCATTTCTCTGAATGTGGAGCGCGGCAGCATTGTTACTCTGATCGGCGCCAACGGTGCTGGTAAGTCCACCACTCTGCGTGCTGCCTCGGGGTTGTTGAAAATCCGGAGTGGCAATATTGGTTTTGAGGGAAAGCAGATCGCCAATCTTCCGGCTCATGAAATTGTAGCAATGGGGCTGGCTCACGTGCCGGAGGGACGCATGATTTTTTCCAACCTCAGCGTAATGGAAAATCTTCGCATGGGCGCTTACTTGCGAAGGGATGCTGACGGTGTGCGCAGGGATTTGGATTTCGTGCTTCAGACATTTCCCCGCTTAAGTGAACGGGAGAAGCAGTTCGCTGGAACATTGTCTGGCGGCGAGCAGCAGATGCTCGCGATAGGGCGTGCCCTCATGAGTAGGCCCAAATGCCTCATGCTGGACGAGCCGTCGCTGGGGATAGCTCCTCTTTTGGTGAAGACGATTTTTGAAAAGATTGTCGAGGTGAACCGCGACCTAGGGTTAACGGTGTTACTGGTGGAACAGAACGCGAATCTGGCGTTGGAAATTTCGCACTACGGTTATGTATTGGAGACGGGTGCGGTGCTTTTTCACGACCGATCGGAGCGGCTGAAGCTAGATCCGCGTGTTCGAGAAGCTTATTTGGGGGCGTAGTTTGGGGAGGGAAGTTCCTGGCACCACTTTACTGGCAGGACAAATATTCCTTAAAAAGCGCTTGTAAGCTCCGGCGAAGGGATGCACTCTTGCCACCCCTTTTTTAACGGAGGTTGGAATATGTCTTACGCAATTTTTAAAACCGGCGGTAAACAATACCGTGTGTCTCAGGGTGACCTGATTGAAGTGGATAAGCTTGATCACGAGGAAGGTGCACAGGCTGTGTTTTCCGAGGTCCTGATGGTGTCCGATGGTGGCGCCGTAAAGGTAGGATCCGAAGTGTCCAATGCCTCCGTGGAGGCAAAGGTAGTGGCCCAGTTCAAGGGCGATAAGCTGTTCGCTTATCAGTATCGCCGCCGGAAGGGGTATCATCGCACCGTGGGGCACAGGAGTCGGTTGACTCGCCTTCAGATCACGGCGATTAAGTCATAGTGTTCGTCTCCTTGCGGGCAGTGTTCTCTAGTCTAACTCTAAGTATTTTATTTTATGGCTCATAAGAAAGGTCAGGGATCTGTAAAGAACGGTCGCGACAGCGTAAGCAAGCGGCTCGGCGTGAAGAAGTTTGGTAGCCAATCTGTGGTTGCGGGAAACATCATCATCCGCCAGCGCGGAACGAAGTTCCATCCCGGCAAGGGAGTTGGATTGGGCAAGGATTATACCATCTTCGCCTTGGTGGACGGGCATGTGCGCTTCGACCGGGATGGCCGCCGTGTCAACGTCGATGCGGTTGCTGCCTCCAACTGAGCGGACCCGCTATCCATATGGATAGTACGGAATCTTTTAAAGACCCTGTCTCTGCTGAGGCAGGGTTTTTTGTTTGTGAAATTTGATGCCGCCTAGCTCCGTTCAGGCGATTTTAGGCGGCTGATATTTCAAAGCTGAAATGAGCCGAAAACACTCTGACCATGGATTCGTCATTCCCCGTAATTCTCTACTATAAGTATGTGCAGATTGCCGGTCCTGAACGGTTTGCTGCTGAACATAAATGGTTGTGCGCTTCGCTGGAGCTGAAGGGCCGGGTGATTGTGGCGGCCGAGGGGATCAATGGGACGCTGGCCGGATCGCGTGAGTCTATCCAGTCCTACATCGAGGCGATGCACTCGGATGCGCGCTTTGCAGACATGGAGTTTAAGCTCAGCGACGGCGGGCCGGATACTTTTCCCCGACTATCGGTTAAAGTTCGACCTGAGATAGTCACCTTGGCGGCGGGCGTTCCTTTGCAGGCTGACCTGGACAACCATCTTAGTCCAACCGAGTGGAAGCAGATGCTGGAAGAAGATCCGGATGTAGTGCTCGTCGATGTTCGCAACCGGTACGAATCGGCGGCCGGTAAATTTGAGGGTGCGCTCGCGTGCGAGATTGATAACTTCCGCGAGCTGCCCGACTATTTGGAAAAGCTCGCCGAGAACCGCGATAAAAAAGTGCTGATGTACTGCACTGGAGGTATCCGCTGCGAAAAGGCATCTGCGTTATTTCGGCACCGGGGATTCAAGCAGGTTTTTCAGTTGCACGGTGGGATCGTAAACTATCAAAAAGAGCACGGGAACGCCCACTGGCTTGGGGAGTGTTTCGTTTTTGACAAGCGCATGACGGTGCGAGTTGAGGAAGATTTAAAGCATGTCGGCCAATGTGCGCATTCTGGCCGGCCTACGGGACGTTTTGTGAATTGTTTGCACGACCTTTGCCACTGTTTGTTTCTCCTCGCGGAAGAAACGCAGCTTGAGGATCCGGAAACCATTCTTTGTCCTCAGTGCCGAGCTAATGGATTATCGCGGATGACGGCGGTGTACAAAGGGAGCCCTGCTTCGACTCGTTCCGAGCATTGATGGCTGGCGCTCGCTGCGCTCGTAGGCGCTACTCGCCGTCCTCAACATTCTGCCTCAGGAACTCGAGCACGTCTTTGAATTTGGCTTCGTTCTCGGGATTGGCCTCAACGACTGCCTCGTGCGCTTCGAGCATCGTCACAGCTTGGGCCTGCTTGTCCTGTGGAGTGCTTGAAAGGTTTTCAACCCGGGCAAACTCCTGTGCCGCGCAAATGCCCGATTCTCCGGTTGTTTGCGCCTCGAGCTTAAGGAGTTGATCCAGTCCAAGATTCGAGAGGAGGCTGAAATTGCGTTCGTTGAGCCTCGTGACTCGAACCAGTCCCTCTGAGGCTTGGAGTTTGAGCGCTATCCCCGCCAGTGTCCCCATGAATGTGGAATCCATCACTGGGCATTCCCCGAGATCAATGACGAAGGACTTGTAGCCGCGCGAGAGCATTTCCTTGGCGAAATCCTTCAAGGGGCCGCTGTTTTGAAAACTGCCTCGGCCACTGACCCGCACCCAAACCGTGCGCTCATTGAAACCAACCTGAATGAAAGTCTGCGAATTCACGGGATTTGTTGGCCTTGTGTCCTGATCTAATTCCTACCAAAGAAAACTCTGGTTCACTCCGACGATACTGCCGTTTTCGACCAAGGTGATTCGCCAAGCCGTCACGACGCCATCCTGATGATAATCATCACCAATTACCGAAAACTCACTTCGATAAGACCCTTTGGCCTTGGGATAATTCATTTCCATGAGTTGCACTGCGAGACCCAACTTTTCTTGACGGTACTCGAAGCGCAGCTTCACGTCGGCAGTTCGTGCGGATGACCACTGGATGTTATAATAGTGCCCTTCCCTCAGTTTTCTCTCCAAACTGGAAATGGCGCCGTAGTAGCGACGGTCCATTTCGGCCTGTAGCCAAGAGTTAGACAAACCCGAGCCCGCGCCGGAAAGAGCGGACACCTGAACCCGCGGATCGAGACGGAGGGTGGAAACTTTGCGAATTTCGAACGAGTCATCCAGTGCGAGTGGGAGAGGCTTCGGCTCGGATGCATGCTGAACCTCACGCTGAGCCTCCCTTCCCACTAAAGGAACGGTCATCAGCGCGATCGCAAGAGTCAGGGGCACCAGATCTAGCCTCATTTGAACTCGCATTTTAAGCCTTTGAGACGTGGGGTGTCAACGATGCCTCGTCAACTCGCTTGCCGAGCTGCCAAGCTTGCCTAAAGTTATCCCTTTACTCAGTCCAGTACTGGACCCTATTCAAACATCTCTAGAAGCAGATTCTTTATGAGCAGAAAAATTCGTTATGGAATGGTCGGCGGCGGTCGGGGTGCGTTCATCGGGGCAGTCCATCGCATTGCCGCGAATATGGACGGCCAAATCGAGTTGGTTTGTGGAGCATTTTCCTCAGACCCCGAAAAATCCAAGGCCTCAGGCGCCGACTTCTTTCTGCCGGCTTCGAGGAGCTACAGCTCCTTTGAAGAGATGATGTATGCAGAAAAGGAGATGCCCGCCGACCAGCGCATGGATTTCATCTCCATCGTCACCCCCAATCACGTGCACTTCCCTCCTGCCAAACTTGCTCTAGAAAATGGTTTTCACGTGCTCTCCGATAAGCCCGCCACCTTCGACCTTGGTGAGGCCAGGCAGCTGCAGGAAATTGTTAAAAAGACGGGACTCCTTTACGGACTGACCCACAACTACACCGGTTATCCGCTCATTAAACAGGCGCGGGAAATGGTCCACTCTGGCGCCCTCGGAAAAATCCGTAAGGTGGTCGCCGAATATCCGCAGGGCTGGCTCGCAACCCGTTTGGAGGAAAGCGGGCAGAAGCAGGCCGCTTGGCGCACGGATCCAACCCGCTCAGGTGCGGCCGGCTGCGTCGGCGATATCGGAACCCATGCCGAGAACCTCGCCGAGTACGTCACTGGGCTGAAAATACGCGAACTCGCCGCAGACCTTACGACTTTTGTCGAAGGCCGTTTGCTGGACGACGATGCAAACATCCTGCTGCGCTTCGACAACGGGGCCAAGGG
>CAMDSZ010000175.1 GCA_945906945.1 Akkermansia muciniphila
AGGGCCGACTGTCACCCAAATCTCGCGTCTGAAATCCGTATCCGAACTTCCCCGCATCGTGTCTCCGCGCACAGGATACTGCGCGGAAGCCACGATTGGCGGGCTCGCCTTGGTCCACACTGAGACGACTGCCGGAGATGTTCCAGGCGTTGCGTTCACCGCAGCGTTCAAGACAATATCAAATTCACCGCCTTTCTCCGGGACCGGCACATCTGCAGCGAAGACCCCCTCCGGCAGCCCCTGAATCCGCGCCACGAGAGGATCCTTCCATCCGTTAGCAAGAGCCACCTTTGCTTTGAAGGTTGCCGTTTTTCCGTACTCCAAGCGAACTGGCTTCCCATCCGGTATCGTGACGGCAAACGACGGCGCTGGAGCCGCGAGTTCCACCACGCACTCCCGATCCGATTCCAAGCCACCAAACATTGAACTCACGTTGAGTTGATAAACTCCCTCTTTTGACGCGGACCAAGACACTGAGGGCTCGGCAAAGACATCCGCTGGGAACTCGTTTACCGCAATCTGCTGCTCATCCGGTCCGATCACCGACAATCTGCCTTCGATTCCAAGCCCGATACTTCGCGACCAAAATCTTGCACGCATCTTTTCACCCGCCTTCATCGGGACACGGAGACTCGCATTCCTCGCTCCCTTCATCAGGCGCAAGCCCACTACACAGGGCACCTGCACATCAAGCCCCGAAGCCTCCGCCGATGCCTGGAACGATTGCACGGGATATCTGGCGATCACCACGCTTATCGGGCCTTGCGCCAACGCCGGCATGACGAGACCAACGTCCTCATTACCTCCCTCGCTAAAAGACGACAGCTCCACTTTTTTCTGCTCCTCCTTGATCCCGAAACCACACAACTCAACACTCGTTTTTCCAGAGATGGCGACTGCAGCAGGAAACACGCGGTTCGCCACAGGCGCCTCGAAAACCGTCAGCTGATATATCCGGCCGCCCCCTCCCGCGAAAGCGACATCAGCCGTTGGCGGATGCGCGAAACCCGCAATCCTGAAAACATATGCGCCGTCCTCCGGCGGCGTAAAAACACATTCAGGATCGAGATTGCGCGCATCGCTCACAGTCATCAGCTGTGCCCCCCGCGCGTTGAGCACTTGTAGGAAGCAATCCACAGGCGAACCCAGCGCATAGGCGTCGAGACGGGCCAGCACCGGTATCCCCTTGCGAAGATTCACCGAGTATCCATCGACATCGGAGGCCTTGTCCAACTGACCGTGAATCCACGCCGGCAGCTTTGTCACGGGTTGAGCCGCCTCCAGCGCGTCATTTGGCTCTTTTTCAGGAACGACGGGCGCAACGCCAACCGATAATCGGAACGGCACCGACGCACCCTCACGATTCACCACACGCAGCAAATGAATCCCGCGCGCTGCGAGCGAACCTGCCATGACCGTGCAATGTCCCGCTGTGTCTGGCTGGGAAAACACCAAGGCAGGGTCATCACTCCACACCTTGCAATCAGCCCCCTCAAACTTGCCCGTGAGCTTCACTGTTGTGCTCGTGCCCGCTTGCACGCCGCTGGGAAAAATTCCCGTGATAGAGGGCGGAACAGCTTCCGCTTCGAACGCACCAAACACCAAACTCAGTAAGCCGATCAACACAACAGGCGCCGCCAAATTCCGCCACCGCTCGCCTCGACTGATGCGCCCCGCGTGGATCACGTGGACCGCCCGAAGGCCGCTCATACAAACAGTTCCTTTATCGGACGCCCGCCGTTCACGAGCTGGATGGGCCGCCCCACCGCAGTGTGAAGGGTCTGATGCGGATCCACTCCGAGCTTCTTGTAAAGCGACACGGCGAAGTCCTCGGGTGCGTACACGTTTTCGGAGGCGTAATAGCCCTTTGGGTCGGTTCCTCCAACCACCAGTCCACCGGGAATGCCTGCTCCAGCCATCAGCACGGACATGGCGCCCGGCCAATGGTCGCGGCCCCCATCCTTGTTCACCTTTGGCGTCCGACCAAACTCGCCCAAACACAGAACCAATGTCGAATCCAGCGTGCCGCGCTGCGAGAGATCCGTGATGAGACCGCTCAACCCCTGATCCAGTTTCTGGGCAGTGCCCTCACGGAAGGTTTTAAACAGCTTACGGTGATGATCCCAGCCGCCCGAGTACACCACGGTGAAGGACACTCCCACCTCTGCAAGCCGCCGCGCCAAAAGCAAACGCTGACCGAAATCGTTTTCACCATAAAGCTTTCGAATCGCCTCGGGCTCTTTGGAAATCTCAAACGCAGCCTGCGCCTCCTTTGAAGCGAGCAAGGTAGCGCCCTGCCGATACGATTCATCAAACCCAACTACGGGATCTTCTGCACCGGATTCGTGGTAACGCACCATACGGTCCAGCGACTCGCGCAAAGCGGCCCGCGACATCGCGCGGCCCTCGCTTATCTCAGGTGGAAGCGTGACGTCGCGCACCCGAAACCCTGCCTGACTCGGGTCGCCACCAATCACAAATGGGGCGTGTTGTGCCCCCAGAAAGTTCGGCCCCCCCGACCGCGACATCGATGGGATGCTTGTGTATGAAGGCAACCCCCCGCGCGTACCCCGCACATGCGAAACCACGGAGCCGAACGCAGGATGAAAGCTCACAAAAGCGCCGCATCCCACTGGGACCGGCGTCGGTGAACCGGTCATCATGTAATGATTGCCGCCCCCGTGGTTTGGATCCTTGTGGCAAATCGATCGAACCACTGCGAACTTATCCGCGATCTTCGCGAGGTTTGGAATGACTTCACTAAAGTGAACGCCCGGCACGGCGGTGGGGATCGATTTGAACTCCCCACGGATATCGACCGGCGCGTCGGGCTTTGGATCAAACGTCTCGTAATGCGACGGACCACCATCGAGCCATACAAGGATACAATTCACATTGCTCGTAGTCATCCCCCTCGCCTGCGCTGCACTCGCACGGAGGCTTAACAGATCAGAAAACCCCAGCCCGCCCAGCGCCCCGAATCCAAGCTGAATAAAATCACGCCGCCCGACACCATTGCAGTTGTGTAAAGTATTCATGGGTTTAGTGATTAAAGACGAATTCAGCCGTGTTGACCAAGGCCCAAACCAAGTCTTCGACGACGGCTTTTTTATCAGCATCGGGTTTGGAAAAATGCGCGAGCGCTGTCGCCTTTTCTTCCTCAAGCGGCTCTCTTGAAAGGGCGCTGAGATAAACATCACGAATGATTTCATCCGGCGGCTTCTGCGCCGCCAGATACTGCGCAACCCGGCCCTTCGGGGAAGCCAGCTTCGCCTGAAGACCAGTGGAGTTCATCAAGTGCAGCGACTGGACGACGGTCGGTTTTCTTTCCCGCTCGCACGGGCACTCAAGGCTCGCATTTGGCCTTCCAAACGCATCAAGAAACTCCGAGCCGAGCTTATGATTCCACGTCTGCACCGCACGCGAACCAGGAGGCAGTCCTGTAAAATCTTCCCGCACTCCGGTTAGGTCGCAAACCGCGTCGCTGAGCACCTCAGCCGGCAATCGCCGGCGCATCGAGCGAGCAAAATTGCGCTGGTCCGTCAGGTTTGAATCCGTCACCTCGGAGCTGCGCTGATACGCAGCAGACTCCATGATGGTTTTCATCAGATGCTTGAGATCAAAACCGTGAGCCACAAAATCTTTGGCAAGCCACTCCAGCAATTCCGGATTCGACGGTGGATTGGATGCACGGAAATCGTCCACCGGATCCACGATTCCCTTGCCGAAAAACTCGCCCCAGATCCGGTTTACAATCGCTTTCGCAAAGAACGGATTCCCCGGGCTTACCATCCACTCCACCAACTGCGAACGCGGATCAACGTTTTTCTGATACGCAAACTCGGGACCCTCCGGAACTTTAGGCGCCATAGCAGCCTCGGTGATTGGATGCAGAACTCCCTTCCCACCCGAGTCGAACCACCACACTTCCGCCTCGCCGGAAATCGGCGCCGAAATCCCCTGCCCCCGCGAGCGCATCTTTCCGAAAAACGCGGCGAGTTGGTAGTAGTCCTCTTGCGTCCACTTTTCGCTCGGATGATGATGACAACGCGCGCACTCCATCCGCACGCCCAGAAAAATCTGGCTCACAAATCCACTAGCATCCACCGGATCACGCTTATCGCGAAGCACAGCGACAGGCCCGTTCTGATGAGAACTGCCTTCAGCCAACAGCAGTTCTTTCACCATCTGATCATACCGCACATTGCGCCGGAACATGTCTCTGAGCCAGAGGTCCAACAAAAACACGGGCTTTACACCCACACGCGATGGATTGGGCCGAATCAAATCACCCCATTTTACCGCCCAGTGGTCTGCGTAGTTTGAGTCTACGAGAAGCTTTTCGATCCACCGCTTTCGCTTTTCTCCTGACCGATCCCCATGAAACGCACGCGCCTCCTCAAGCGTTGGCAACCTTCCGATGCAATCCAACGCGGAGCGCCGGATGAACTCGGCGTCCGAGCACTGTCCGGGGGGAGCCGAGCCCACCGCTTGAAGCCGCTTGTAGATCAACCGATCCGGCTCGTTAAACACAGGCAGACTTGCGAAATGCTCCTGCGGGATTTTTTTCGCAGGAGGTAACACTGGGCGGGCGACGTCCACCGCCCCCATGTAGTTAACCACAATGACAGCCTCACCGGCAGCCTGTGCCGCAGTCAGCTTTCCCGCCTCATCAACATCCACCAAGTCCTTTTCGTTTGATTGGTACAGCGCCAGGCTCGTGACGTCACGGGTTGAGGAATCCGTGAAGGTTGCTACCACCTTGAGTTGTCGGGTCCCGCCCGGAGGCAGTTCAAACTGGCTTGGTTCGACTCGGATTTCTTTCAAACGGGGAACGTCTGGCGAATCGAAAGGTGCTCCCTGTTGAATCCAAGTCAACAGAGTCCGGTACTGTGCTGAGTCCTTTGCGATTCTTCCCCCGCCATCGTGCGGAATCTGGCCCGTCGCCTTGAGCAGAAGCAAGCTCTCTTCAGGAGCAGCGAAGAACACACGCCGGCTGCGGGCGTCGTTCACGATCTCGTTGTAGTCGAGCCGCTGGTCGTAGCCGAAGACCGAAAGCTTGAAGTTGTTCTGACCCTCGGGCTTTGCGTGGCAAGCCCCCGCACTGCATCCCGCTTTCGCTAGCAGCGGCATGACCTCGTTGATGAAGCTTACTGTCGCGCGCAATGGCTCCTCGGCAGCAGCGAAAGAACAAACCACAAACGATATCGCCAGCGGAAGGGACCATTTCAAGACCACTTGCAGAAACGCGATTGAGCTCTTAATGGGGTGAGTGGGGGGCACCTTGAAACTGATCCGTTTGAAGTAGCTTTATTAGTGTTCCGTATACGGATTTTTTTCCGGACTGTTCCGAGCATTCTACCTTTCGGAGTCGGACCTCCCAAACATGCCGCGGCATCCCAAACACGAAAGGATGCCGCGCTAGGTTGAGTTTTAAGGCTGGTCTAATGCTGTTTTCTGCGCGTCGCTTAGGGTCGCCTTCTGTGCCGTCGAGAACGCCGACGCCTGCGAGTTGCTGAACGCCGCCAACTGCAGAGTAGACAGCCGCGCAAGCTGTGCTGCCCCCACAACTCCAATCTGATCGTTACTGAGGCTAAACAACTGTCCGGTCTGAAAACCCGCGAACGCGGCTAGGCTAAGCGCAGGTATCTGGTCGGTGGAAAGCGCAGCCGCCAGCGTCGTCGACAGGCTCGCTATTTGCCGGCTAGTAAACACGCTCACATCCTGGGTCTCAAACGAGGCAAACTGGCTGCCGGTCAGTGCGCCCAACTGCTGCGTGGTCAGCTGCGGTACCTGCACCGAAGAGAACGCGACAATCTGTTCTGCGCTGAGCGCCCGGATCTGACCGGTCGTTAGACTGGTAACTTGTTGCACCGAGAGAACAGCCACATCGGCGGTTTCCATGGCGGAGAGCTGCTGTGAGCTGAGGGAGACCACTTGGAAGGTCGACAGCGCGACAATCTGTCCAGTGGTCAACGCAGCCACCTGTCCATCGGTCAGCGCACTGATCTGACGCGTTCCAAAGCCCACGAATTGCGACAGCTTGAGCATCTGGATATCTGCGGTCTCTATCGCGGAGAGTTGGGCCGTCGAGAAAGACATCAACTGGCCCGAAGTCCAAGCACCGAGCTGCACAGGCGCCAATCCAGCGATCTGCGTTGTTGAGAGCAACCCGATCTGCGTTGCCGACAAATTCGCGATCTGCACCGAACTCATCGCACCTATATTCGCAACGCTCAGTGACTTAATCTGCGAGCTCGAGAGTGCCGCAATTTGTGCTGTCTGCAGCGCCCTGAAGTCATCCGTTTGGAAGGCATCAAGCTGGCTGGTGTATAGCGCCCCGACCTGAACCAAGCTGAGCGCAGCCGCTTGAGCGGTGGTCAACGCGACAATCTGATCGGTAGACAGCGCTCTCAATTGGATACTGTTCACCGATCGGAGTTGGGCCGTGAACAGTGCGGAGATATGGACCGCATTGAGATTGCCTAGCTGCGCTGAAGTGAATGCATTCAACTGCGCTCCGCTGAAGGCGCGCAGGTCATTCGTTTCCAGCGTGCCGACCTGATCCGAAGTCAGGGCAGTTACTTGAGAAGTCAGTATTGCACCGTATTGCGCAGAGGTGAGAGACCTTGTCTGGTCCGTGCCAAGCTCGCGCAACTGTGTTGCGAGGACCGAGGCTACCTGAGTAGTCGAGAGCTGGGAGAGCTGGGACTGACCAAGCGCTACAAACTGAGCCGTATCCAGCGCCCTGATTTGCTGCGTTGCGAGAGCCTGCAGCTGCGACACGAGCATTACCGCGACGTCCCCTTCGTCGATTGAAGCGAGCTGAGTTGTCTTCAGAGCGCTAACCTGCGCACTCGAAAGCGCGACTAGTTGCTCGGTTCTGAGGGCATCGACTCCATCAACAGTCAGCGCTTGAATCTGCAAACTCGAAAGCGCACGCAGATCGCCGGTTTGGACGCTCACAATCTGATCGGTTGTGAGGCTGCCCAGCTGCGCGCCAGTCAGGAACGTATACTGGGCGCTGGTTAGCGCTACAAGCTGAGCGGTCCCAAGGGCTGCAATGCGACTGGTGGCAATCGCTATCAACTGATCACTCACAAGCGCAGCAACTTGATCCGTGGAAAGCGCGTTCGTTTGGCTCACTGTAAGCGCATTGACCTGCGATGGCAGCAACGCGCGCACCTGAGTGCTATTGAGCACGCTGAGGTCACCGGACTCTACGGCCACCAGTTGATTGCTTCCGAGCGCCCCGATCTGCATCGCCGTGAACGCCGCAACCTGGAATGACTCAAGGGCCACGATCTGATCCGTTATCAACGCTTTCACCTGCGCGCTTGAGAGTGCGCGGATGCTGGATCCGGAAATCGCCACAACCTGGCTGGTCTTAAGCGCCCCAACCAGATTGTTTCCAAGCGAGGCGTACTGGGAGCTTGTCAAAATACTGGCCTGCTCCGAGGACAACACCCGAATCTGTGCAGTGGACACCGCGTTCAGCTGGACCGAATTCAACGTGACCAACTGGGCGGACTCCATTCCGCTGAATTGATCGGTCGTCAACGCAGAGATCTGCTGCGGCAGAAGTGCACGAACCTGCGCTTCGAGCAAGGCCTTCACGTCAGTCACTTCGAGCGCCACAATCTGCCTGGTTGCCAAAGCAGCAACCTGAGCTGTCGTAAACGCCCTGTACTGACCTGTCGTAAGCGCCCTCAACTGATCGGAAGTGATCGCCACGAGTTGGCCGGCCGTCAGTGCCCGCAAGTCAGCCGACTGCAAGGCTTGCACCTGATCCGTCGTAAACCTTGCCGTCTGTCCGTTCGTAAAGAAAGGCATCTGCGCGGTGGTTAACGCCGCAATCTTGGGACTCGAAAGACTCACCAGTTGGCTGGTAGTCAGGCCAGCAATTTGCAAGCTATTGAAGGCGCCCATCCGCGCATCTGGCAACGCCGCAAGGTGGGCCGTGCTGAGCGCCTGAAGTTGCGACACTCCAAGAGCGTCAATCTGAGCACCAGTGAGCGCACCAAAATCATGGGTCTCTAAAGCCGCAACCTGCGTTGTGGAGAACGCACTGACCTGGGATTTTCTGAAAGAACTCACCTGCGCGCTTTCCAAGCTGGTAAGTTGGTCGGTCCTCAGCGACTGAATCTGGATAGGTTGTAGTGCAACAAGGTCCGCTGTCTCGATCACCGACACTTGGGCGGCACTAATAGCAGAGACTTGTCCGGTCGTAAGCGCCGCAAACTGGGTGCTTGTCATTCCAATGATCTGGTCTGTGTCAAGGGAGACCACCTGTTGAGATGTTAGCGCGATGACCTGATCGGTGACGAATGCTCCCATCTTGGACGGATCAATAGATGCCGCCTGCTCGGTCGTCAAAACCCTGAGCTGAACCGGCAGCAGAGCTGAGAGCTGCGAGCTCGACAATGCGCGGAGGTCCGCAATTTCAATTGCGGCGATCTGACTGGTCGTCAATCCCCGCACCTGCTGCGACGCCAGTGCTGCGTACTGCGCTGAGCTCAGAGCACGCACTTGATCACTGCGCAAGCTGGCGACTTGACCCGGAGCAAATCCGCCCAGATCCGAAGTCTCGATCGCGAGGATCTGGTCTGAATTGAGAGTGAGCAGCTGTCGGGTGGTTAGCGCTCCAGCTTGCGCGGGGTTAAGAGCCT
>CAMDSZ010000176.1 GCA_945906945.1 Akkermansia muciniphila
CGTCTGGATGAAGTTGCCAAGGTCAGCCATCTGCGAGGTCTGCGCATCCCGCCGTCCGACTGCACTCACCACTCCCATCGTTGCCGAGCGGGTGAGATTGAACGGATTTCCAACAGCGATCACGATGTCGCCCGCGCGCAGTTGATCGCTGTCGGCGAAAGTGACTGGTGAAAGATCCGAGACATCGATTTTAAGCACGGCGATGTCCGTGCGAACGTCTCCGCCGATTTTTTTCGCGATGTATTTACGGCCGTTCTTGCCGAGGCTGACCTCGAGCTTGTCGGCGCCATCGATCACGTGGTTGTTGGTGAGGATGTATCCATCGGAGCTCACGATCACGCCGGAGCCAAGGCCGAGCGGTACTGATTGTTCGCGTTTACGAGAGGGGGCAGTGTTTTCCTCGGGCTGCTGGGGGGCGTTCGGGTTGCCGGAGCGGGGCTGCTTTTTGGGTGTCTGCTGGGGCTGGCCGGGCTCGATGTCGGGTAGTCCGAAGAAGCGGCGGATCATTGGGTCGTCAAAAAGCGGGTTGCGCTCGGACTGCTCCCCACGGCGGCTTCCGGCGCTTGGCGCGGTTTGTGACGTGTTGATGGTCACCACACTTGCTGCGACCTTTTCAACAACGGGGGCGTAGGTGGGGGTGTTCGGCGGAAGGGGAGTGTTGTCTAGTTTTAGCTGTGGAAGAGGGTTGGGTTTTGGAGCTCCTGGGGAGGCGATGGTCGTGGTTTGCTTGGCATTCGCCTTCTGCGTGGCTGGGGGCTGCGCAGCCGCAGCCGCCGGGGCCGGAGCGGCAGGAGCGGGAGGGTCTGTCTGCGCGGTGGACCCCGACGCGGTGCTCAGTGACATGCATGCAACGCCCATCAGGACGGCGGGCAGGTTTGCTTTGAGCGACACAAAATTGGTTTGCTGAGCTGTTTGCTGTTTCATGATGGGTTTTAAGAGTGCTGCGGAGAGGTGGGTGCAGTGCGGTTCGACAGGTTTGTGGTTCGGCGGGGGACTGCAGCTCGTGGAGTGAGGGCCTATCGCCATGCGGCGATCATTGAAGGCGATGAGGCTTGGGGTTGGCTGGAGGCGTGGGCATCGGCGGCGACGCGGCTGCTCGTGCGGTTGGATTGAGTGGAGTTTAGGGAGAGATTTACTTGCTCCAGCAGGCGTTTGGTAACGCTTCCTGCGGAGCCTGACCCAGCGGTTTGAGGATGCCAAGCATCGGCTTTCATCTATTTACGTGCTTTGACATGCATTCGGTCCGGTGTGTTCAAAGACAGTTGCACCCCATCGGCTCGCCTGCGGTTTGTGGTGCATAAAAAACTTGGCAGCAAATAAATGCCCGTTTTGGGCTGGGGCGATTCAGTCCTGCTCTTGCGTCCTCTTGATTTGGAAAGTCTTTCCGAGGATGCTTTGCGCATGTTCCCCCCTGTAAAACCCGCCCTTGCCGACTCTCTCGATCACCCCAGCCTCCCGATGGGCTGTGCGTTGCCGTTTAAAGCTCTGTCTTTGTTTGCAATAATACACTCGGTGGCCTGGGCTGATGCGTTGGAATGGCCTCAGTTTCGCGGGCCTACCGGCGAAGGGGCCTCAGATGCCACGAACGTCCCGGTGCGCTGGGATGACAAACAGAACGTGAAGTGGAGTGTGGAAACGGCCGGTTCGGGATGGTCCTCCCCGGTGGTGTCAGGCAAGCGCGTTTACATGACAAGCGCCGTTGAAGAGGCAGACGGCTCGGTTTCACTCCGTGCGATGGCTTTGGACGAAACCAACGGCGCAACGGTCTGGAGTACGCCTGTTTTCCAACCCGAGTCGGCGACTGCCAAAAAGATGCATCGCAAAAACACTGCAGCCAGCCCGACTCCGATTGTTTCCGAGGGCAGGATGTACGTGCATTTTGGCCACTTGGGAACGGCGGCGCTTGATCTGGACGGCAAGGTGGTGTGGAGACAGGAGGAAATTCGTTACAGTCCGACGCACGGCACTGGTGGTTCACCGGTTTTGGTGGGAAACGCACTCGTGTTTAGCGTTGACGGAAATGACCAGACGTTTGTGGTCGCATTGAACGCGCAGACGGGCGCGGTGCTCTGGAAAACACCGAGAGAAACGCACGCGCGCAAAAAGTTTTCTTTCTCCACACCCTTGGCAATTTCGCTGGATGGGCAGACGCAGGTCATCAGCCCCGGGAGCGGTTTTGTGGCGGGTTATCATCCGGAGAATGGGCGCGAGATTTGGCGGGTATTGTACGGAGAAGGTTACTCGGTTGTGCCGCGTCCGGTGTACGCGCACGGGCTTTTATTTTTGAGCTCGGGGTTTGATGCAGCCTCATTGCTGGCGATCCGGCCCGAGGGTGCGGCGGGTGATGCCACGCAGTCGCACGTGGCGTGGATCATTAAGAAAGGAGCGCCTCACACGCCATCGGCCTTGGTTGTTGGGGATGAGTTGTACTTTGTATCCGACGCGGGCATCGCCTCGTGTGTGGATGCTAAAACCGGGGACACGCATTGGAGCGAGCGGTTGGGAGGAAATTTCTCGGCATCGCCTGTGTTGGCGGAGGGTCGGATTTATTTCCTCAATGAGATCGGCACAATGTACGTGGTGAAGGCGGCTAAGAAGTTCGAAATGATTTCGGAGAATTCGATTGGCGACAAAACTCTGGCTTCGCCTGCGGTGCTGGACGGAGCTTTGCTGATCCGCTCGGAAAAGAGGCTTTGGAAAATCGGGTCTTGAGCGCGCGCTAGGCGTGAAGCAGCCGTGCTGGCGTGGTTCTCGGTTGTCGGTTGCAGATTGCCGGTTGTTGTTCGCCGGGGGGCGTTATTTCGCGAGCGCATCGCGGAGCGCGTCACCGATGAAGTTGAGTGCCAGCAGCGTCAGGCTCATGCAGGCTGCGGGAAAGGCAAGAAGCCACCAGTGGCTCTCGATCGGGTTGAGCGCCTGCGCTCCATCGCTTAGTAGCGATCCCCAACTGGCCTGAGGGGGTTGCACGCCGAGGCCGAGGAATGAGAGGAAGGATTCGTCCAACATCACTGCCGGAATGGTGAGCGTCAGGTAAACAATGATGATTCCCGACAAGTTTGGCAGCAGATGGCGGGTGAGGATCTTTGCGTGGCTCTGGCCCAGCGCTAGCGCTGCCTGGACGAAAGGCAGCGTTTTAATCGATAACACCTGGCCGCGAACGATCCTCGCCATGGTGAGCCACTCGATGCAACCGAGGGATAGGATGAGGATGAAAATTTTGCTGTATCCGATCCAGATTCCTTTTTGAAAGTTGTTAAGCCATCCCTGGAGGACGGGGTCGAATACAAAGTTGGCGAGGATGATCAGGATCAGGCGCGGCACCGAATAAAGCACGTCGACAACACGCATGAGCAGCGCATCCAAGGTGCCACCGCAATAACCTGCGATGAGGCCGACGGAAGTGCCGATAACGAGGCTGACCATTGCGCCGCTGAATCCCACCACGAGAGAGATGCGCGCTCCTTGAAGCGTTCTGGAAAGCACGTCGCGTCCGTTGAGGTCTGTTCCAAAAGGATGGGCGGTGTTTGGAGAAATAAACGTGTCCAAGGAGGTTGCGTGAGGATCAGCTTTGAGAAAGAGGGGAAGGAATACTGCAGCGGCGCAAATCACGAGTAGCAGCCCCAGCGCCAGTCGGGTTGAGGGTCGGGCGAGGGTTCGCTCGAGTATTCCCTTTCGTTGTGGGAGTGGATTTTGCATGCGTCAGGATTCGAGGCGTATGCGGGGGTCAATCCATGTGTAGGCCAGATCCACGAGCAGGTTCATGGTGACCAAGAGGGCGCAGTAGACCAGCACGACGCCTCCGAGCAAAAATACGTCCCGGTTCACGATGGCGTTGATGAAAAACGAGCCGGTCCCCGGGAGGTTGAAGACCGTTTCCACCACAATCGATCCGGTGAGGAGGTTGGCCGCGAGCGGGCCCAGGTAGGAGATCACCGGAAGGATCGCGGTTTTGAGCGCGTGTGCGTACAGCACGCGGGACTCGCTTGCGCCCTTTGCCCGCGCTGTGCGAATGAACGGGGACTCGAGTACTTCGAGCAGGGAGGTGCGCATCAGGCGGGCAATTGAGGCGACGGCGGGTCCGGCCAGAGTGAGGGTTGGAAGGATGAGGCAGGAGGGCGATTGCCATCCCCCCACAGGCAACCAGCGCAGCCACAGTGCGAAGCAGAGCACTAGTAGCGGGCCTGTTACGAAAGTCGGGATGCTGATGAAGGCAAGCGCTGAGAGCATTGCCCCTGCGTCCAGCGCCGACTGGTGGCGGATTGCGGCGAGGCTTCCAAGCCACACGCCTAGGATGATCGAGAGAGCCAGCGCGCAGAGGCCGAGGGTCGCGGAAATCGGAAGGCTTTGGGCGAGGAGCTCGTTGACGGAGCGGTCGCGGAATTTGGTGGAAAGCCTGAGGTCGCCGCTTAGGACGTCCCCGAGGTAGTGGGTGTATTGTTCCCAGAGAGAACCGTCGAGGTGGTACTTGGCGAGTAGTTGTTTTTCGATTGCCTCAGGGATCTTGCGTTCGCGGGTGAAAGGGCCTCCGGGTGAAAGGCGCAGGAGTAGGAAAGTGATGCTTAGCACGCAGCACAGCACGCCAGCGAGGGAGAGAAGGCGTTTGAGGAGGAAAGCGAGCATGGCCTGCCTAATTGAATCGGAAATCGACGGTCGCAGCAATTTTCATTCTTCGTGAAGGCCCGTCGTTGCATGGGATCCGTTGCACTGGGTAGGATGAGGGAGAATGGCTGTGCAATATAAGGATTACTACAAAGTGTTAGGGGTTGCGAAAAACGCTTCGCAGTCCGAGATTCGCAAGGCGTTCAGGGCGCTGGCCCGGCAGCATCACCCCGATGTGGCGAAGGATAAGAAGGGGGCGGAGGCCGCTTTCAAGGAGATCAACGAGGCTTACGAGGTGCTTGGAGATGAGGAAAAGCGCAAGACTTACGACGAGCTTGGACAGGATTGGGCGCAGCGTGGGTCGGGAGGGGGGGGTGGGATGCCTCAGGGAAATTGGGGGGGAGGCGGGGGCAACGGGTTCAGTGACTTCTTCGAGGCGTTCTTCGGCGGAAGCCAGTTTGGGGGCGGACAATTTGGCGGCGGAGTGGGGCATCGCGGTCGCGGGCACCGGCCGCCGCAGGCGGCTTCGCAGACCAGAGACATCGAGGGGGATGTGCAGGTCACCATTGAGGAGATCTTCTCGGGCACGCGCAAGCGCGTCAGGGTTCAGCGCGGTTCCGGCCCTGCGGAATCGATTGAGGTCGGGATTCCCAAGGGGATTTGCGAGGGGCAAAAGGTGCGAGTAGCGGGGAAGGGGGAGGGCGGCGGAGATGTGCTGCTGAAAGTGGTCATCGTTGAGCATCCGCATTACCGGGTGGAGGGCGTTGATTTAGTGCGTGAAGTCACGGTTCCGGTATGGATGGCGGTGCTGGGGGGCGAGGTGGAGGTGGATACTCCGGAGGGTTCCGTGAGGTTGAAGGTGCCGGCGGGCACGCAGTTGGGGCGGCGGATGCGGATCAAGGAGCGAGGGTTGCCAACAAGACAGAAGGGGCGTGGAGATTTTTATGTGCAAATCGGGGTGAGTTTGCCGGAACACTTGAGTGCCCAGGAACGTTCGATTTGGGAGCAGTTGCGGGCGAAAGCGTAGGACGCCTCGGGCCAAGCCGAAGGCTTGCAGTGTTTCGTGGTTGGGGGTATCCGGAGGGGAGTCTCTCAGATGTTTGCCGGCCGCCGGGTTCCTGCGTGCCGAGAGTCTGCTGAGAGACGGGTCGCAGCCGGGGTGATGCCGGTGGACTGAGTTTTTCTTACTGTTTTTGTCATGTTGCTCCGTTCTCCCCGCTTTCAGTCACCTGCTCCGGTTGTCTCCTGTTTCAAATTTCCACCGAGGGGTCGAATTCGGGCCAGGGTTTTTCTTTGGATGTTTCTGTGCTCTGGACTCTTCGCTCCATTAGCACCATTTGCGCGGGCCGACGGGAGAGCCGACGGTTCGCATTCTTACGCTGAGGCCTTTGACGAGGGGCCGCGTCGGAAGGGGCCGTTGCTTGCAGAGGCACAGGTGGGCAAGGTGAACTTCAAGGTCACGACTGCTTCGCCACAGGCGCAGCGTTTTTTTGAGCAGGGCATGGCGCAGTTGCACGCCTTTTGGTTTTACGAGGCGGAGCGCTCTTTTCGTCGGGTGTTAATGCACGATCCGAAGTGCGGCATGGCGTATTGGGGGCTCGCACTTGCCAACCGCAGCAATCCGGATCGCGCTCGTGATTTTCTGACAAAAACTGATGCTCTGCGGCCTCTGCTTTCGGCGAAGGAGCGCCGCTGGGTGGACGCCTATTTGCCATTCTTTGCCAAGGACGGCCCCAACCGGACTGAGCGCGGCCGCAAGCTGGTTGAGACTTTGGAAACGATGGCCTTTGATTATCCGGCGGATATCGAGGTGAAGGCCTTTTTAGTTCTGCATCTCTGGGAGAACAGTTTTGAAGGAATTCCACTCACGACTTACGAGGGAGTGGATGCGCTTTTGAGGGAGATTCTGGCGGTTGAGCCGATGCATTCGGGTGCGCATCACCTTCGGATTCATTTGTGGAACAAAAGGGACGACAGGCGCGCGTTGAATTCTGCTGCGCTGTGCGGCCAAAGCGGGCCTGGCGCGGCTCACCTTTGGCACATGCCCGGTCATACATTCAGCAGCCTGAAACGGTACGACGACGCCGCCTGGCAGCAGGAAGCCGCCGCGCGGGTGGATCACGCGTGGATGGAGGCCAACTCGCTGATGCCCGATCAAATTCATAATTATGCTCACAATAACGATTGGTTGGTGGAGAATCTGTTTTTTCTGGGGCGCGTTGAGGAGGCGTTGAAGTTGGCGAAAAACATGATTGAACTTCCCCAGTTGGCTCCCCAAACGGTGGTGATCGGCAAGGCGAAATTCGACGCCCATCGCTCCAGCTACGTCATGGGCGCGCGCCGATTGGTGCAGGTGATGCTTGAAAATGAGCTTTGGGAAAAGCTCCTCCAGCTCCGGGGCACTCCGTATTTGCAGGAGCGTGTTGATGTGGTGGACGAGGCGCAGCGCCTGAACGCGCTGGTCTGGGCGTGCAGCCAGCTTGGCAACCGCGACGAGGCGGCGCTAGAGAACGGGCGTCTTAAGGCACTCCAACACAAAGTGCGTCACGAACGCTTTGATGCGGCTGACCACGCCGAGAAAGATGCCCGGAAGAATTCAAAACCGGCGGCGGACGTTTCGCGCGCGGTGACAGACACCTTGTCCGCGCAGTTGAAGCGGGTCGAGCGGGTCGACGCCTTGATTGCAGAGGGGGCGCTCGCTGTTGCTCTGGCAGCGGACGAAAAGGACGAGGCAGGGGCGCAGTTGGTCGCCGCCAAAGAAATGAGCAAAGTCCGACGTGCGGCCGTCGAGGTGCGATTGGGAAATGGATCGGACGCACTCAAAACAATTCAGGAGGCTGCCAAGCAGGATGGAGCCCAACTTTTGGTTGGCGCCGCGTTGGTGGAACATTTGTGGCGCGAGGGCAAGCACGACGAAGCGCGTGTTGAGTTTGCGAAAATCCGTAAGATTGCGGCGTACGCCGATCAAGGGTTGCCCGCGTTGGGGCGGCTGAGGCCAGTGGCTGATGCCATCGGCGTGGATGGCGATTGGCGCAGCAAGGAAGCGCCCGCGGGTGATATTGGCATCCGGCCGGAGCTCAAGACGCTGGGATCGGTGCGGTGGTTGCCGCGCGCGGCTCCAGCTTGGGTGATGGGGGCGGACCGGGGCGGGTTCATGCGGCTCGACGCTATGAAGGGAAGGCCAGTGCTGATGGTGTTTTACCTCGGAAGCGGGTGTATCCATTGCATCGAGCAGCTCAACTTGCTGGCGCCGCTGGTGGACCGTTATAAGGCTGCCGGCATCGATGTGCTTGCCGTCAGTACCGAGGCGTTGAGTGAGCTGCCAAAAACAAACGAGCAGGCAAAGTCCGGGGAGGGATTTCCATTTCCGCTGCTCGCGGATCCCTCTTTATCCACATTCAAGGCTTATGGAGCGTACGATGATTTTGAGGAGCAGCCGCTGCACGGCTTGTTCTTAATTGACGCGCATGGCTATTTGCGGTGGCAGAACATTTCATTGAAGCCGTTCGCGCAGGTCGAATGGCTTTTAAGCGAATGCACGCGGCTGCTCAAAATTCCTGCGCGCAAGAGCGGCGAATAATAAAGGCCCTGAACTGCGTGTCTTCAATGAGCGGCCTCGCGGCTTAATCGTTGGGCTCCTTGATCGCTGGCGAGTGGTAAGCAATCGGATCAACGACGCTCGCTCGGCGTCTTAGCATGCGCCGCAAAAAATCTGAGAGTCTCTTCAAGATGGCATTCCCAATAATCCCAGGTATGGCCGCCTGGAAACTCACGGTATGTATGCGCAATTTTGTGAGCATCCAAAGACTCGTGCAGGCCGCGGTTGGCCGCAATGAGATGGTCCTCCGTTCCACAGTCGAATCTAAAAGGACAGAGGCGCCCTGCGTGCCTCAACATTTGATCGAGAACCGATCGGTCCTCCTCAAGAGCGGTGAAACTTGTGGGATGCT
>CAMDSZ010000177.1 GCA_945906945.1 Akkermansia muciniphila
TTAGTCGTATCAAAACCGTGAAGACCATAAGCGAAAGAAACCTGCGGCAACCAACTCATGCCCTGACCCGCAACCCCCGCGCCCCGAAAATTAAAATCATCCAAAATGAAAAGATTTTTGACGTTCAGCCGCCGGGTTATTTCCACTGGGTACATCTGTAATTCATCTCGAATCATACGAATGAATTCCTTGAATTGGGGAAGTTTCTTGTCAGTAAAATAGGAGTATTCCAGTCTTACCTTGCTTGGCATAGGTGGCGCCGCGGAGCCGGGTTCCCAGAGCACCTTGAAGCCCCATTGTTTTTCGAGTGTCTGAATATCATTTTGAATCGCGGCATCGGCTTTGATCTGGGCATTGCTGTGAGCGTCAGCGAGGTTATTGAGACACACGATACGCTGGTGCTCTGGTATGGTGCCAAGAGCGGTCCAGTAGGCCTGATTGAACTGCGGGTCTAAGGTGTGCAGAAAGTCCTGCACTATTTCGATGCGCTGCCTTAAGCGAGCATCTGTCTTAGCAAGGGCATTTAATTCAGCGAAATCACTAGGGTCCCACATTGTCTTGTAAAGACCCTCTCTTGAATTGCTTGCTTTTTTCAGTCGTTTTGCACTTTCCGTTTCAAGCACAGAGTCATCCGACTCAAGCGTCTTCCAGTGTGACAATCCGATAGGCGATTCTGGTGCTTTAACATCCTCCAAGAGGTAGGAGAAAAGCGTGCTATGGATGGAGCCTCTACCCAGAGCCTCCGTTGTAGCCGTCATCGTGGTTGGCACTGTCACGAAGATTGAGCCGCTGTTTTTGTGAGCAATGAATGTTGGCGAGTAAGGCGTCGCAGCTCCTTTACTCGCTTTGGAAATGTACGCATTGGCCAAAACCAAATTCTTTGACCCAAACTTTTTCAAGAATCCCTCCGGGTATCTTTTTAATTCAGCGGTAATCCACTCGAGCATCAAAAGTGCGTTTGCCACATGCTCCGCTTTTATAGGAGTTACATCATAGACCGCGGACACTGCCGGATCAGTGCCCAAGCCTAATTTTATAATGATACCAAAGCTGGATTGGAGCCGTTCAGACGCCGCAATGAGTTCTGGATTTCTGGCAACCGGGACCTCCGTAGTTGTGGGAACACTTTTTTCCACGGCGATCGGCAGTGGCGTGGTCTGCGCGAGAAGAGAAGCCGAAAGCTTCAGCGCAATAACAAGCCCGAGGGGGAGATTTGAGTAACTCATATGAAGAAGAACCTAGCTGCGCTCGCAAATTATGCTAGGTGTTTGCATGGCAACCGTGCGCAGTAGGGCAGTTAAAATGCGCAGTCGCCACGATCTCGGTGTTTCAATATAAAAACATGATGTGTTCGATATTGCTCCGATTTTCGAAAGACACAGAACCGCGCCGCTATGAGTGATTACGATGTGGTTATACTAACCGACATGCGGTACGAAGCGCCTGACGAGGGCCAATGGTATAACGCTCAGTTGCTTCACGAAGAGCAACTTTTGAGGGATGGACTCGAAGCGCGCGGTCTTCGCACTGCGCGGGTGGCTTGGTCTAATCCGAACTTTGAGTGGAGTTGCACCCGCGCCGCTGTGTTTCGCTCGACATGGGATTACTTTGAGAAGTTTGCTGAGTTTTGCAGATGGATGCAACAAATCGAGGGCGGCACGCATCTGTTTAATGCCGCATCTTTAGTGCGCTGGAATATTGATAAGCATTATCTGCGAGACCTTGCTGAGCGCGGAGTAAATGTTCCAAAGACTCATTTCATCGAACGCGGTGAAACCAGCACGCTGCGTGAGTTGGTCACAGCCAACCGCTGGAGCGAGTTGATTCTAAAGCCAGCAGTTTCAGGTGCTGCTCGGCATACTTATCGCATCAACAATGCAAACATTGAGGCACACGAAGCGGTGTTGCGCGAGTTGGTCCGCGAAGAAGCGATGATGTTACAGCCTTTTCTGAGCAGCGTGCTCACGCAAGGTGAAGTCTCGCTGGTTGTCATCGGGGGGCGATGCACCCATGCGGTTCGAAAGGTCGCAAAGGCAGGTGATTTTAGAGTGCAAGACGACCACGGAGGCACCGTGCAGGCGCATACGCCGACGGTAGACGAAATAGAGTTCGCTGAGCACGCTGTGGCAGCGTGTTCACAAACGCCGCTCTATGCCCGCGTGGACGTGGTGCGAGATGAATCAGATGCTCTGTCTTTGATGGAACTTGAATTGGTGGAGCCAGAACTGTTCTTCCGTTTTTATCCGCCCGCGGCTGATTTGTTGGCAGCAGCCATCGCGAAAGCTTTATGACCAGTCGGGGCGCGACGGGCCCAGTTCCCGGCGAGGGATACCGCTTAAGAACTCTGAGGAAGGAGAGTGTGCGCAGCTCAGCACGCGAAACAACTTGCTTGTCGCTGTGAAACAACTTGCCTGTCCGGTATCATTTGGTCCCCGTACCATTTGATTCCTGATCACGGGCGGATTCGGTGAATCTGATACGCCAATTAGGCAGTATGATGTAAAGAATCGGGTCAAATAGTTGGCAAATCAGTTGCTAGCT
The DNA here is from genome assembly GCA_945906945.1 of Akkermansia muciniphila. GTDB lineage: Bacteria > Verrucomicrobiota > Verrucomicrobiia > Chthoniobacterales > Chthoniobacteraceae > Chth-196. The sequence continues at coordinate 2,542 of CAMDSZ010000177.1, forward strand.
CCAAAAGCGCTAGAGGCGCGACTTTGTGGCAGCCTCGGTCGGAACTAGGTTTTGAGGCGTAGGGGATCCAGTTTTTCAAGATGTCGGTCCGTCGACAAACCCTGGGAGCGCGTAGCCCCAGCTGCGCCCAGACGCGGATTGCACCAAAAAGGGTAGCGCAACAGCTAAGGTACAAGACATCCCGATGTGACCGGGTGTCGGCGCACGCTGGGGCTGCGCGCTCCAAGCGAGGGGGCAAGTGTCTGTCCCCAGCACTCGCAGGGGCTCTGTCCCCAGGGCTACCACTCGCAGGGGCTACTCGCCAAAAATAGCGAAGAGCCGGGATTCTGATATTTGTTTGACTACCCAGCATCGCCCAATGGTCAGGAAAGTGGAAAGAACGCGGCTGGGCCATTTGGCAACAATCCTGGGTCGATACGTTTATCAAGCGTAGCCAGTCGGCAATCGTGGTGAATGGCCAAGGAAAGTAGATAGTAATCTGTCAAATCACGGCAACCCGGCAGTTCCCGATAGGATGCCGCATCGATTAGGGAAACGGCATCGGGCCAAAATTGGTGCCCAGGACGGGCAAGAAGTTCTCACAATACGATGCGGGCACCCTGGGTGGAACCGGGCCCTTGAGGGTATTTCGCATGTCCGAAAATGCGGATGAAGCCGTTCTCAACCAATGGGCAAGTGGCCCAGCCAACGCGGCCATGTTTTTAGAAGAGGGCGTGCACTGGGAGGCCCGCTCAGTCCTGTGCGAGCTCGCGCTAAAGTCTGCGCGGGTGAAGCGCGGGTTAATAAAGGCAGGTCAAGAAAGGTTAAACGTTAAGGGGAGAGTTAAGGGCCCAACGTTAAGAACGTTAAGGGACAGGCAATTTGCTGAAACCGTTTAGAGGTGCTCAACGTAGTAAGGCGTGCCAGATTGTCGCGTCATGAATTCCCTCACTCCCGCCAAGCGATTGCATGAAATGAACGCCCTGGAAGACATGGGCCAGTTCCCTTTGGTGATCTACGCCGGAGCCACGGGTAATGTGCTTGCGACCCTCACGGCCACTTGGTTCCTCCACCACTACACGGACGATCTCCAGGTTTTGTGGCTCTGGGCGGTGGGAATCATCGCACTGAATCTCAGCCCCGTTGTTTTTCTGCGCCTCGTCTTGAAAAACACTCAGGACACTCCCCCGATCCGGGAGATGAATTTTTTCCGGGATCAACACCGGTTTGCCTCATGGGTCTACGCGGTGGCTTCCGGCAATCTCTTTTTCTGGATAGTGACCGCGTGGTGCGTGTTCAGTTTCAATGCAGAACTCCCCAGTCTGCTCGGACTTCTTGGAACGGCTCTGGTGGTCACGTCTTTCCCGGCCTGGATCCGGTTGTTCCGGAAAAACTAACTCCAAGTGGCACTCAGCAAGTTGCCCTCCCCCGCCTTAGTGTTAACGGTCGCGAACCTAACATTCTGGCGGTTCGTTCACGGTCCATTATCGCGTGACGAGCCAAAGTTTTTACCGTGCAGAGATACCACACATGGAACGCTGTTGATCATTCCACAAACAGTGAAGCTAACTCCTGACTACATCGCTTTGAATCGCGCAATGTTCGGCGCGACAGCGAAAGAACTCGAGCGCGTCGGCAAGACGGGATCGAAGGCGTGGATTAAGGAACAAATTCACCCAGATGATGCGATCGCCAAAGAGGGTTCGAAGCGTATCGGCTCCCACTGCATGCGTATCAAATATGAATTTGAAGCGGTGAGAGCACCGGGGACACATCACCGGGGGCGCACCGGGGACAGGCACGCAGGCACTCTCTTTGCGATGGAAAGTTCCGCTTCCTGAATTCTCCTATCCTAAAATGAAAAACTTTCTCTCAAATCAGTGCCGCTGCTCACCAGAATTTGAACTGCAGTTTGTATTTCCCTTAAGCACTCGCCGCTGCACTACCTCCATTTTTTGAGAGAATCTAAATCAAGGCCATAAGTCCGATGGCTTTAATATCCGCAATAAGAATGAACCGGTGCGCGCCGGCGTAAACCGCGAATTTTCCGGCAGGATTGATGTGCTGACATGCTGCTTAAAAAACTCGCGCCGAGAGCTTGCCGCGCTTCTTTTCATCCGGCCGACCCCTTAAGTTTTGACACAGGACCGATCGTCTGTCTGTCGCCACCTCCCGTCTTCCATTGCCATTTTAATCACAATGCTGCCGCAGAATCTCCATGGCTTTGTCACGGGCTGATTGAATCCTCGCACCAGAAACAGAACCCACCCACTTCAAACCACTCCGTGAACATTCATATCATCACAGATACGTATGCTCCTGAAATAAACGGTGTGGCGATGACTTTGGAGCGACTCGTGAAAGGGCTCACCTCTCGCGGACATTCGCTGACGGTGATCAGACCCCGTCAGCGACACGAGTCACCCCAGTACAGCGTGACCCAACGGGTCGCGTGCAAACAAGTACGGTTACCGGGAGTCCCCGTGCCAGGTTATCCCCAGCTCCGCATCGGGCTTCCTGCCTTCAAATCCCTGAGGAGCCTTTGGTCAGACTCATGCCCAGACATTGTGCACATCGCAACGGAAGGCCCGCTCGGTGCCTCAGCCGTTAGGGTGGCTGTTAATCTGAGAATTCCTGTAACGTCGAGTTTCCACACAAACTTTCACGAGTACGCAAAAGACTACAGAATGCAATGGCTTAAGCCGCTAGTGAATCGATGGCTGCGCTATTTTCATAACAGCACGGCGTGCACATTTGCTCCGACGCAGGACTTGATCCATCGACTAAATACGGCGGGGTACAACAATCTGAGGCGCCTGTCACGCGGCGTTGATTCATCGTTGTTTTCGCCGCAGCGGCGAGATGAATCCATTAGGCGCTCGTGGGGAGTTGGGGAACGGGATCTGGCGGTGATCCATGTTGGGAGGATTGCTGCAGAGAAAAACTATCCGTTAGTCTTCGAAACATTCGATCGAATAAAACACACGCACCCCAGCGCACGTCTTGTGCTGGTAGGAGACGGCCCACTTTTATCCGAGTATCAGAGACGGCGGCCCGATGCAATTTTCAGCGGCTTTTATAGCGGAAAGACACTCGCTGCACACTACGCGTCTGGTGATCTTTATCTACACGCGAGTTTGACCGAAACATTCGGAAACGTCGTGACTGAGGCAATGGCAAGCGGGTTGGCAGTAAGCGCCTTTGATGACGCCGCGGCACATGAATTCATCCGCAGCGGAGACAACGGGCTGACGGCAACCATCGGCGATTCGGAATCTTTTATCGCCAATGCTCTGAAGCTTGCGAGCGATCGAGAGCTTCGGCATAGACTCGGAGCGGCCGCGCGGGCCACAGCGCTGGAACTTGACTGGGGAAACGTGATAGATGGTTTTGAAAGAGATCTCACTCAGATTTCAGAGGCTTATCCTCCAAAGAGACAAACAAACCGCTACGTGTCGACGTGATTTACATGTCTATGTTTCAGGCGGATGCACGGGATCCCCTCCTCTCGTCACGCTTTTTTTGTTTGCAGGCATGAGTGAGAGAGAGGTGTGCGAGATGGATGTGCGGGGGAGGTAGGTTATTGTTTTGTGCAAGATCCCAGAGGCATCAAAGCAATTAGACAAGCCGGTGGTTGAGCGACACCATCGGATGAGATGCGAGTAAGTGCTGCATTCTGAAGGGATGCCTGGCGCCTCGCTTCGCCGCTTTCATACGGTTTCAGCCGCGCGGCCTCCTATTAGAACTCCTAGCGACAAGGGCGGGGTCCCTTCAATAAACCACGTCACCCAATCTCGAAACGCATTTTCGTCATCTGGGCTACCGGGGACAGACACTTTCCCCTGTCTTTCTCACATCAGGGCGGGGTCGGTCCCTTTGTAGCTTCGCCACCTCTTTGGTGCAATCCGCGCCTTGGCGCAGCTGGGGCTACGCGCTCCCAGGGGTTGTCGATGGAACGTTTTTTTGTGGGCCGGGTGTACCGGGCTTGCAGTGCCGGGGACACGTGAGTGCCGGGGACAGGCACTTCCCCGGCACTCACTCACTCTTCCCCCTGTTGTCCACTCAGTGATACCCTGCGGGCGAGTCGACGCCGAGTTTGATCGCTTTGTCAGACGGGCGTGATTTGGGTTGGCTTGGTGTTTGTCATTGCTTTTAAGATGTCGTGACCGCGTGTCGCGCGACACCCTGATGACGTCTGCCGTTCCTATCGGTTTAGCTGACATGCTTCATCCCCCCTCAAAAATGCACACCACCTCTGTTTCCTGTCGTCAAAGGCGTGTTCCTTCGCGGGGCCCGTCCACCTTCAGCTTTGCAGCGCGAATCTTCACCTCGCTTTTGCTCTCAGCCGCAGGAGCCATGGCGGCACCTTCGTTGATTCTGCACCATGGACGCATCGTCACGGTGGACAAACGTTTTTCCATTATGGAGGCGATAGCGGTGACGGGGGACCTGGTAAGTGCAGTGGGAACAAATGAGGACATTCTCTCACTCAAAGACGGAGCCACCGAACTGATCGACCTCGAGGGAGCGATGGTCCTGCCGGGACTCATGGACTCGCACAGCCATCCGGTGGGGGCCGCTACCACGGAGTTTGACCATCCGATCCCGGACATCGAGGACATCACGTCACTGCTTGGCTATATTGCCGGGCGTACTCGGGTCGTGCCCGAGGGTTCGCTCATCGGAGTCAGCCAGGTGTTTATCACACGCCTGCGGGAGCAGCGCTACCCGACTAGGGAGGAGCTGGACCGCGTTGCACCACGCCACCCCGTGGCTTTCCGAACGGGGCCGGACACCATGTTAAATTCGCTAGCTTTGCAACTGGCCGGGATTGACTCGAAGTTTGTGCTACCTGAAGGCAGCCCCGGAAGGGTGGAGCGGGATGAGAATGGAAACCCCACGGGCTTGGTGCGCAGCTTCTCCCCCAAGATTAATGCTCCCGCGCCGCGCAGAAATCCGAGTGCGGACGAGACACTCGAATTGGTGCGCAAGCTGTTCGCGGATTACAATAGTGTCGGGTTCACGACCATCGCGGACCGGGGCGCGAGCATGGGTAACATCGCAGTTTATTCAAAACTCAGGGACACCAATTCGCTCAGCGTCAGGCTGAGGCTCTCGCACACGTTTTCCACCGGCGCGCAGTGGCGCACCACCGAGCTGGCAATTGAAGAAATTGCCGCGCATCCGCTGCGAAAGCCCGACCCGATGCTGCAGATCATCGGGACAAAGGTATGGCTGGACGGCGGCATGCTAACCGGCAGCGCTTTTATGGAGCAGCCTTGGGGCGTGAGCAAAATGTACGGAATCAGCGATCCGGCCTACCGTGGCGTCCAACAGATTCCCACTGAAACGCTGCAGCGCATGGTGCGCACGGTGGCCTCCAAGGGCATGCAGTTTACGGCCCATAGTGTAGGAGACGCGGCGGTGGCGACCCTGCTTGGAGTTTATGAAGAGGTTTCCCGCGAGCGACCCTTGCGCGACACCCGGCCCTGCATCACCCACTGTAATTTTATGAGCCCCGACAGCATCGCAAAGGCGGCGCGTGTGGGGGCTGTCATTGACCTCCAGCCCATCTGGTTTCACCTCGACGGCGCTACGCTGCTCAAGCAGTTTGGCCAGGAGCGCCTCACTCGGTTCCAGCCGCTCCGGTCCCTTTTTGACGCGGGGGTGCCCGTGGGCGGCGGCAGCGACCACATGCAGAAAGTCGGCAGCATGCGTTCCATCAATCCCTACAACCCCTGGCTGGGTATGTGGATAGCGGTCTCCCGAAAGTGCCGCTCGTTGGACGCTCCGCTTCATCCTGAAGGCGGGCTTTCGCGGAAGGAAGCAATCGAAATGTTCACAATCAACAACGCCCGGATCCTTATGCTCGAAAAGGAGGCCGGCTCGCTTGAGCCCGGCAAGCTGGCAGACATGGTGCTCCTGGACCGCGACGTGCTCGAGTGTCCCCTCGAGCGCCTCGCAGACACGCGCGTTCTAAAAACGTGGC
>CAMDSZ010000178.1 GCA_945906945.1 Akkermansia muciniphila
ATCAAACTCGGCATCGACGCGCACGCCAAATATTACTGGGTCAGCCGTCAGGTCGAGCCCAAACACTGGGATTGAGGAGTATGAGGAGTCTCCTACCCACTTCATAAACAAAGGGGAGTAAATAAATGGAGGTATAGCGTGGCGAAGTAGCCGACACCCTGCTCACTCTCCTCAACTTCTGGGCAAGCAATGGCTGCCTGCTAAAAAAGAGGCCCACGCCGAAGCCTCTTTATCGCCAGGGACACCACAGCATGCTTGACTCGCAATCCAGACGCATTTTGTCAGGGTACATTTTGCCGATGCTCAAGCGCGTGCTTTTTGATACTCTGAGAATATGCCTGAGCTTTCCCGATTTTACGGCATTATAATCCGTATGTTTCCAGAGCCCTCTGAGCGGCACAATACGCCTCATTTTCATGCTTACTACGGTGAAAATGCAGCTGTGTTTTCAATCTCTCCAGTCGGTCTAATCATTGGGTTTCTACCAATGCGTCAGCAAAGACTGGTCGAGGCTTGGGCGGAGCTTCATCAAGAGGAATTGCTTGCTGACTGGCAGCTTTTGGAGGCTGGACGAAAGCCCTCGCCCATCACACCACTGCAATAAAATTAGGACTATGAAGCATCCAATTTACCGCGTCACGTCCGTCGAGAATTGCGCGCCATACACGTTGAATCTTGGCTTCAACGACGGCCTGACGCGTACCATTGATTTTCTACCAATCTTGGAAGGTGAGCTGTTCGGCCCGCTCCGCGATCCCACCCTTTTTGCGCAAGTTAGCATTGATCCGGAAATTCACACGGTGGTCTGGCCATGCGGCGCAGACTTTGATCCGGCGACCCTTCATGACTGGCCAGAACATGAAGCTGGATTCCGCGCCGCTGCAAAACGCTGGAAGCAGTCAACAAATTCACTTGTGGAAAATGGAGTCGAAACTGGAGCCTAGATCGAGGGCAGGCACCTCGACGAAATGCTGCGACGGATAGGTAGGCTGTGATGACCATGCCCGAGAAGGAGAGAAGGAACCTGTTTTCAGATTTGAGATAGAAAAAGGGATAAAAAAAGCGAATCAATCTGTGAAAATTGAACTGAAAGTCGGGAAATAGCTCCTTCTTTCCTTCCGACCTCGATCTGGTGGTAATCGACGAGTCCAGATACGGGTACCGAGAACTCAGTTTTGAGGGTGCAAAATTTTGCACCCTTACTAGCCCAAATCATCGAGACGAGAAAGCGATGGTTACTCTGTGAAAGTTACTGTATCACCTCATCGGCTGTTCCCTCTTGCGCGAAATCTAAGAAGCCTTCGAAACTCAATCGGCGGGCAGGTTTCGCAGGTTACGAAGGTTATTCCAAAGACTGAGATCGAGGGCGCTTGATCCATTGTAAAAGCAGAGCTTACAAGCATTTTGCGGATGCATCATGACGCGAGTTTTGCTAAACGCAAGGGATGCAGACATGGTCAATCACCCTTCACGGACCAGCAGGCGTTATCAGTAGCGTCGATGCTGGTGAATCTCAGTTTGTGGTGGGACGGAGACCGCCAGTGACGTGTTTACAATCCAAGGTGAGGGAGTCAGGAGTTTCCTTTTCTCCCAATTTCCGCAACTCGCGCACGCGGTATCGTCGCGGGGCGCGCTAATTTAAACGATATTCAGGCAGTCCGGGGGTCGCTCCAGCGGCTTGTGTCGGGGTATAAACCGGAGGGAGGAATCGTGGATTGGATGACGTTATTCGCCCAGCCAATGGCGCCCGCCGCAGGAGTGTTCGATGCGGGAATGGATGAGATCGCCGCGGCATGCGAAACGGATTCGAAGATTTCACGACTCCGCGTGATTTGACCAAATCCGATTTTCTTGGGGTAAATGGAAATTCTTCGCGTACCAAGTTTCAGCGCTCTTCCTAAGCAACGCAGTCGATCCGTCCCGCCTCCGAGGTAACCCTTACAATCTTGTGGGGTGAATGGTGGTCGGTGCACCAGCGCTAGCGATCACATCAATTCGTCCGGTTTGAATGCCGAACGCCCCTCGCGCACAAGGCTGGCCAAAATAATGCTGAAATGCCATCAGCACGGCTACACGTAATGAGGCCCGCACCTTTTTGCGTTATCATTCAATTTAATCTGCCGAGTTTGGGTGTCTTTCCCGGCTCATCGACCCGCTTGTATCGAGGACAGGGTCAACTGCCTGAACCCGTCCACATGACTGAACAGATAGCCGCCTTTGCGTCTGGCAATGACGATCGGTTCCTCGCCAAAAATGGATCGAACCTCGCGCACCACCAAAGGAGGGTGCCCGTGCCCGCCTGTACGTAACTCATCGGCCAGCTGCGGACTGATCGAACAAACCGCAACACCAAGGCCCATCTCGACATAACGCGCAAGCACCAGGGCGGTGGAACTCTCAATCACGGCATTGACCGCCCCCAAACATGACGCTTCCTCCAACGTTGCCGTAATGCGCTGCCTTGCGTTTGTCGCCGCCGTGGGCAGCAACATCGGGTGCCCCACGATGTCCCGGACTTCGATCCTCTTCGCCTTTTCTAGGGGATGCCCCCGGGGACAAACCACCACGAACGGATAACTCAACCATTCATCAAAAACGAATTCCTCCGGTCTAGGAGTGGTATCAAGCATTCCCACAACCGCCAAATCCGCCTCTCCGGATTCGAGAAGCGAAAAGGCCTCCTTCGAGGGCCGTTCGACGAAGCTGAAGCGCACCGCAGGATGCTCCTGCGCGTACAATTGGACTGGGTGCTGCAACTCATGGGCAAGCAAACTGGAGGTCGTCGCCACGCGTAGCCTGCGCACGACGTTTGTCCGGCGGTCGGCGAACAGGGTGCGAATGGAATCGAATTCCTCCACCAATGGCTTGATGAGTTCGACCAACAAAGCGCCGTCCTCGGTCAACGACAGTTGCTGGTTCTCAGTTCGCAAAAGGGCGGCGCCCAGCTCCTCCTCAAGCGCCCGGACCTGTTGCCAAAGCGACGGCCGGGAGATCCTCAGCGCGTCTGCGGCGGCTGTGAAACTCATGGTGCGCGCAACCTCCCTGAAGGCGCGGAATTGACGAAACCTAAGCTCCTTGAAGTATCGGCGTTGCGGAGGAGGGGTGGGATCTGCCATGCGGAGGGTTCCTGCTGCGGGGTTGGCGGTAAGGGGAAAGCGTGGGCCTTGTGGAATGAAGGTGCTGCAATCGCCGGAAAACCCGTGCGACCCGTTGCACTAGACTTACTGAATATCTAAAAACCCAGAAAATTCCTGCCGTCTGTTAGTCTGGGACAACTCGCGAGTTGGTTTTTTTCCATCGCGCCGGCGGTTTAGTGCCTTTCGTTTGACCCCAAAAAGTGGTTGTCTCATGAAACAAAGCAAAATTGCTCATGAACTGCCGCAACTCCCCCTCGTGCTGCTCGCGCCGCGACTTTCTTTCCCGGACTGGTCTTGGAATGGGGGCGCTCGGTTTGTTGCCTCTTCTCAACCAGAGCGGACTGCTCGCCTCCGACTCTCCTTTACACGCCCGCGCCGCGCACTTCCCCGCTAAGGCGAAACGCGTGATTCACATTTTTCCGCAAGGAGGCCCCTCACAGGTGGACACCTTCGATCCCAAGCCAGCTTTGGAGAAGTACCACAACCGGCAGGTGGATGAGGTTCTCAAGGATTACCAGAAAGCCGCCGGCGACGCGGCCTCGGGCATGGGACGACTGAGCGGGAAGCTCCAGCGTTCGGGATTCAATTTTGCAAAGCACGGTCAGAGCGGGGCAGAAATCAGCGAGCTGTTTCCCAAGCTTGCTGGCATGGCGGATGAGTTGTGCATCGTCCGTTCCATGCACACCAAAAGCAGCGTTCACGAGCCGGCGCAGTTGATGATGAGCTGCGGAGAGTTGGTGAATGTGCGGCCTAGCCTGCCTTCGTGGGCGGTGTACGGCCTGGGTACTGAAAACGAAAACCTGCCTGCGTTTGTCGCCCTGTCGCCCAACGGTACCACGTCCAGCGGTGATAAGCATTGGAGCAACGCCTTCCTTCCTGCGTGGACTCGCGGCACCGCGATCGCGACGACCAATCCGGATGTAAACAAGCTCATCGAACACCTGCGCAGCGGTAGTACTTCCATCCGCGAACAACGCCGCCAGCTTGATTTTCTCGCCCAGATTAACAGCGAGCACCTCGGCGAGCGTCCGGGCGACGCCTTCTTGGAAGGCCGCATTCTCTCTTTTGAAACAGCCTTCCGGATGCAGGTGGAAGCCACAGATGCCTTCGACCTGACGCGAGAACCCATGCACACCCGGGAGATGTACGGCGACACTGAGCAGGGACGCCAGCTGCTCCTCGCACGGAGGCTTGTGGAGCGGGGCGTGCGCTTTGTCCAAGTCTGGCATGGTGGATGGGACACGCATGACAAGAACGACGAGCAGCACCGGGAATTGTGCCTGGCTGCCGACCAGCCCCTTGCAGCCTTGCTCCGCGATCTTAAAGAGCGCGACATGCTAAAGGACACGCTCATTATCTGGGCGGGGGAGTTCGGAAGGACGCCCACTTCGGACAACAACGATGTTGCCAAGAAAAAGGGAATTGGCCGGGACCACAATGCAGGCGGCTTCACGGTCTGGATGGCAGGGGGCGGAGCCAAGGCGGGTCTGACCTATGGATCCACGGACGATTTCGGAGCGTTGGCAACCGAAGGCTCCATGGATGTGCACGACCTGCACGCTACCATCCTGCACATGCTCGGGTTTGATCACGAGAAGCTGACTTACCGCTACGCAGGCCGCGACTACCGACCTACCGATGTGTACGGACACGTCAATCACTCCATCCTCGCATGAAGCGTTTCACTGTCGCGACGTGGCTCCTCTCGGCTTCGGTTGCGCTTTGCGCGGACCTTCCGCCCGAGCAGGCTGAGTTTTTCGAAAACAAAATCCGGCCCGTTCTGGCCGAGCGCTGCTACGGTTGCCACAGCACCGAGGCCGGCAAGGACAAGGGCGGTCTCCTGCTGGACTCCCGCGACGCAGTGCTCAAAGGGGGCGACACCGGCCCTGCCTTGGTGGCGGGAGACGCAGCCAAGAGCCTGCTCTTTAAGGCGGTCAAACGCGACGACCCTGAAACCGCCATGCCGCCCAAGGGCAAGGCGGACCCCCTTACCGCGGAGCAGGTCGCCGACTTCGAGGCGTGGATCAAAATGGGCGCCCCCGATCCCCGAACAGGCGCTGTCAAAAAGGCGGTCATCGACACCCTTTTGGAGCAGGGCAGGACCCACTGGGCGTTTCAAGCACCCAAGACCGCGCAAATCCCAGCGGGCAAGAACCTCGTCGACGCCCTGCATCCGGGGAAGGGAACGCTCGCGGATCCAAGAGTGCTGATCAGACGCGCTTCCATCGCCCTCACCGGACTTCCTCCTTCTCCCGAGCGTGTGGAAGCTTTCGTACGGGAATCCGGGACCCATTCCGATGCCTTTTCAACGTTGCTGGACGAGTTGCTCGCTTCCTCGCATTACGGCGAGCGCTGGGCCCGCCACTGGCTGGATGTTGCTCGTTATGCCGACAACATGGGCGCGATTTTCAACGGGGACGATTCTTACCCGTTTGCGTTCACCTACCGAGACTGGGTCATCAAAGCGTTTAACGAGGACAAGCCCTACGACCGCTTTGTCATGGAGCAAATCGCCGCTGATCTGCTCCCGGAAACCAAGCCCGACAACAACGGCAATCTGGCGGCGCTCGGCTTCCTCACGCTGGGGCGCAGAACAGACCGAAAGGTGGACGACAACGTCTACGACGACCGCATTGATGTGATTTCCCGCGGCCTGCTGGGACTCACCGTCGGTTGTGCCCGATGCCACGACCACAAACTGGAACCCATTCCCACGACTGACTATTACGCCCTTTACGGAATCCTCAGGAGCTGCACGGAACCGTCTTCCTACCCCGTGCTTGCACCCCAGCCCGATTCTCCTGAAAGACAGGACTTCGAGCAGCGCAACCAAGCGGCGGTATCGGAATACATCCGCGTCCATGCCTTTGAGGCTGAGCGGACCATGTCCGCCATCCGCTCTCGTCTGGGCGATCACCTCCTCGCTGCCAAAGATTCAGCGTACAAGGACATTTACGCCGACAAAAAGGTCCAGCCGGATATTCTGGATCCGCGCAGGCTCAATGGAGCGGTTCACAACAGAATGGTGAGGAGCTGGGATACTTGGATCAAGGGGCATCCGGATATTTTTGGTCCGTGGTTGGAACTTGCGGAATTGCCCGAGGCTGACTTTGCCGCGAAGGCAGCCGCCATGTGCGCCGCCTACGCGAAAAACGCCGACAAAAAGCTGATGGCTCCGGTGGCCCGCGCCTTTAACAAGGCATCGCCCAAAACGCTTCGGGATATCGCCGATGTTTACAACAATCTGTGGGCGGTGGAACTGGACGCAGCTTGGGGCGAGAAGTGGAGGGCAGCCCTTTTGAAAGACTGCACCCCAAAGGCTGACGATCTTGGCCTTCCGATTGCCGACCTGACCCCTCGCTGCATCGACCGCTTAAATGCAATCGACAAGGAGCTCGTCCTGCCTGAGGCGGACGTCGAGGCTCTCAAAAAGGTGCTGCTGGATGACAAGTCTCCCTTTGTTTTCAGCGGCAAAGATTTTATTTCCAGCAAACTCTACGCGCACCGGGATGTTGCGGAGGGGCTGCGACGCAACGCCACCAAGGCGCTCACGGAACTGGGGTCCCACGCAGGGGCGCCGATCCGCCTGATGGCGCTTCAGGAAGACAAGCCCTACGATGCAAAAGTCCGCATCCGGGGCAACCCAAAGACTCTGGGTGCGGATGCTCCTCGTGGCTGGTTTACAGTGCTCAAAACGGAATCGACCCCCCAGTTTCCAAAGGACAAGAGCGGCCGTCTCGAATTCGCGCAGTTGCTTGCGAGCCGCGACAATCCGCTGACCGCCCGGGTGATTGTAAACCGGGTGTGGGCATGGCATTTCGGCGAAGGCATTGTAAAGACCCCGAGTGACTTTGGGTTCAGGGGGGAAATTCCCGAAAACCAGGCGCTTCTGGACTCTCTGGCTGTCTGGTTCATGGAAAACGGTTGGAGCTTCAAAAAACTCAACCGCCTCCTGCTTTCCAGTCGCTTCTGGCAGGAATCGCGCCGCACCCAACCGCTCGACTTTGAGAGTTTTCGTGACTCCCTCTTGAGCGTCGCGGGCGCGCTCGAGACGCGTGAGGGTGGAAAGCCGGACGACCTGGTCAAGGGCTCGTCCAACCGGCGTACTGTTTATGCTTCGGTGGATCGGAAGACCCTGCCCAACCTTTTCCGGAACTTCGATTTCCCAGACCCCAGCATGTCGGCTCCCCAGCGCTCGCGGACGGCTCTAACTCCGCAGGCGCTTTTTCTGCTAAACAGCAGCTTTGTCGTGGACCGTGCACGCGATCTTGCCAAGGCCACCCAGCCGGAAAATGACGCAGCCGAACAAAACTCTCTGCGATCGCTCTACCAGAGGATTTTTCAACGCAACCCCACCGAAAACGAATCGGCCAGAGCCTCAGCCTTCCTTGCCGCATACCCAAAGAACGACGTTGTCATGCCTGAAGTGAACGACTGGTCGTACGGGACGGGTGACTTTGACCCCCAAAGCCAGCGCGTCGCGAATTTTCACCCGCTGAGATTCGCCGGGAACAAAGTGGTCGGCAACGGCGGCATGGAGCTTACCAAGGACGGAGGACAGCCTGCCGAAGGCAAGGCGATCATCCGTCGATGGATTGCTCCAAAAGACGGGAAGGTAAACATCTACGCAGAGTTGGCGCACCTATCGAAGGAGGGCGATGGAGTCACGTCGCGCGTTGTCAGCAGCCGAGGGGGCTTACTGGGAGAATGGACAGCGGCCCACAATGCAGTGCTTACCTCGCTAAACGACGTGGAGGTGAAAAAAGGCGACACACTCGACTTTCTAACGATCTGCGGCGCGGATCCAAAAAACGATACGTTCCGTTGGTCGCCCACGATCACGATGCCAACAGCTGAAATGCCGGGCATGTCCGGGATGGCGCTGCGCTGGGATGCTAAGGGAGACTTTATGGATCCTGCAAAATTGCCGGCTCCCTTGAGCGCTTGGGAGGAACTGGCGCATGTGCTGCTTCTCTCCAACGAATTCGCTGTGGTGGATTAACCAAAAAACGGCAATTGGAACCCGGTGGTTTCGAACCTGCGGCGTGACCACCGGCGGAGAACCCTCCGGGTTCAGCGGTTCTTCAATCTCGCGGCTCGTGGGTGCATGAGGGCGATAGGCGTGTTTACCGTCCTTGGAAGCGGCGCACAAAGGAGTTTCCTTTTTGACCGCATTGCCGCAACTCTCGCGCGCGGTATCGTCGTGGGGCGCGCTAAACCCGAACTCCGAAATAGGACTTTAGGAAAGGCTCAAGTTGCGAAGGCTTCCGGTACATCCAATGGGGATTCTCCCAACTTCGGCGAAGTTGGAATTTCCCACGCTAATAT
>CAMDSZ010000179.1 GCA_945906945.1 Akkermansia muciniphila
TTGAGGGATGCGTTGATGTTTTCACTCGCCTTGGCTCCGTTTTTGAGTGCGGTGAAGGCCCCGAAGACGGCCCTCAGATTCCAGTCGCGGATGAGTTCCAAATCATTGATGGGGTGTTTATTGAAGCCTGACTCCCAAAACCATTCCCCTTTGAAGAACGGCTTCCCGTCGATCAGTGACCGGCTCTTTGGGGTGGCGGGAAAGTCGCCATCTTCGAGATTCAGAGCCCAGGGGGTGGGCTGCCAGGCATGGGGTGCGTCTTCCTGTTGAAAGTACCACATGTTTGACATGCCCATGTGACCCGTTTCTTCCATGGTGAAACTCGCCCCCGCGTAAGCGCCAACGCTTCCGTGGCCGGTGCAGTCGACAAATAGTTTCCCGCGGAATACGCGTTCCCTGCCTGTTTTCACATCAAGGGCTGTAACTGCTTTGATCGCGGAGCCGGGCGAATCCTGAATGACGCCCTGCATGAAATGCCCCAAGAACAGCGAGAGGTTTTTTTCAGCACGACACACGGCTTCTTTGCGGTCATCCACAAAATCCGAGGTCTTTCCCGGACTGTCGAGAGCACGGTCGGCGAATTCTTCGACGATTTCACCCACATGCGGGTATTTGCCGCGCATGGTCCCGCCCATAGCCCACACGCCAATTTCGCTGCTTCCGTTGCCGCCTAGTACAAATCGGTCCTGAATGAGGGCCACGCGCAAGGATTGTCTGGCAGCGGCGATGGCGGCGCCAAGACCGGCGTAACCTCCGCCCACGACCACGAGGTCGTACTCCCCGGCGTCGGCCGATTCCCCTTTGGGATTGAGCCACTGTTTGCGGGCCTCGCTGAGAGCGACGCCCGTGGGAGGCACAAAGTTTGGATCGCTGGAAAAAAGTAGTGCATCGCAGCGGCCGTCAAACCCGGTCAAATCTTTGAGGGCGATTGAGACGTCTCCAGCGCGCAGATCGACCGGGCCGCCCTCCTGCCAATGCCATTCGGCGCCTGTGGTGCCGAACTCTGTGGAGAGGGCCTTGCCATTGACCTGAACCTGGAATCGACCCGGTTTGCCCGCAGCGTTCCAAGGAGCCACCCAGTCCTTTGTTCTAACCCAGACACGATAAGTGCCAGTCTCCTTCACGTGCAGTGTTCCCTTTGCATCCGCCACGGGTTTTCCCAAACCGTGCGCGAGGAGATAGGGAGATCCCATGTTGGGGATGAAAGAAGTGTCGAGAGCCCAGCCTCCGTGGGCTGAAAGGGATTCAGCTTCCAAGAAAATGGTATCCGTGGCGGGGGCAGCGCACAGGTTTGCGCCAAAGGCCAGCGCTGCAAATAAGTTGATGGGGAGAAGTTTGCTCATGGTGAGGGAAGGTGTGGCGAAACTATCCGGCTGACCCCCAAAACAAAGGGGGAAAATGCCACCAGCCCATAATCGGGAGCTTGGGTCGGGAGCTTTGGGAGGAGATTCTTTATTGTTGGGGGCTCGATTCGGGTTGTGTTGGTTCTGGCGGGGCGACTCACTTCAATTCAGGACGCAGGTGGGCTTTGATGTAATCACTATCCGTGGGATGCTTTACTTTTGGTGCGCCGGGATAGACAAGATCGCAGGCGACGTGCTTGGCGTCGCAATGTTCCTTGAGCTTCACACCGAAGTTCGCCGTGTGTGTCGGATCTTTTTCTTCCTGCCCGAGATTCGGAGGAGCGCTGTAGAAAAGGCCTACGGGCGGATCGTCGTTAGTGACGAGTTCATAAGGCGAGTAATCCTTGATCCATGGCAGGATGTTTTCCCGGGCGTTGTAGAACATCTGGAACGAGGACGTCTTCGTGTTTGCGTCCGCTGCGATACCAAAAGCGTGCGCACCGTATTTGCTATTAGGAGTCCATTCCCGCATCTGATGAGGATCGAGAGTGGTCTGTGCACCGGAGACTGCCGCGCACACGACCCGGGTCGACTCGCGTGCAATCGGATCGGCACTTTGAGGGTCGGCCAAATCGTCATGAAAGGCTAGCCAGAGGCTGGTGCAAGCACCGGCAGAGCCACCGGCCAACCCGACTTTGGTTTTGTCGAGGTTCCACTCCTTGGCTTTGCTCCGGCAAAATTGGAGTGCCCGTGCGCAATCAAACATCGGTCCCATTACCGGCGGCACGAGGCCGTCCTGGGTCGAATCTTTAATGGTCCGGTATTCAATCGAGGCCACAGAGATGCCGGCATCGAGGGCTGGCTGGAGCATGTGACGGGCAACCGAGCGGTCCCCACCGCTCCAACCCCCGCCGTGAATATAAACGAGCAAAGGGGTTGGTTGGTCGGATTTCGCCCTCCAGAAATAGATGACCTGCATGCGGTGTGAGCCGTAGGAGACGTTCTCGTCGGGCTGGATCGGAAGCTCATACTTCAAGCGTTCGGGATTGCCGTCGTAAATAAAAGGAGCAGGCGCCGCGGGGGCCACTGGATTATCCGGGGTTTTTGCGGCCTGAATTAAGCCCAGCGGAGCAAGCAGGAGGAAAGGTAGGATGCGATGGTTGGTGTGTTTCATGGGAGACGTGTTGTTTAACCGAGAGCCATTTCTTATTTCCTCCACAATAGGGGCAGGGGAGGGCGTGGGGTTAGCGTTCATACGGACGTATTTTGATGTTTAAAGAGTGCCGCCTATTGAGACCGAAATGTTTCGCTTTCGACCAAGTCTAAAACCAGATCCCGAAAGCCATTTCCCTTCGCATGGTTTGCCAGCACAATACTGCGAATCTCGCGCTTCTCGGTAAAATTCAAAACCCGGCCGGTTGCATAGGTCAGCAGCTTTTCCCCGACACACTGCGAGAATCGGTCGATGTTGCGTACGAGCCACGCCTTGGAGTCACGTGGATCTTTAATGGCCGTTCCATCTGCCAGAACGCAGCTGGAGTCGATCGCGATTTTTGTGCCCGGCCACAACGTCCGCCAGCGCCCCACGGGATCATAGTTTTCCAGAGCCAAACCAATCGGATCAATCCGCTGATGGCACACCGCACAGGCTGTGTCCTTGGTGTGAGCCGCGAGAAGCGCCCGAGGCGATACGCTACCTTGGGTATCCGGCGTGAGCGCCGGTACGTTTTTGGGTGGCGGTGGCGACGGCATTCCGAGGATATTTTCGAGCACCCACACGCCGCGCACCACCGGTTGCGTGTCAACCCCATTCGCCGTTGCCATAAGGATCGCAGATTGCCCAAGCAACCCGCCGTAACGTCCACCACGGTCCATTGAGATTTTTTGAAATTCTGTCTTGGGCTTTTTTGGGTACGCCGCGTCTTTAGTTGCCTCACCTTCTTTGGGTGCACCGTAAATCCGCGTCATGAACTCACGGGAGGAAAATGTGAAGTCGGGGTCAATGAAGTCCGTCATTGGAAGATTGAGCGTCAGCATCTCGGCAAAAAACCGTTCGGTCTCGTGCCGCGCCATTGAAATGCTGCTGTCATCGAATGCGAAACGTGGGTCCGGCATGATGCTACTGAGCTTTCGCGTGCGCAGCCATTGTCCCACGAAGCTCTGGATCATCGGCTCGGTGAATTTCTTCGGCATCAGCCGCTGTGCTTCGCCCCGAAGTCTGGAGCCGTTGGGGAGCATCTGACTTCTTGCAAGCTCCGTGAGTTTCGCGTCCGGCGGGCCCTGGGTTAGGAAGTATGACAGCCGGTTGGCGAGGTTGTATGCGTCACCTCGAGCTCCCTCTACTTGGTGATAGAGAAACCGAGGCGATATCAGAATGTTTCGCACCACCAGATGCATGGCTTCATCGAACGAGTGACCGTCTTTGAGGTGATCTTTTAAAAGCGTCACGTAGACGCGAATGGTCTCCTCCTGGACATCCCGTCGAAACGCTTTTGGCAAGAGACGTCGCAGCACGTCTTCTCCAAAGACCTCCGAAGACTGGCCCTCCTTTTGAAGGCCGGTGAGCGCCACACGAGCCTTGGTCCGTGCCAGATCCCTTGGGCTTTCAACTGACTGCAGGGGTCCCTCCAGCTTCAGATGGTGGAGTTCCAGCGCGGGGCCGCGCTCGTGATAAAAATGACAGAGCGCATCCGCGATGCTTGTGGTGCCTGAAATTGAATTAGCGATCTCAAGGATCTTGAGCGTCGGCTTTGAATCCATGGTCGCCTCGCGTAAATCAAGCCCCGGATCGGCCCATAGCTTGGAGACGAGTTCCCACCCGTTCCTGCCCCGAAGAGTCGTTAAATGGGGGCGGAGGTCGCCAGCCGAAAAGATGGCTTTCTGCCACGCGGCAAGAAAACGGGGGTCCTTCTGAAACCAATCGCGATAGAGCTCCGAGAGTTCCCCAAACTCATGAGTCATTTCCGCATTCGCCCAGCGGAAGACCAGAGTTTCCCCCTCATAAAGATCCGCTTCGAAGACGCTTTTTTCGCTGGCATCAGAGGAAACGGATATCTCTTTTAGCAATCGGAATGACGTTACTTTCGAGCGGTCGGACGCTGCGAGATCGCGCGCCCGGACCTCGAGAATCATCGGCTTTTCAAACGGGTTCCCCACCCCGGATACGAACTTGGAGGCGTCGACCTCCACTCGATAAGTCCCAGATTCCTTCACCTCAATTCGACTGGGCCAACTACAGCTGCGAAAAACATCCACACTCCTGGAAACTAACCTCAGCGCGTCTCCGTGGACGGTGGCCGCCGCGAAACTCAGAACCATGTCTTCCGGACCAGCCTTCCAGATTTTTTTCTCGGCGACCGATTTCTTCACTGGGAAGAGTTCATCTGCAATTTCGGTTGCAACAGCCCGGTAGGCCTCCAGATGGCCGGGCGAAAGCGCCAGACCTTCGCTGAGATTATCAAAACCATGACTTTCGCCATCGTTTGGGAAGCCTGGGGGGAGAACAAAAGAAGAAAGATGAAAGAGGGAGCGCACCGTGGCGGTGTATTCCCTTTGATTTAACCGGCGGGGCGGGGTGCTCCCAAAAGGGATTTGTTTCAGAAGGGAAGCCTCGAGATACGCCAGAAGCGCCTTTCTCTCCTCCTCTGAAGGCTGCTTCTTTTTTGGCGGAGGCATGAGCCCCTGATCGATAGACGCAAACGCGCGAAGCCAGAGTTCTTGCTGTGTCGGGTCACTCCAATCAATCGCTGTTTGCTCTAGATTCACGTCGCCCTTTTTTTCAGTGGCGTCGTGGCAGTCGAGACACTTTGCAGCCAGCGTTCTTTGCAGTGCCTCTGGAATCGGGGTGGCTCCATTTGCCTGAGTGGGCGCCATGACTAGCCCCATCAAAATTGCCAGCCAGCGCCAGAAAAACAGGGAGTCCATTAGGCGAACAGGTGGTTTAGATTGCGCGACGCGTTGGAGAAGTGGCCAACCTGCATTCCCAAGCGTTGCATCAGGGTTAAATAAAGGTCCCCGAGGAGAGGAGCATTCACTTCGTTCTGATCAATGGCAAGATGGCGCCCGTGCTGGAAGCCCCCTCCCGCCACCAGTGTCGGAATGTTCCTATTACTATGCCGGCTGGCGTCTCCCGTTCCCGAGCCAAGCAGGACAATGGTTTCATCCAGCAGCGACTTCCCTCTGGCAGTTTTCTTTTCCTGCAACTCCTTGAGAAACCCGGCAAAGCAGTGCATGTGGGCCGTTTCGATCGACACTAGGTCGCGGATCATCTGGGGATCATTGCCGTGGTGGGAGAGGCCGTGATAGCCGGAGCCAAGCGCCTTTCCTTCAAACGAGAAGACCTGTCCAAGGCCGTCCAGTTGCAAGGACATGACCCGGGTGGATTCCGTCTCCAGGGCGAGCGTCATCAGATGATACAGAATCGTCTCCGCCTCGATCTGAAGGTTGGGCGTGATCGGGTCATACGTTGGCAGTTTGTAGCTCGTGGTGGGAATCGGATTGTTGATTCCGTTTAACTGACGAGCCATCCGTTTCTCCAAGGTGCGAAAGGAATCGAAGTATTCCTCCAGCTTGTGACTGTCTGCACTCGGTACGGCGGAGCGTAGACGTTTTGCGTCCTCCAAGACCAAGTCCAACCCACTGCGACCGCTGCGCAAAAGATACTCGGTTCTGGCGAGATCAGCCTCCGAGCGAAACAGTTGCCGGTAGAGAACACTAGGACGTTGGATCATGGGAAGCCCGACCCCTTTTCGGGTGTAACTCATGGCGCGGACTTCCTCCCCGGAACCTGCCGTCATTTCAATCGACGCAAAGCGCGAGTTCTGGCCAATTTCGTCCGCGATCTGTTGATCCAGAGAATATCGCCTGGGAGTGACCCCGCTTAGGAAGTTGCTCCAAGCATCATGGCCATTCGGAGCGCGATGATCCAAGCCGGAGAATATTGTGAACGAATCCCGTGCCGCGCTCAGTGGCGTTAGCGTCTGTGGCATCGAATAGTTCAGTCCTGTTTCCTTAGGAAAAAAGGCATTCTGATGCCACCCGAGATAGGTCCCAATCGCTACGAAATTACGCGCTCCGGGCGTTTCCGACACCGTTGCGCCATGGGCCTCAAGCCGGGGCAACACGAGGGCTGCGAGGGCGCTTCGCAGGAAGAACCGTCTATCGACCGCATGGGGGGATGGGGAGTGATTGGGGGGAATCATGAACTCGCGGGGGTTTGATGTGCGGCTCTGCAACTCTCACATAATAATACAAAGATTTGGGATTCCGTCACAAAATCACCACACCTCCAACGCATCCCGTTACGGCTAAGCGGCCCACTCATTTCAGGGGCCGATGAAGAATTCTAAAACCGGCCCCGGAGCTTGCGGGTGTGAATCACTCGCAAACGCGTGCACCAGACTTCCGCTGGAGGGCGCCCGAGTTTCGCGAACAAAAAGAAGGAGCACCGGCTTTTCGCGGTGGACCTTGAGAAACTCGAGTAGCGCGGGAGAGGTTAATTCAACGGTGCCGCTCTGCTGGGTCCGGAGAATGTCTATGGATCCCAGTAACAAACCGCTCTCCGGTTGTGGGCTTGTAGCCCAATCCCACGGGGCATTCCAATTCAGAGCCGGTGGGGCTGGAATCCCGTACACAAGGAACCGGATCTCCTGCGGAACATATACAGCAAGCCCCTGATTGCTTGGCACAAGACTCAGGCGCAGTTTCGCAACTCCGTACCCCGACAAATCGGAACCGGTAAGATCGAACGAGACAAAGGAACGACGTTCGGCCGGATTGTTTTTCTCTTCCGTACTCTTCACCGCAAGGATCCTTGGGTTCGCGTTTTCCGTGCGATTGCTTGCGATGACGGATTTGGTCTTGCCAGCAGAACCGACACGCAGCGCCGGTTCCCGCGGGAAAACCATCGGCTTGGAAAAAGGATTTTCAGTACGTTCCAGGCCCGCTTCCGTGGCAATGGTGGCCTCACTTTGGAAAAGGTGTTCTTCCAACTTTGCACTGGGATGATGCACCGAAATTTCTCCGGAAAGGACCGCAAACGAAGCCAACTTCCCCGTGGGGTCCACGGACATCGCAAATCGGGTGCCATGATCCACCGCATAGCTATTGGGTGCGTCCATGACAAATCCGATCGCCGCCTTCGGAACCTCAATCACAGCGGATCCACGGCTCATTCGGCCACGTATCGGAGTGATAAGTTCCAGGCGTGCCGGCGCCTCAAGGGTGACCAACGCACCTGAGTCAAACTGGATCGTTGCCATGCCGGATTTGAGTTCGAGGATCCCGGGTCTGAGCCGTGAATGTAGAGCGGTCGGGAGAGTGCTTTCCCATGCCGCATCCTCGCTGGAGACCAGTGTTGCCAAAAATCCGGGCTCCCGCGATTGAAGCCACAGGACGCAGCCAAACAGGATCAAAGCTGCCGCCGCCAGTTGAACTCCTTTCGGAAAAGGAAAGATTTGTTGAGAGGGTGACGGTGTTCCTTTTTTCTGAGCATTTCTCAACGGCGGCATCCCGCTTGGCATCCCGCCCGCTGCATACGCGAGGTGTAGGTGGGCGTGCAGCCGCATGTGCTCGCGATAGTGCCGGCGGGCAGTGTCATCGGTTTTGAGAAGTGCGTTCAATTCGCTCTTCTCTCCAGCGCTCAGCGTGCCGTCCAACAGTTGGGTGAACAGCTCAAGTCTTCGTTCCTGCGAGGGCTTTTGAAGACTCATGAGGGCATCCCTTCTTCCAATTTGGCCTCAATGCACACCAACAATGCTTCCCGGGTTCGCATCAGGGTCATTTTCAAAGCGCTCTCCTTCTTTCCAAGACGGCTGGCCATTTGTGAGATCGAGTTGCCCTGCATATAACGTTGCTGGATCAGTTCCGTTTGTTTTTCAGAAAGCCTGCTAGTAGGCAGTACAGTTTAGAAATGCGGATTTAATAGTTCACAAATTCAGTTGCTGGCTCCAAAGCGCCAGAGGCGCGACCGTCGACAACCCCTGGGAGCGCGCAGCCCCAGCTGCGCTGATGCGTTCCTACATCAAGACGAGTTGCACCTCTTCACTGCTGTGCCACTTCTTTGGTGTAA
>CAMDSZ010000180.1 GCA_945906945.1 Akkermansia muciniphila
TTTTTGATAACACGCACCAGCGCATCGCGGTTGCAGCGCTATGCGACGCGAGGATCGGCGTCCTAACAGGCGGACCCGGCACTGGAAAAACAACGACTGCCGCCGCACTGCTGGCGGTGCAAAAACGACTCGATCCGGATCTGTGTGTCGCTGACGTACTGCTAGCGGCACCGACTGGAAAAGCCGCCTGCCGTCTTTCCGATTCCATTTCCAAGTCTGCGCAGCACCTCAAGAACCTCACCCCGGTTGAATCAGATTTTTTAAAGTGTCTTAGCGCGCAAACACTCCACAAAGCCCTCGAGTGGGGACCAACGCCACAAGAACGGGGCGGCCCGTTCCGCAGGAGCACCGCGCGGCCCCTTGAGGCAAAGTTGATTCTCGTGGATGAAGCAAGCATGGTGGATCTTTCGCTCATGCACGCGCTCATCAAAGCGACGTCCCCCTCCGCGAGTCTCGTTCTCATGGGAGACAGCGACCAACTCGAAAGCGTTGAGGTGGGTGGCGTCCTCTCAGAACTGGTGCAGCGCGGATCGCAAAGCAAGCCGGATGATGCCCTGTGCACTAGGCTCGCAGCTCGCGTCGGGCTGAACGCCTCGGTAATCGCCAAGGAAATAGCGGAAGCTTTGCCTTTGCAGAACCAGAGCCCGGACTCCCCTCTAGACGGCATTGTGTTTGGACTCAAATACAGTCGGAGAGCAATGCATTCGCCTTGGGTGTTGGAACTTGCAAGTCTCGTCCGCCCGGGGACCACCCATTTATTCGAAGAGGTTAAATTGTGCATTGCTGCAAATCCCGGCAACCTGCAATGGCACGCAACGCACAACAGCCAGAGCCGAAAAAGCGTTCTGCACAAACGATGGATTGAATGGAGCAACGCCGCCAAACAATGGTGCCTTCTCTCAAAAACGGACACCTCCGAAGCGCTTAAAAGTGTGCTCACATCCCTCAGGCAATTCCAACTTCTGTGCAGCACCAACCTCCAAGTGGACCGTGCCAATACGGAGGGCATCGCCATCCTCTCAAGCAAATCCAAAGGAGGGATGTCCTCGGCGATTCCTCACGGCTGTCCCATCATCATTCAATCCAACAGCCACGCTCTTGAACTTAGCAACGGGGACGTCGGAATCGCGCTCGGTCCCGTACATGGTGAGCCCGCCACCCTGGCGCTCTTTGCATCCTGCGGAGGCGAGCCACGGCTCATTCCCCTCCCCCAGCTGCCCATGCACCGCCCCGCATTCGGACTAACCATCCATAAAAGCCAAGGCTCCGAATGGACCGATATCGCAATCGAGCTGCCGACCAAAAGCGAGTCGGCTTTGCTGGGCAAGAATCTCCTGTACACGGCGATCACACGATCCAGCGGCACCATTGAGTTGCTTGGCGCTGAAGACGTGCTTCGCTCGGTGATGGAAGCACAGTAGCGAGTCGCGGATTTTGGCTCCCCACCCAAGCAGCTCAACTCGTCCGACACTCTGAGAAGACATTGCAGGGTCAACGTCACTTTCGCAGAAAGCAAAAACGCCGACCCGCTTTGAACGGGACGGCGTTTTCTAAACTTTCAGTGGAGACTTGAACTAGGGAGTCGGCACGCTCGCAATGGTCTGGAGAATGCGGCTCGCAATCTTGTACGGATCGCCCTGCGAATTCGGACGGCGGTCTTCCAAGTATCCCTTGTAGCCGTTGTTCACAAAGCTGTGGGGTACACGGACCGAGGCCCCGCGGTTCGCGATTCCATAATTAAACTTGTCGATGGACTGGGTTTCGTGGAGCCCGGTCAAACGCAAATGATTGTCTGGGCCGTAGACGGCGATATGTTCATTTTTGAACTTGTCGAACGCCGCCATTAGTTTCTCGAAATAATCTTTCCCGCCGACTTCACGAAGATATTTGGTGGAAAAGTTCGAATGCATTCCCGAACCATTCCAGTCAACATCCACCCCGAGAGGCTTGCAGTGCCAGTTCACGTCGACACCATATTTCTCACACAGGCGCATCATCAGATAGCGCGCCACCCAAATCTGGTCGGCAGCCGTACGTGATCCTTTGCCGAAAATCTGGAACTCCCACTGCCCTTTCGCCACTTCAGCGTTGATCCCCTCGTGGTTGATTCCCGCATCGTGGCACAGATCCATGTGCTCCTCGACGATCGCACGTGCGATGCTGCCCACCGAGTCGTACCCAACGCCCGTGTAGTACTTACCCTGCGGATAAGGGAATGCCCCTCCACCCGGGAAGCCCAGAGGCACGCCGTCCTGGTAAAGGAAATACTCCTGCTCAAAACCAAACCACGCGTCAGCGTCGTCAAGAATGGAAGCGCGCGAGTTGCTCGGATGCGGCTTTCCGTCCGCCATGTAAACTTCGCTCATCACGAGCACCCCGTTGCGGCGAGTCGTGTCGGGGTAAACCGCCACCGGCTTCAGTACGCAGTCCGAAGAGTGCCCCTCTGCTTGGCGGGTGGAGCTTCCATCAAAGCCCCAGTCCGGGAGTTCCTCGAGTTTGGGGAAGGAATCGAATTCCTTGATCAACGTCTTGCTTCGGAGATTGGCAACGGGCTCGTAACCGTCGAGCCAGATATATTCCAATTTGTACTTGGCCATAGATTGCTTCTATAAGGGTGTTATGTGACACGGCACGCCTGTGCGCCGCTTGTAATTTGCATCCGGATTTCAGCCCGGATTACAGGCTTCCCTCCCTTATAGCAATCGGGGTGCCACATTTCCAAGGTTAGATTCCTGCAACCAAAAAAACACCAGCCTCATCCTCGCGCCCTGTACAAGGCACTGGTTCAGGTGCAGTGTAAACCCATGCGGCAGGTAAAGGATACTCTGAGGTCTACCGTACGGATCAGCTATGATGGGCTCGTTTACAAAACCTTTCGCGGGCCCAAGGCGGAGGAGCGTTTCGCGAATGAAGTCCGAGTGCTCCAGTTCTTGGGTGCCAAAAACTGTTTATTTGTGCCCACGTTGGTAAATTTCTATCCAGAACAGCTCCAAATCGTGACGACCAACTGCGGGGGCAGGGTTGAGAGGATCGATGAGGAGCGCATCAAGGAGCTCTTCGGGGAGCTCGAGCAATACGGGGTTCGTCACGATGACCCTGATATCCGGAACGTGACTTACAGGCAGAGCGATGGGCGTTTCTGCCTGATCGATTTTGAATTCGCCACCATACTCCCACCCCGCCCAGGGGAACCGAATGTTCATGAATAGCCTGCGATGGTTTGGACTCAGCGACCGAGGCAGGTTCCGCCCACAGAACGAGGACGCCTTTCTCGGAATGATTTTTAACGCTCAAGAAGCCCATCTACTCGGGAAAGCGGGCGGCTCCGAACTCGGCGAGCACGAACTGGTGTTCGCCGTCTCGGACGGGATCGGCGGCGCGGCTGCTGGAGAATTTGCGAGCAGGATCACTGTTGAGAAGATTAAGAAACTGCTGCCCAAGGCATTTCAAAGGACTGGAGGAGGGCTCGAATCCGGGGCCTCCGCAGTGCTTGCTGAACTCTACACCCAGATCCATGCCTCGCTCATTTACTTGGGAGGCAGCTATCAGGAGTGCAGCGAAATGGGGGCAACCCTAAGCCTTTGCTGGTTCACACAGGACTGGCTGTTTTTCGCGCATATCGGAGACAGCCGTATTTACCACCTCCCCGCTGCGGGCGGGATGAAGCAACTCAGCCACGACGACACCTACGTGGGATGGATGTTCCGAAACCGGCAGATCAACGAACGAGAAGCCCGCTCACATCCGCGCAAGAACATCCTCCAGCGCGCGCTGGGAGCTGGGCATCAATTTGTCGATCCTCAAGTAGGGGCACTCCGCATCCAAAGGGGCGACTGCGTGCTGATTTGCAGTGACGGAATTGTGGACGGGATGTTTGACGCCCAAATTGAAGAAGTGTTACGCGAAACAACCACTGCTCACGCGGGATTAAATCCGGCCGAGACATTGGTCCGAACTGCCGTTGAGCAATCCGGCCGGGACAACACCACGGCGGTCGTGGTGGCGGTTCATTAGACTGGGAGCAATGCCGCCCAGCCAGAATGGGCCAAAAGCATAGGGACAACCCCTTATCAAACAGAAGGAGCTCCCCCCAATGGCGCACACGCCTGATCGCTTTAAGGTGACGTGATGGCGTCCCCTACCCCATGGCCCAAAAGCGCTCCTTCCCGAGAAAAATCCCCCGAACTCAAACCCCACAAGGTCCTTGTAGTGGACGACCATTCGATTGTTCGCAGGGGCTTGGTGACTCTCATTAACGAACAGCACGATCTACAAGTCATTGCTGAGGCCGCGAACGAATCGGAGGCAATCTTTGCGTTCCGACAAGAGCGCCCGGACATTCTAGTCATGGACTGGTCGTTAAAGCAGCGCGACTCTGGTCCGCTACTCATCGCCCTGCTTCGAGAAGAGCCCACCCTTCCAGTCCTGGTTGTCTCGGTCCACGACGAACTCACGCACGCCGACATCGTCATTGAACTCGGCGCGCGCGGCTACATCATGAAGCGGGAAGCCGCCGAGAAAATAATCGACGGGATCCGCGTTGTATTGTCCGGCTCGTTCTACCTCAGTCAGCGGGCTGTCTCGAGTTTGTCACCCTCCTCAGCAAAAATTGTCAACGGCATCACGGTGCTTTCGGGACCTTGGGCTGCGAAATCCGTGGCCACAGAAAAAGAGACCTATACCGCCTGGTCCGTTTCGGTGGTCATTCCCGTGTTCAACTCGGAGAAAACAATCGCGAAACTTTGCCAGGAAGTGACGGCTGAACTTTCAAATGTAGAAAGCCTGCAAATTATTCTGGTGGACGATGGCAGCAGCGACGGGTCTGCAGAAGTCTGCTCTGCAATGCATTCCAGATATCCATACACTGTTGATTTCATCGGGCTTGCACGGAACTTTGGAGAGCACAACGCCGTCCTCGCGGGGCTCAGACACGCGGTCGGCGACTACTGCGTCATCATGGATGACGACCTTCAGAATCCACCAAGCGAAATCCCAAAACTTCTTAGACACGCCTCACTCGGGTTCGATGTTGTCTATTCGAAATACGAAAAACGAAGGCACCCATTATACCGGAGGATTGGGAGTGCCATTCATAACTGGACTGCACGACTTACCCTCGATAGCCCCAGGGGCCTCTACCTATCCAGCTTCAAAGTGCTCTCGGAGGCAGTGGTCAAACAGGTCGTGAAATACCAAGGACCTAAGCCCTACTTGGACGCCTTGGTGCTAGGAGCGACCGCGAGAATTGGATCCATTGAATGCGCACATCATCCGCGCGCGGGTGGGCAGTCAGGTTATTCAATGAGAAAACTCATTGGTCTATGGTGCCGACTGGTCTTCGGGTTTTCTGTCTGGCCACTCCACTTCAGCGTCGTCCTTTGGATTGCGGCCTTTTTAGCGCTGCTCGCCCAACACATCGTCGCAGGATTCGAATACCTTTCAAAGCCCACCTCGCTAGCGCTTGTAGGTGCAACAGGGCTTCTACTCTCCATCGTTGGGGAATACGCGGGACGCCTGTATATGCTCGGAAATGCAGCGTCGCAGTTTGTGATCAAGCGGCAGTCACGCCGTGCGACCGTCTCGCTCACATGTTACCAGCCTTCGACTCTGGAAAAGAGCGACCATGCCGCCGTATAGTCAACGTGCAGTCCTGCTGCTTTACGCCGTCACCGGCGCATTGCTCTATGGAAGAACCCTTGGCTATCCGATGGTCTTTGATGACCTACTATATCTTGCGGAGAATCCTCTCTTCAAAGAATTTCACCATTTCTGGGAGCTTCTGACTCAATTCAGCGAAAAGGTCGTGTGTCTTGCACCGCTCGGCAAGGACGGAGACGTTTCGGCCAACTTCGCCCTGAGGCCGGTCACCTACTTCTCGTTTTTTCTCAACCACCAAATCGGGGGACTTAACCCAGCAGGCTACCGTGTCGTCAACATCCTGCTACACACAGCTAACGCCTTCCTGACATTTCGGATAAGCGGTTGCCTGTTGAGGTCCCCATATTTTTCTTGCTCAACGCAAGGTGCTAATCAAGAACTCGCCCCAATCACAGCGGGACTGCTCTTTTTGATTCATCCCCTACAGATCGAATCGGTCACGTACATCATCCAACGCGCCACCTCGCTCTGCACCCTATTTTATCTTGTCGCCATCCTTCTGCACCTTGAGGCAACCCAAACTCGCAGCACGTCCTTGCGCGCCCTCTCTTCTTTAAGCGCGGTGGGCTGCATGCTCTCAAAAGAAAGCGGATTCACCGCCCCATTTGTCGCGCTGTCCCTGGAGTGGTTGCTTTTCAGGGTTCCCATCCGTACGGCGATAAAAAATGCGGCGGGACTCCTGGTCTGGATACCGTTGGTGCCTGCAATGCTCATTGCAGTCAGCATGAGCCAGAAGGGCGGATCAGGGCTCTCAGACCTCCTGCACGTATCCGCCACACAGGGAAGCACCTCTCAGTCCCTTCCCTACGCCCTTACCCAACCGTCAGTTTGGATTGGCTACCTGAGGCTTTTTTTGTGGCCCTCTGGCCTCAACCTTGACCCAGATCTCTCTTCAGTAAGGAGCGCGTCCCAAAGGGAATTCTGGCTTCCCTTGCTCACCCTGCTAGCGGGTCCTGTCATGGCTCTTGTTGCACTCATAAAACGCTTCGCGTGCGATGTGGCCGTCTCACTCTTATGCGGCCTGGGGTGGTTTGCGCTAACGATCGCACCAGACTCGTCATTCGTCCCACTCCCAGACCTGATGGCAGAACACAGAACTTATATTCCCCTGGTGGGAATGTGTTTTTTTACGGGGGTGATTCTTTCAAAACTCGCTGAACAGCGCGCCATCCTCTCGATTCAACGATACGGCATTCTCGTCCTACTCCTCCCCACCACCGCGCTTTGCCTTTCGACGCTCCATCGAAACGAGTTTTGGTCGAGTAAAGAAAAGCTCTGGCGCGACACTTGCACGAAAAGCCCACGAAAACTTCGACCTTGGATCAACCTCGCAAACGCATATAGCGATTCGGACCAACTCGAACAGGCTAAATGGGCCATTGAGCAATCCATCGCGGTGCAACCCACGGGAGTCGCATATGCCAACCTTTCGTCAATTCTGCTAAGAATGCAGAGACGAGAGCAGGCGCTTGAAGCTGCTTTGAAGGGCCTCGAATGCCCATCGTCGGGTTATGACTTTTTCGTACTCGCAGCCGTTGGCCGTTGCCACGCCAATCTGGAACGCTGGACCGACGCAATGCCTTTCCTTGAAAAAGCGCTCGAATCCAGCCACGGACATCTGGAATCTGCTCACTTGCTTGCCGTCGCCCAGAGCAACCTTGGAAGACACCGTGAAGCATTGCAAACACTTCAATCAGCTCAGAAATATCACCCCACCGATCAAAGGATCATCAGCGGCATCGCTTTCTGTGAGGCCAAACTACGTGAACACGCTTTCTCCATGCCACTGGAGCAAAGTCTTCGGAACAGTCGAAGCGAGCAGCAAGCACTCGAGCCTTACCGGCTGCGCCTTGGTTTTTGAGATGAACGCAAAGCAAATTATTCTAATGAGTCGTTTGGAACGAACGCACTGGTGGTACAAATCCACGCATGAGCTTGTCGACGCTTGCGTGCGCAGGTTTGCGGGTGTCGGGCAGCCGATCTTCGATGCCGGCTGCGGAACCGGGGGTTTGCTCAAAACTCTTTCAAAAACCAATCCCGTTAGCGGGTGCGACACGAGTGAGCTCTCGCTTAGACTCGCCCGCAGACACAGCACACCAAAAAACAGGTTGGACCTTCAGAAGTACGGAGTCGAAGAACTCCACCATCTTAAAGCCCAAAGTTTTCAATGTGTCACCTGTATCGACGTTTTATATCATCAGCAGGTGCGCAACTGGCGCGACGCCCTTCAGAATTTTAAATACCTTTTAAAGCCACACGGCTACCTAATCCTCCAGGTAGCTGCGTTTTCGATTCTGCATGGCAACCATGATCTCGCGGTAGACGGGGCAAGACGGTTTAGACGTTCCGAAGTCCAGTCCGCGCTCGAGGACTCTGGCTTTAGAACACGGCTTTGCTCGTACCGCTACGCTCATCTTTTTCCCCTACTTCTCGCGAGAAGGCTGAAAAGCCGAATCGACGGCTCAGACAAGGCGTGCAATAGCGATTTTGAAACAGCGTTCGGAGTGCCGGAATCCGTGAAACGTCTATCCGAAAAAATGGCGCTTAGCTTGGCTCGCGTTGAGAACATGGCGGTCCTCAACGGTGTCAGGATGCCGTTCGGAAGCTCGCTGTTTCTCGTTGCACGAGCCTCTTGAGAAGTA
>CAMDSZ010000181.1 GCA_945906945.1 Akkermansia muciniphila
GGTGGTGCGATTGAACCG
This sequence comes from Akkermansia muciniphila, assembly GCA_945906945.1. GTDB lineage: Bacteria > Verrucomicrobiota > Verrucomicrobiia > Chthoniobacterales > Chthoniobacteraceae > Chth-196. Next base: position 19 of record CAMDSZ010000181.1, read on the forward strand.
GACTCGCACGAATCACGGCATCCCCTGGGAGCGCGTAGCCCCAGCTGCGCCCAGACGAGGATTACACCAAAGAAGTGGCACAGCAGTGAAGAGGTGCAACTCGTTTTGATGTAGGAACGCATCAGCGCAGCTGGGGCTGCGCGCTCCCAGGGGTTGTCGACGGTCGCGCCTCTGGCGCTTTCGAACCAGCAAATAAAGTTGCCAACTACTGATTCGGAATCATCAGACCTCACTGTCTGGTAGTGGGTCAGCTTATCTGACTTTCAACTCAGGATATCTTTCAGCACATGTCCGTGGACATCGGTCAGGCGCCGTTCAATGCCGTTGTTGTAAAAACTCAGCCGCTCGTGATTGATCCCGAGCAGATGCAAAAGCGTGGCGTGCAGATCGTATACGGTTGCAACCTTCTCCTGCGCGCGATACCCGAATTCGTCCGTCGAACCGTACGAAAATCCCGCCTTCACGCCTGCTCCCGCCAGCCAAACCGTGAAGCCCTTCGGGTTGTGGTCGCGGCCGTTGGCGCCTTTTTGGAACGTAGGCATTCTTCCGAATTCGGTCACAAATGCGACCAGCGTGTCGGCCAGTAATCCGCGCTGCTTTAGATCGCGCAGCAGTGCCGCGCAGGGCTGGTCGAGAATCGGCGCATGGACGGAGTATTGATCAAAGATCTTTTTGTGGCCGTCCCAATTTCCAACGCCTTCGCCCATTGCGTACGAGCCGTTGAACAGCTGCACAAACCGCACGTCCTTCTCGAGAAGCCTTCGTGCAAGAATGCAGTTCTTCGCAAAGCCCGCCTTGTGCGTGTTCGAATCATTGGCACCATAGGACTCCAGGGTGTGCGCGGATTCGGTTCGAAGATCGCTTATCTCTGAAGCGGCAATCTGCATCCGTGCCGCAAGCTCGTATGCCGATATGCGCGCGGCAAGATCCGAGTCGCCGGGATTCTGCTCGAGATGCCGGCGGTTGAGCTGCGCAAGGAACGCGCGCGTGTTGCTGTCGGTTGCCTCAGAGATTTGCGTCGGCCGCGCAAGGTTTGGAATCGGTTTCTCCGCTGAAAACGCTGTTCCTTGAAAAGCTGCTGGAAGGAACGCCGACTGCCAGTGCCGCGGGCCGATCTGCGGGATTCCACGCGGGTCTGGGATCGCAACGAAGGCGGGGAAATTCTGATTCACCGAACCCAGCGCGTAGCTCACCCACGCGCCTGCGCTCGGAAATCCGTCCAAAATGTAGCCTGTGCTCATCTGGTTTTCCGCCGGCCCGTGCGTATTGGATTTGGCGGTCATCGAGTGGATGAAGCACATGTCGTCCACAAGCTCCGCGAGATTGGGCAGAAGGTCGCTGGCCATTTTTCCAGACTGCCCCCGCGGCTTAAATTCCCAGAGTGGCTTGATGAGGTTACCCTGCTCGCCCTGGAAGGTTACCAAGCCATCGGCACCAGGCATCGGAGTGTCGTGCCTGCGTACAAGTTCCGGCTTGTAGTCGAAAGTATCTACGTGACTTATTGCCCCCGAACAGAAGATCAACAGCACGCGTTTCGCCTTCGGTTCAAAATGCGGGGTGCGGGCGGCGTAAGGTTTAGAGGGATCAATTTGGGGACGTATCGGCGCCTCGTTCGCAAGCAGTCCCTGTTCGGCAAGAATGGACGCAAGTCCGATGCCTCCCAGGCCCGTGCCGCTCCATTGTAGAAAGTCGCGCCGCGAGAGCAACTGTCGGCCTGCATGCGATAAGTTCAGTGGGTTCATCGGGTGAATTAGTTGAGACGGATGAATTCGTTGGCGTTCAGCAACGCGCGGGTGAGCATCTGCAAGCCTTCGCGTTGCACGAGATCTGTAGACGCTTTGAGCTCATCCGCCAACGGTTCGCGTCCAAACGCCAATCGGAATGCGTGGCGTATTTGTGCATGCTGGTCTGAACCTGATTCGCTGAGAACACGCTCTGCGAAAAATACCGCCTGCTGCATCGCGAAAGGCCCATTGAGAAGATTCAGCGCCTGCAGCGGGGTCGTCGAGCTCGTGCGCTTTGGTGCCGGCTGCCCGCCATCGGGGCAGTCGAAGGCGCCTGAAAAATCATCAAGTGCCATGCGCGTTTTTTTTGCATAGACCATGCGCCTGAAATCGCCTGGCCCAAAGGTTTCCTTGGTGCGGTACACGCGCACATAGTTGTCGTTTGGTTCGAACAGATCGAAGCCTGTTCCGCCAGCGGTAAAATCAATTTTACCAGTCACCATGAGCATCGCGTCCCGCAAGGTTTCCGCTTCGATGCGGCGCGGGGGAAAGCGCCACAGCAATCTTGAGTTTGAGTCTGCGGCAAATGCCTCAGCGCAGTACGCACTGGATTGCCGGTAGGTGCGCGAAAGCAGAATCAAGCGGTGAATGTGTTTAAGACTCCAGCGGTTCGCGATCAACTCGCCGGCGAGCCAGTCGATCAGCTCGGGATGCGTGGGACGCGCCCCATTCAGACCAAAGTCGCTGGGTGTTTCCACGATGCCAGTGCCGAAGTGATAGTGCCAGATGCGGTTCACAATTACCCTTGCAGTGAGCGGGTTTTGTGGGGAGGCAATCCAGTTTGCCAGTGCCATCCGGCGCTCACGTTCCGGCGTTTTCGCGTCGAGTTGAAGCGGCGTGCCGATCCGGCTCAGAGCGCTTGGGGTGACCTCCTCCTTGGGTTGGGTCGGATCTCCACGGTGGTTCCGTTTCGTCGGTCCGGGCTGCTCGAACACCCCCGCGTACACCATCGGTAGCGCCGAAAGCTTCTTGATCTGCGCGCTCAGTTGCGCGCGCTCCGCAGACCATTTCACAATTTGGGCGGTAGAATCAGACGGCACATCGTAAAGAGTCGGAATGGATGCAACCTTCTGTGCGTAGGATTGCGAGAGACGATCGCTCGAACCAGCCACCGGCTTCCATGTTTTTCCGTCTAGAGAGGTTTCAATCCGGTAGGAAGCAACAAGGCGATCTGAAAACGGTTTTTTGGCGTCGCTACGATCGCGGCTCCAAGTAATGCGATTGATACGCTCTTGTTTTTGGAGCTCGATATGGAACTGGCCCCGGTTGCTCTCATTAGAAATCCAGCTGAAATCGTTTCCGTATTTGCCATCAATGAGGTGCTTCGCTTGATGCTTTGGGTTCGAGCCGTTCGCGAAAGTGCCGGACACCGTGACTTTGGCGCCTGCCTTTTCCAGCGCGACATTCCGCGGCCTGGCTTCCACGGAGAACACCTCAAACTCGTCGATACATGGCTCCGTTTCTCTCGCCCCCGCTGAGTTGATGGTGAAACGCACAAACCGCGCGTCGACTGGCTCAAAAACATCCTCATTTAGGGATGCGCGGATAGGAGCCCTCACTCTTGGGGTGGGGGCGGGGTGTTGGGTGTCCGAAGTTTCTTCGAGCGCCAACACGTCGGCGACGATTGGCCGGCCGTCTGGGCCGCTCCTAAGAAGGATCGCACTTTTTTCTGTCATACGGTGCATGCCCGCGATGGCCTTGAAGCCGCTCCAGCGTCTTTGCTCCGGAATGGAAGCCGCTCCATCGTTGAATTCGGTCTGGTTAAAAGACGCGAGTTGCGATTGGTCGTGCGTGGTACTCGGATTCCCGTCAGCGTCGAGAATGTAGGAAGCGTTCTTTGTGTGTGTGCTGAAGACTCCCCACGACACCCAGATTCTGAACATGCCGGTGGCTCGGGGTTCCCATGCGAAAACGTCTTCCGATTGGTTGGGCGCGGGTCTCCAGAATTTGTAGGTTTCAGCGATGTTCGGAAGGCGCTGGCTGTCGCCGAGATCGTCGGCCTGGCCGCGTTCTGTCCCGGTAGAGTACATCGCAGGAGTTTGGCTTGCGGGCGGTTTGATTTGCGTGGTGCCTGCCTTGGTGGCGGTTGATGCGGGAAGCGCGTCGTCGATCAGAAGGATTCGCCCAAGATGAGCTTTTGGTGCAACGCCAAGCAGCTTCTCTTCAATCGGTCGTAGCTGCGCTTTCAAGTCCTCAAGCTTGCGAACGTTTGCCTCGTCATTGGCTCCTTTAAGGGGGCGCTCGCCGTGTTTGACTCCTTGGAATACGGCTGTGATCCCGTAGTAATCCTGTGCGGAGATCGGGTCAAACTTGTGATCATGGCAGCGTGCGCAGTTCACAGTAAGCCCGAGAAATACAGCGCAAGTTGTACTCACGATGTCGTGCAACTCATCTGCCCGTTGGTTTGCAGTGAGCACGGGGTCTTTGCTTTTTACCTGATCCATCGGGCCGCCAACTAAGAAGCCGGTGGCCGCATCCTCGCCAGTGCTGTCGCCTGCCAATTGCTCCCTGACAAATTGGTCGAAAGGCTTGTCCTCATTGAATGCACGAATGACGTAGTCCCGGTAGTGCCATGCGTTGTTGCGCGGCTGGTTCATCTCGAAACCGTGGCTCTCGGCGAAGCGCGAGACATCCAGCCAGTGTCGGGCCCAGCGTTCGCCAAAGCGGGGCGATTGCAAAAGCCGCTCGACGAGCGCTTCGTAGCTGTTTGTAGAGGGGTCCCTGACAAACCCCTCAATCTCGCCTGGAGCCGGCGGCAGTCCAATCACGTCAAGGTAAAGCCGGCGGATGAGGGTTCGACGGTCCGCTTCGGGCGAAAACGAAAGGCTTGATGCGCTCAGTTTTGATTCGACCAAAGTGTCCAAGGTTGAGTTTGCGTCGGATTCTTTAAGCGGCTGAAAGGCCCAATGCTGAAGACGCTTGTCTGTCGCTGCGGCACGGTCCGCCTCCGACTCGGGCCAGTGTGCGCCCTCGGCAATCCATCCCCGCAGGATGGCCACCTGAGCTACTGAAAGTCGCTCGCCTTTTGGAGGCATGCGGTCGTCTTCGTCGGAGGAGGTAACGCGCTTGAGCAGTAAGCTAGTGTCCGGGCTTCCGGCGACCCAAGCGGGGCCGCTGTCGCCGCCTTTTAGCGCGTGGCTTCGGAGATCGAGACGCAGTTCGCCCTTTTGCTTCTTCTCGCCATGGCACTCGGCGCAGCGTTCGCGCAGCAGAGGGCGGACATCGCTTTCGAAATCAACGGCGTGGGCGGCAAGAGCTGCGGACAATGCGGCGAAGAATGTGAGCAGGCGCATGGGAGGTGGGCCGGAGTGTAGATCGCGCAGGATTGTATACAATCCAAAAAATGGACCCTCGGGCCCTGCAACTAACCTCGTCCTGAGCCGCGGCATGAGTTTTTTGGCTAATCTGAAAACCAAGGACAGGGAGCGCTCACTTTTCAGTCCCGGGTCGAACTCCGTTGCTGCACTTGCCATTGCAGAACTCGGGCGGTCCAGCACAAGAGGCTATGAGGTGCGCCTCTTGTGGAAATTTAAAGCAGCAACAGACTGAAAACATTCTCGCCAAAACCAACCCGACGGTGAGCATTCGTTGTAGTGCCAGCCGCAGAAAGGAGGGATGCGGGCCTGCTCAACCTTGCTGCTCGACATTCAGTTCTCTCCCGCTGGCGTTTTCGGAAACCGAGTCGCAAACTCCCTACCTCTTTTTGTGAAACTCCCGAGTGCATTACCGCGAATCAGCTGCATCCTCGCGCTAGCCGCACAGTTTTTATGGCCTTGCGCCGCATTGCGTGCTGCTGATCCACGGTCGAAGCCTGCCGATTCCCCGCCGCACCCGATCGTTGCAGGAGTGTCTGGCGACTACCGTGGCTCTGAGCATCAAGGGCGCGCGGAACAAAAACTTTATCTTCAGCAAACACCAGCCGGTCTTCTGTTCGACTTAGACGCATTCGAATCGCACCCCACGCGGATCCTACAAGCCGAGCACAAGGGTATCGCAAAAAAAGTTGCGGAACACTTGTTCATTGAGGAGTGGCAAAGCGAGGATGATGACGGCAATCCCGCGTCTGCGTTGTTCTGCATCGCAATACACTCGTCGGGCGAAGTCGAGGTGAGCATTCGAGGGACAGTCGCACGAAATCCCCCTTTCTACACTGAGCGTAATCTCGAGGGTACTTATCGCAAGGTCGGGCCGGAGGCGGAGATTTTTGATGAGCCAGCCCGCGAGGCTGTGGCGTTGCTGCGATCCACTGGTCATCCTCCAAAGTCAGAACCTTCCTCGATGGATGACTGTCAAAAAGCAGCTCAGCTCTTGGGCGGAGGCGACGCTCTTTCTTTCGCTCTCTTTAAACAGAAAGGCTACGCGGCCGAGTTCGCAGTCGATGTTTGCAGCGCCAAACAGGGAAATGAATATGCGCTTCAGACTGTCCTCATGACGCTCGGGGGCGTGCGTGGGGGGATGGCAATCGACCCCGGATTTGCCCTCGCAGTTTATGAAGCTGCGACGTCCAACAACCCGGACCTTCACACCCTGTACGAGGATCGCGGAACAAAACCGGAGACATCCCTGCACCGGGAGTTTGCTCTCATAAAGCTGGCCGCGCAATGTCCGCCACTCGACGTTGAAGGATTTCTGCGGCAGCACGCAGTCCCCGAATACAGTTTGGACGAATCCCCTTACGCGATCTGGCAGCTCGCCGAGGATGCGGCGAAGGGAAAGCGCTTTGGAAAACCCAATGCAGAGCTCGCCTTCCAGCTCGTGCTCCGTGGCGGCGGCTCTTTTGATGAGCGGGCGGCTGCGATCCGGCAGAGTCACGCGGCGTGGAAGTCCGCAGGTAAACAAAGGTTCAGCCTCGAGTTCTGCCTTTCTTCACCGGCGGGCATCCGTTACCTCAAACAACGTAACAAATCCAAACCTCCGGTTCCCAGTCCAGAGCTCTTGCGGAAAGAGATCAGAAACCCCCGCGCACAGGCGCTTTTGGAAAAAGCATGCGAAGCCCATGCCTTTTTCATCTCGGAAAACGCACGCATATTCTGCGGCGATGAAGGATTTTACTCTTGGGAGGCAAACAGTGCGGCCTATCGGACGCAATCAATGTCCGGCTATCTGGAGATGGTGCGGTCGGTTTTAAAGGGCTTTAAACCCAAAAAAGAAACTGTTGCGGGTGATGCGGATCTCAGGCTCAACGCAAAGTACAAACGCGCCATTGAGTGCCTTGGCAACGCTGAGGCCATGCCGGAGGCGAATGCGGGAGCAGAGACCTCCGGACAGTTCTTTTATCGCGATGCGGAAGCTCTGAAAAAGGTGCAGCGGGCTTGGCTTGCGGTGCGCGACAAAAGCGCACTGCTTTTCCATGAGCTCAGCCCAGCCGCAAGTGTGGAGGATTGGAAGGCGTGGCTCACAGAAACACGCACAAACGATCTACCGAGTTTTAAAGAGCCACCCAAAGCCGAGTAGTCCTCGATCATGTCTGGTACGATTTCAAAAACTGGTCTGGGCCCATTACAGGCTTCAACAGCATCCAGCCTTTGCTCGAATACCAGAGTGCTTCAGGCGCTGTTGTACGCGTGTTTGACGGCAATGCTTCCTTGGGCAGCGCTTGCGGATTCTGCAGATGTCGGATGGCTGTACGTGCTTGATCCGCAGTTCGAGCTTCGCGTCCACAGCTTGGATACTGACAAGTGTGAGTATGAATTGCAGATTTTTGGACGGAGCCCCGGTGTGCCAGATGATCCGCTGGATTTCTTCAGGGGAACCCTTGAGCGCGAGTCTGAAAAGGTTTGGGCGCACGGGGGAACTTTGCGTCTTGAGGGAAAGCCCGGGGATCCCACGCTTCGCATGCATCTGAAAAGGCAGGGAAGCTACAACTGGTCCGCGCGTAAGCGGAATTTTTATCCTGGCAAAGAATCAAATACGCTCAGTCTGGTGCCGACAGGCGTGTTGCCCGGGGTTACAGGACAGTATGAGAACATTGGAGAATCCGGTCCGAGCTACGATGAACATCTCACTTTGCAGGAGACTCCGGGCGGCGTTCGCTTTGATATTGAATTTGCGATGGCCGGCGAGGAATTGGTGAACCAGTCTGCCCGTCGTATTTCCAAAGACACTTTCCTCTTTAGGCGTTCGATTTCAACCCTTGCTCAAAAAGACGATCTGGCTGAGCTGCGCATTAGGATCGTGGAAAGCACGGATGAGACAAATCGGAATGCGGAACGCCTCGCGCGCAGAATTGTTCTAAACGCCGGGAACGAGGACGCACTGTCGTTTCCCTGGAACCGGATCAACAACCGGACTTATCAGAAGCTTGCCCCAGGCGGTGTTGCTTCGCGAGCTTTCCGATTAGGCTCAAAGCCGCTGAAACTAGATTTGCTGCAGGGCTTGGAAAAGGCAGAAAGAGCTGATGCTCTTTTTACGACAGACGGTAAAAAAGCGGTTGCGATGTACCT
>CAMDSZ010000182.1 GCA_945906945.1 Akkermansia muciniphila
CGAAAACTAGGGACCTTCTCGGCAAAGAGCATCGAAGGAAGCAGCAGCGTAAGGACTGCGAAGAGATGTTTCATGGCGTGTTTAAAGTTTCGGATCGATGCGCAGGTTGCCTTTGCCGGTACGCTGGCGGATTTCCTGTCCGGCGGCGCGGACAGTAATTTCGCACTCCACCCCAGTGTTGGAACCGAGCAGTGCTTCGTCGCTTGCTTCCAGTTGAAAGACGACCTCTCTTGAGGCCGCCGTGATGCGCGGCAGCGGCGCAGCCACGCTCACACCCTTCGGCAGGCCGAGCAGCCTGACTTCCGCCTCGCCCTCAAAACCGCTTTTGGGTGTCACAGCCCAGCGATACGGGGCGCTACCGCCGCGGCGCACGCTGGAGGGTTCGCTTGCGAGAGCAGCGAAGGGCTCGGCGATTTCGATTTGTAGCACCTGCGAAGAGACCCGTGTTTCGCCCGTGCCGAGATACGCGTTTTGCTCCGTCACCGTGGTGGCCGTGACTGTGAGCGGGCTGCTTCCGAGCTTCGCGTCCGTGCTGGCGGCGATCCTCAAAACAGCCTCGCTGGCGTCGCCCGGAATGGTTTCTGCCGGAGGCAGCACGATACCTGAAGGAGCAAAATCACATTTGAATTCGATCGGCCCCGTGAAGCCATCACGACGTGTCAGCCTGACTGGGATCGCTAGCTCGCCGCCTCGGACAAGCGGAATCGAGGGCTGCCGCAACTCAATGGAAAAGGGCGCCGGGTCGGTAACAGCCATAATGAACCGGTCCGTTTTCACGGCTCGCCATGCATCCCCGCCGGAGTGGTTGATGAATGGCATCCACTGCATGGATCCGGTCTCAAGATCCTTGCCAAGGTCTGTGCGCCGCACATCGAGCGTGATTACAGCTCCACCGGGTTTCGCGTCTGGTGCGGCGATGAATTGCACGGGCCACACAGACGTACCGCCCGGAATGTGGTTGTTGGCGATCGACACGCCAGCAGGAAGGCCTCTGGCGACGATCTGCATGTCACCATTGAAAACCGTTCCCTGGCCAGTCGGCAGGCTTAGGTTCACCGTCCAGCGGTTGCCCTGCGGAACCGCAAGGCTGGTAAAACGGCCGGATTCCACCCAGTCGAAAGCGACACTGCGCATTAGTGCAAAGACAGCCGCGGGCGGCGTTTCGATCTCGATTCGGTAGACGCCCGTGGAAGCGCCGAATGCATTCGTATCCCGCATTTCAATGAGGTAATCCCCATCAGACTTGGGCTCCCAAATGACGGAGGGATCAAACACTTCCTTCAATCCTCCGCGGGAACGAAAATTGGGTCCGTGAATATCGCGATCCTTCAGACTCGCGTCAGAGTCATCAACATCCACTTCGGCTTTGGCTTCGCCGTCCTTGCGGATAGTCAAAGCTGGATCCAGCGGCGAACCGAGGGTGCTCGCAAAGACGCGCACACGGTAACGATCTCCCTTTTTGAACTTCACGCGGAAGGCATCTTTGTCTCCCGGCGCATCTAAAATTCCGTTGAGCGCCACGGGTAGACTTGGAACGGGTGTTTCAACGGCCCCGGGCTCTTCCATTAAATTCGGTGCCGGAAACGACCGCAGAGACAAAGAAGACGGCGCATCGCCAAAATATTCAAACACGCCGACTTCTTTAGGCACGGCGATGTCGGTCTGCTTTTCGCCCAACACGTCGCCGAGCAGTTTTACGGCGAGCTTTTCGCCGGGCGCACCTCCCGCCGGATAAGCAGCGAGCGGGCGCTCGAATGAGCCAATGTGCACTGCATAAGCGACGTTTACCGGAGCGAAAATGGACCGACGCACCTCGACAAATACGTGTTCACCTACGTCCGCAGGCAGCTTCAAGCTCAGGAGCGGATCTTGGAGATGCAGGGTACTTTCGTCATTGGCGCCGATCTCGCGTCCAGCGGAGTCCAGCACCCGGAGCGCAAGATCGAACTCGGAGTCGCCGTAATGGACATCCGCTAGACGCACACAGTCCACCTCAACCGACAACCGTTGGCCGGGGCGCGCAGGCACGCGGTACACATCGACGTCTCCCTTTGAACCGTTGCCTGCAATGCCGCGTACGGTGACGTTTAGCGGGACGGACTGCGCGGTGGCAGGCGTGTCGTTGGCGTTGGCGTGCGCTTCGTCTTCATCCACCACCACGAACGGAGAAACGTGAAACGTGGCGAGCGAACTAAGCTGCGTGGCTGTACGAAGCCGGAAACGGTGCTCGCCAGGCACGCAATCAGGCGCAATTTCAAATCGACACTTCACCTCTTGGTCGATCCTGCCGCCATGCGCCAACCCAGTAGTGGTGGGCAGTTTTGTCATTGGTTCGATGGCGACTGCACGTATCCCGGGACGATCGAATATGATCTCCCTTGGGTCCTGGAGATGCGCCCCCCGGATGGTGACCTCGACAGTGGTGCCGCGCTGCGCAATCCGCGGAGTGACTCGCTCGATGTGCTTGAGCATTGCTCCGGCGTTGGCTCGGCAGACCAGCAGCAAAACGAGCGCGCAAATCCAAATATTTTTTTTCATGGCGCTACGCGAGAATTCTCGGGACAAGCTTTCCGGCTTTCACGATCTCGATCGGGCGAGTGCCGAAAGCGAGCAACTCCTTGTCCGCATCAATCCCGAGCTGGTGGTAGATTGTGAACAGCAAGTCTTCGAGCGGCAGCGCATCTGTCGTGGGCTCCGCACCGGTCGAATCACTCGCCCCATAGATCTGGCCGCGGGTGAACCCGCCACCGGCAACTAGCATGGAATAACAGCGTGCAAAATGATCGCGACCGGAGTCCTTGTTGATCTTGGGCGTGCGACCAAATTCGCTTGTAACCCATACGATGGTGCTATCGAGCAATCCACGCTGGTCTAGGTCCGTGATAAGCCCTGCGATGCCTGCGTCCAGCGGACCCATCTGATCCAGCGTGCTTTTCTTCACGTCCACATGGCAATCCCACGCACCATACTGGACCGTGACGAAGCGCACGCCGGTTTCCACAAGCTGACGCGCAACGAGCAGCCTCTCTGCTAGGCCTTTCTTATGGTATTTCCCGTCCGGCCCCTTGAGCTCACCGGTGACATGACTGCCATATAGCTGCCGATCGGCCTCGGTCACGCGATCAAGCGTGAAGGCGGCCTGCGCCTTTTCACTTGTGAGCATTGTATAGGCCTGCTTGTAGAAACCATCCATTGTCCCCAGCAGCTCCGGATCGGCCTCCAGCGAGCGCAGGCGATTTTCCACCAGTCGCCTCGCCGTCTGCCGCTTGTCGAAGCGCTCCAGCGAAACCTCCTTGGGAATCGAGAAGTCACGCACCTGATAGCCATGCTCTGCTCCGGGATCGGCGTTGAGTTCAAACGGACCATAGGCGCTGCTCAAAAAGCCCGTCGAACCACCGAATGCATTCTTGTTGGGAATCGCGACATAGGGCGGCAGTTCACCCCGCTGTCCCAACTCGTGTGAAACAATGGACCCCATCTGCGGGTAATCAATCACCGCTGTAGGCGTGTAGCCGGTGAACAAGTGGTAGTTGGCGATCCCATGATCCGGCACCTTGCCCACAACGCTGCGTAGGAGTGTGAACTTGTCTGTAATCTTCGCCAAACGCGGAAAGGTGTCGGCGAGGATTTCGCCGGTTTTGGTCTTGGTCACACCGAAGGAGCCGCGAATGTCGATGGGTGCTTCGGGCTTCGGATCAAAGGACTCCTGCTGGTGGAACCCGCCTGGCAGGTGGATTTGAATCACACTCAGGGCACGCGCCTTGAGCTTTTTGCCAGCGTCCATCGTCATTGCAGCCTTATCGGCAGCATCAGCCGCCTGCAGTCTGAACAGATCGCCCATGGACAACCCGAGCGCGCCCAGCACACCGGCTTGAATGGCCTGACGACGTGGCATCGCACGGAAACCGGCGCATCCGGAGCTATTGGAGTTCAGGGGATTCATCATGATTTGGTCTTAATTCTTGATCGTTTATTTGAAAGAAAATGAGGTGACGCATTCCGCTTGAACATTTTTCACTTTCGCGGGCTCACATCCCAGACGTGCACCCGTCCCGCCGTGTCGCCACCGATGATTTTTTTGCCATCAAAAGAGAGCGCTGCGCTGAGTGGCTGGGCTTCTGCGATTGCAAAAGACTGTATCTCTTTCCCCTGAGAATCCCAAAGGCGAACGGTTTGATCGCGCCCTGCGGTGCAGAGCCGACCTTCGTGATCAAACCGCGCAGCTAGAACGCCGTTTGCAATCTTGCCGTACGCGCCGGGCTTGCGGGCCGGAGGATGCGCGTCCGCTTTCCTGATCGCCGGCCAACCGTCCTTCACGTCCCACCAAATCACAGTCCCGTCTTCGGCAGCGGAGACTAACATTTTCGAATCGCCGCGCCAATCAAGGGCCCGAATCGAGGCCTTGTGCTCATTCAGGCTGAGGAGCAGCCGTCCACTGACGGCCTCCCACAAGTAAAGGCCGCCCGCGCGGTCGGCGGTGGCGAGGGTATTGCCGTCCGGACTGAAGGCCACGGCCATAATCCAGTCCGTGTGCTTTTGAATTTTGTACCGAAGCCTGCCGCTCCCCGTATCGTACACCTTCACAACTTTGCCGGATCCGCCCAGTGTGACGCTTTTTTGGTCCGGGCTCAGGTCCGCAGCAAGCACCGCGTCCACCTCGTCGCCGATCGAGGCAAGTCGTTTGCCGGTTTTGACATCAAAAAGCACCACCTTGCCAGACTCCACAGGCCTGCCCCCCGCCGCCATGAGCACCGCTCCATCAAGGCTAAACCGCAACAAATGCGGTTCGCCCTCAGGAAAGGCAAGACACCCAATGTCCTCCTGCGTGTCCAGATTCACCAGACGCACATAATCCTGACACGCCACCGCGGCGAGTGGCGCCCACGGGCTGGCATCCAACGTGAGAACCTGCATCGGGCGCTTCACCGCCGGCAGCTTGACCTCCGGCAATACGCCCGGCATCACGGGTTCTCCAGGCTTGGAGCCCGCATCCACCACCGGGATAAAACTCAAATCACGCTCTGCCACCATCGACTTGCTGGCTGAGGTTTCCCGCAAGCCAGAGTCAATCCACCGTTGAATCAGCGTAATCTGCGCCTGCGGGATCATTGGCTTTTTGGGCGGCATACGCGCGCCATCGTCGGGATCGGTGATGGATTGAAAAAGCAGACTCTGGCTGGAGCGCCCCGCCACAAACGGGGCTCCACCGCTGCCTCCCTTTAACGCGGTTACATGGGTCTGCAGGTTTAAATCCGCCTTTTGTTCGTCCTCACCGTGACATTTCAAGCAGTGCTCGCGAAAGATCGGTTTGATGTGCTGTTCATACGTGACGAGCTCCGGCTCGGCTGAAGGCGAATTGGATGTGAACAACAAAAAACCGCCTGCCGCCACAGCAGAAAAAACTGAGGCTCCCATCACGCGGTTTGTTTTCATCAAAAAACTAGCTTTCATTTTTAAGGAGACGCAAGCAGTCGAGCCTTTGAGTCGTCGGATTTGAGCGCCGGATTTACGCGCGCCCAGAGCTGACTTGGCCGGCCGCGCTCCATGAACTGAATCACCTCGTCACGAGACAATGCACGATTCCAAATCGCAATTTCATCAATCCAGCCGCGCAGCGAACGCTTCTCAGAATTTTGGTAGGCGCCGTTCGGCAACCAGTTTCCAATGCGGCACACACCGGGTGAAATCGAACCTGAGGAGGAGAGTATATCTGATTCAAAAACGACATCGCCGTTCACGTAAATCACGTGCCTGCCTGAATGAAAGGAAAGCACCGAAACCACGTGAACCCATTTGCCGGTCGGCACAGGATTGCCGACCCATTTTTGATTTGCGCGCTCAAAACCCAAAACACCGCCGCGTGGAAGACCCTGTCGGTTGAATTGAAAATGGAAATCCCCTGAATCGGCTCCGTTCGAATTCAAGATGGCGCTCATGCTTGATTCGAAGCGATCGACCTTCATCCATACCGCCACACTCATCTCCTGGTAAGAGCCCGGCAACTCCACTTCCGCAAAATCCGAGTCGCGGTCAAACCAGAGTGCCTGCTTGCCGATCCAGCGGCCCACGGTCCAGCGTGCGCTTGCAATCCGACCATCGGCGACCCCGTTTGAGCGCTGGGCGTTTACGAGAATCGACGGGTTTTCCGCGCGCGTGAACGGAAACCATGCAACTAAATCCGGATCAGCGAGCATTTCCTCACGCGCTCCGCTCCACCTCAGGTGCCCGATTTGTCCCGGAGAAGGAAACTGCCGCGAATCCACCTCGGGATTTGTCTGGATCTTTCCATCATCAAAGCGAACCGCGCCCCCCTCAAAAACGCTCTTCCACAGTTCTGCCTCGCCCGGCTTACGAAGATTAACTTGTCCATCGAATACGAGCATTTCGCTCTGACCCGAGGAGGGATCTGTGCGCAGGCCAAACTCGGTGCCGACATCTTCGTAAGAAACATCCTTCGTGAGCAGTGTGAATCCGCGTGCTGTCGGCGGCACGATCGCACGCACCGCGCCCGAGTCGAGCCGCGTGTGCATTTCATCGCAAATCTCAAATTCAGCCGGGCCTTGCACCACAAGGTCGGCCCCGTTGCCAAAACGCAAATGCACTGCTCCCGACTTTAAAATATACCGGCCGGGATCAAAGCTCACCTCCCCCGTCTCTCGCTTCGGCAAAAACTCAGCGCCCGCCTCGTCCACCAAAAGCGCTGTCACGCTGCGCCCCACTCCGTTGCGACCCGAGTGAAAATGCGGCATCCAAGCAATGAAGGCGAGCAGGGCGGCTGCACCTGCAACAATCCATGGAAACTCGGCCCCGAAACGCGCGGGCCGCTCCTCACTCAGCCGCGGGAGCAAGCACTCATCCGAGAGCATCATCACCGGCCGCAATGCGAGACAGCTCAGCCCCTCATCCAAATCAGCCATCGAACGGAGGCGTTTTCGAAGGTCGGCGCTGTCGGAGAGACGCTGCTGCATGATCGCAAAATCTTCATCCGAGATGCAGCCCTGCAACCATTCGTCCAGCATCCGAATATCCGTATCGCTGATCATGGGTTGCTCCCTCCAAAGTCTTCCCGTCCGGCGGCCGAATAAACCTCCACGCATTGACGCAATTCCTCCCGGATCCGGCGCAAGAGCTGATACAAACCGTCCTGGGATTTACCCAGACGTTCCGCAAGCGCCTTCATGGAGCAACCCTGCGCATAGGCCTGCAAAACGAGCGCACGCCTCGAATCCGGCAGTTTCTCGAGGCAGGCCTCCAGGTGAGCCATTTTGCCTGTGCGCACTGGTATCTCTTCCACGCCTTCGTTAATGATCAGTGCGACGAGGGACTCATCGAGCTGGAAGCGATCCCTTGCTTTACCGCGTTTAAATTTAAGAACTTCATAGCGCGCAATCACGCAGGCCCATTTGGCGAATCCTTTGGTGTCCGTAAGCGAATCAAACTTTCGCCACATCACAAGGCTGACCGCCTGCATGACTTCCGCGACGTCCTCCGGGCGCTGGATCACGGCACGAATCGAGGCGCGAATGATCCCCTCATACTGGGTTAGCAGCGCGATGAAACGTTCATGACTATCCTCGGCATCAGGCATGGTTTATCTGGGGACTCCCAGTCGGATGAAAAACTGACGGTTTTTCTGAAGTTTCAGAAGCCTCGATTGTTGTTCCCGAGAAAGGAAGACCGCGCGGCAAGGTGCGCAAGCTACCCGAGCGGAGCTTGGACCCACAAGCCAGCCCGGCAAGCTCTGAAGTAGCGAGTGAAGCGGCCCCGCTCCAATCATGGCATCCCCCCCTGGGACCGCGCAGCCCCAGCTGCGCTTGCACGTCTCTAACTCGGGATGGGTTGCATTACTTCCCTGCCGCGCCACCTCTTGGGTGCAACCCGCGTCCAGGCGCAGCTGGGGCTACGCGGTCCCAGGGGGGCGATGAAGCGCGTTCCGGTAACCGGATACACCATCCGCCGCAACGCCCAGCTCCAACCGAGACTACCACACGATCGCGCTTATGACGCTTTGGAGCCATCGACTGGATTCAGGCCCATCTCCAATCATGGCATCCCCCCTGGGACCGCGCAGCCCCAGCTGCGCTTGCACGTCTCTAACTCGGGATGGGTTGCATTACTTCCC
>CAMDSZ010000183.1 GCA_945906945.1 Akkermansia muciniphila
AGACCTGAGTCGTACCGAGCCCTGACAATTGGGAGGTCGCCAGGCTTGAGACAAAAGTGTCAGTCAGCGCCGTTATTACTTCGGTCGTCAGGAGGCTTATCTGACCCGTGGATAGCGCCACCACCTGCTCGGCACTGATAACCTGAACCTCGGCAGTTGTCAGCGCAATGATTTCGTCGGAATTCAATGCGGCCACTTCGGATGTCGTCAGCTGAGAAAAATCGGTAGGCATAAGTTCTGGTGGTTCGGGAGTGACTATCTGGGGAGCAAACAATTCGGCTCAAAGAGCCGACGGACAAAAAATAAACTTATCTAATCAAACTATTTACGCGGTTTTTTACAGAACCGATGGAGAGGTAGACTGAACGAAAAAATCAAATAGAGCCCTAGCACAGCAAGATAAGTGCCAGAAGCACCGAAAGCGCTTCACCTCCCCCCCCATCCCGCACCCCAGCCGCAGCAGGCGACAAAAACGGAGCCTGCGGTCAAGGCAGGCAACTTTTACCCACCCTACTAAAATCCGCCTCCCGAGTTGGTTGACTACCCAACCTAGACGGTCTACTCAGGTGGCTATGGAAAACACCCCCCCATCCCGCCGCGACTTTCTGAAATCATCCTCAGCCCTCCTGGCTGGCACGGCGCTGAGTGCGCCCAGTATACTGCGGGGAGCTTCCCCCGATTCCAAACTGAAGATTGGCTTCATTGGGTGCGGCGGGCGAGGAACCGGCGCAGCGAACCAAGCCCTAAAAGCCAACCCAAACAACATCCTGTGGGCAGTTGGCGACGCATTCGAAGACAAGCTTACAGCGAGCCTTGAGGGATTAAAGCAGAACCACACCACCCAGGTGGATGTTCCCGAGAGCCGTCAATTCGTCGGATTGGACGCTTACCAGAAGGTCATCGACAGCGGCGTAGACGTCGTCCTTCTGACCACCCCCCCCGCGTTCCGCCCCATTCATTTCAAAGCAGCCGTCGCAGCGGGCAAACATTGTTTCCTAGAGAAGCCGATGGCAACCGACTCTCCTGGGCTCCGCTCGGTGATCGAGACCGTAGCCGAGGCCAAGCGGAAGAACCTCGGAGTGTGCGCGGGCTTTTGCTGGCGCTACCACCCAGGCATGCGGGAAACCTTCAAGCGTCTCGCCGACGGAGCCATCGGAACACTGCTCACCAACTACAACACCTACAACACGGGCGCCGTGGACCGCTACCCAAAGTGGAACCGGAAAAACACTCCGCGCGACCTCGAATGGCAAATGCGCCGCTGGTACTATTTCACATGGTCGGGCGGCGACAGCATCGTCGAACAGGCGTGCCACAGCATCGATAAAATGAGCTGGGCCCTCGGAGACAACCCACCGGTGAAATGCGTCGGTCACGGCGGCAGGCAGGTGCGAACCGGCGAGGATTACGGCAACATTTTCGACCACTTCTCGATCGTGTACGACTACCCGAACAATGTCCGTGCCTTCCACGCTAGCCGTCAAATCAACCTGACCGCAGCGGCAAACACAGACTCCTTCTATGGCAGCGCCGGCACATGCGAAATCAACGGCTCGATCAAGCAGTTCGTCATCAGGGATCTCAAAGGAAACGTCACTTGGCGGCACACCCCCGAGAAATCAGACATGTATCAGGTCGAACACGATGAATTCTTCGCGTCGATTCGTGCGGGAAATCCAATCAATGACGGCGACCGCATGGCAACCAGCACCATGCTTTCGATCATGGGCAGGATGGCTGCGTACACCGGCCAGGAAATCACCTGGGAAATGGCGATGAATTCAAAGGAGAAACTCGTTCCTGAACATTTCGACTGGGACATGAAACTTCCCGTGCCCCCAGTTGCCCTGCCCGGCATCACACCATTTGCCTAAGAAGCCGAAAGGCTCAGCGATCACTGCGCTCCCCAGACTCCAGCCGATGAGAGAAATCTCGCGGATGCTCCGCTTCTGCTGCACGCCTCGCACTGTTTTTGACTGCGTCGAACGCGGAGAATTTGCATCGCGCCCAAAAAACCAAAATGGTCTCGCCTGTGCATCTCAAAAGACACGTTCCTGCAATTTGATCACCGCGCCGTCAGATGAGATCCGAGACGCGGCGACCCAAGACGCCGAGATAGAGGGCGGACGCCGTGTTAGGACCTCCGTAGCTGTTACACAAAACTGGCGCGCGGGGTTGTCGACCTTGATAAGATCAACACCCCGCGCCCGCTGGTGCAACTCGAACTAACTTGCCCGAAAGTTTACGGGCTCACCGCGTCGCATTGCTTCGTGCTGTTCATTGGAGCAGGGCGCGTTAAGCGGGACGTCGGTTGAATTTCCGCTCTCCGAAACCAATCCCTGCTCCAGCATGTATCGCTCCACTTCCTCACCGGAAATGTCGGGAAGCATGACGCCATTCACCTCCACACACGGGCTCAGCGGCTGGCCGCTGCGCTGCTCCATCTCCCAGCGGAACGCCGGGTTTTTGATAATGTCTTTTTCCGTGTAAGCGATCGCGTACTTTTGCATCACGGCGCGCACGCCGTTGCTCCAGCCGCACTGTGTTTTGAGCCAGGCGGTTACTTGTGGTTTTTCCATGGTATTAGTGGGGTTTGTCTGTTTGTGGTTGAGGAAAATCTACTGCTCGAGAAAAAGCAAAGGCCGGCGGTTTTTCCGCCGGCCAAAACCTATAGCACATCTGGATTAAAATGGCTTCCACCACTTCAACCCCAGTGTTGATTACTTTCTAGCGGCGGCGGGTTTCACCGGGCCGATATTCCTCGGCGGCGGCGAACGCCTGCTCGAGACCCACCATGTCCTCGCCCGGACGCAGCGAATCAAACGCAGCTGCTTCGCGCTTGATCTCTTCTTCGTCGTAAGCGGCGGCCTTGATGGAAAGACCGATGCGGCGCTCGGCCTTGTCGACCTTGATGACGCGCGCCTCGATCTCCTGACCGATCTTGAGATGATCCTTGATCTTGTCCACGCGATCTTCGCTGATCTGTGAAATGTGAACCAGACCGTCGATATCGCCGTCAAGCTGCACGAATGCACCGAACGTCGCGATCTTGCTGATCTTGCCCTTCACCAAATCACCGATCTTGTAACGTGCCTCGATCGTCTTCCATGGATCTTCCTCGAGCTGCTTAATGCCAAGGCTGATTCGCTGTGAATTCTTATCGATGTCGATGACCACTGCTTCGAGTTCATCGCCCTTCTTGATGACTTCAGTCGGATGATTGACTTTGCGAGTCCAACTCATGTCGGACACGTGGATCATCCCGTCGATGCCTTCTTCCAGCTCCACAAACGCGCCATACGCGGTCATGTTGCGGACGATGCCCTTCACCTGTTTTCCAATCGGATAACGGTGTTCGATTTCTTCCCAAGGATTCGCTTCCAGCTGGCGCACGCCGAGACTGATCTTCTGCTCTTCCTTGTTGATACCAAGCACGACCGCTTCGATCTCCTGACCGAGTGCGAGCACATCGCTCGGGCGAGTAATGCGCTTGGTCCAGGAAAGCTCGGAAACGTGGATGAGACCTTCCACGCCTTCTTCGATTTCGACGAATGCGCCGTAAGGCACCAGGTTCGTGATCTTGCCCTTGACCTTTGTTCCAACTGGGAAACGACCTTCGGTCTCTTCCCAAGGGTTTTTCTGGGTCTGCTTGAGACCGAGCGAAACGCGTTCCTTCTCGCGATTAATTTCGAGAACAACGACTTCGACTTCTTGTCCAACCTTGAGCAACTCGCTCGGGTGGGTCAACCGGCCCCACGTCATGTCCGTGATGTGAAGCAGTCCGTCCATGCCATCGAGGTCGATGAATGCACCGAAATCCGTGAGGTTCTTAACGGCACCGCGCACGACATCGCCGGGCTTGGTGGAATCAAGGAAGCGAGCACGCTTGTCTGCGCGTTCCTGTTCGATCAATTCGCGGCGCGAAAGAACGACGTTCTTGCGATCGTCGTTGATTTTGACGATGCGGAATTCGTAGGTGTTGCCCACAAACTGCTGCAAATCTTTCGGAGGAATGATGTCAATCTGGGAGCCGGGCAAGAATGCCTCCACGCCGATATTGACCGTGAGTCCGCCTTTGACGACGGAGCGTACTTTTCCTTTGATAATTCCGCTATCGTGGAAGACTTTGACAATCTTCTCCCAGTTCTGACGATAGGCGGCCCGTTCTTTGGAGAGAAGCACCATGCCTTCGTCATTTTCGAGACGGCAAAGCAAGACTTCCACTTCATCGCCCACCTGGAGGTCTTCCATGTCCTCAAATTCGGAGATTGGAATGACACCTTCGCTCTTGTAGCCGATGTCAATGAGCACCTCGCGTGGCCTAACTTCGAGTACATGGCCTTTGACGATGCTGCCCTCCTTGAATTCGCGAAGCTGATGCGTCGCGAGCAATTCCTTCATGTCGATCATTTGTTCAATAAAACTACCCACGGTTTCCCTTGTTTTCTCCACTGCGGGCGCTGGAAACATCCAAAGCCTAGAACGCGGCGGGTTGGAGAGGATACGGAGGAACCGTCGTCGCGCAAACCGGAAAACTCTGAATTTTCGACAAAAACAAGAAACGCCGCTTGCACGCCGAGGCAGGTTTTGTAGTCTGAGCACCTTGGAAGGAAGGCTAGGTAGCTCAGTTGGCAGAGCAGAGGACTGAAAATCCTCGTGTCGCCGGTTCGATTCCGGCCCTAGCCACTTCCCTCTGATTCTCAGAGGGTTCCGGAAACAAAACAGGCAAATAAGGGCTGTTTCCTAACAGTTTTCCTAACAGGTACCCTTAGGTTTTTAATGTTTCTCGACGTCACTGCTGACCCCAAATGGGCGAAGCAAATTGCTCCGGCTCAACCCAAAGGGGGACCTCAAGAAAAATTTTTTTAGAGGTGTTGCAGTTGAGTGGTGAAGGTGGGTTGTTGATCCGGGGGATGAAGCAGTGAGCCGCAGGAAGCGACCACCCCCTTTGGAAATTAGGCGCAAGTCAATCCAAGGGTCGCTCACGTCATTAACGTGCCCTTTTTTTGTCGCGACATCCAGTTGCTCGATGTCCGATGTTCAAATCGACGCGGTCTAGCATCCATATTTTGAGGCGGAGCGCTTCAGTTTTGGTCGCGCTTTTCGATGTAGGATTCAGAATTCCGGAGCCGGAGAATGCCGTGCCCCTAATGGGTAAGCACGCGCAGGCGGTAAGTTAGGACCTTAAGGATCCAAGCCCAAGGCCTTGCAGTTCTCTAGGTACTTGCGTCTCGCAGAGTGTACAACCTTCCTCTCACTGTCGTTGAACACCGTGTCGAGGTATTTCTTTTTGTCCATCAGCTCCAGCGACAACCAACTCAAAGGGCGCCTCCGAGCTCCCTTCGATGGTGGAGGATGAGGAAGCCCCTTCTCTTTTCGAATTTTCACCAACTGCTTTTTTACAAAATCCAACAAAGTCTTATCTCCGAGCGCGAAGTTTAGCTTTGGCAATGCAACCCAGACTGGTCCCGGGCGTTCTGAAACCCAGAGTTTCCTGGGGTAATTCGAGGGTAGTTGGCACTCTAGATAAGCGCGTTTTTCGACGCTGCAGTTTGGCCACGGTGCCCCAAAGTCCCACTGGTAGCGGTCATTGTATCTCGCCCGAAACTCATAGAAGAAGGCACTGTTCTGCATGGCATCAAGGAAGTGCCCCATTTGGAGTTCTGGGAAAAAATTGTCCCCTTCAAAAGCTCTCGGAAACACGATGCCGGGATCTGTGCCTTCACCGACAAAGCGCCACCACCAAACCTTCTGAGCTAGGTCCGTCTCAGTCGCTGTTTTGGGGAACTCGTTAACGAATTGGGTCGATGGCCGAGGCCTAAAAGTCACCGTAACATCTCCTTTACGTGGAGCATCACTGACCCACACAGCCTCTGAATCCTGCAGGCCACTTCCTTCAAGGTATGCCCTGTACAACTGTTCCAACTGATTAAGCGCACTCATAACGCGGTTCAGGAAATCCCAGCGTGATATTTCCGAGATCAGAAGCAAAAACGACGATCAGTTTCAGTCAGCCACTTGTTAACCATCTGAGGGAATTTTAATGGGCCCCATTTTATACACGTCGAAGTCAAAATCGGGTTAGCGGAAGTTCCAGGCACTCCTGCACCGCACGGTCAGGAGATAGTTAAAAACACGTATGAAAAAAACTGAGCCAATTAAATCTAACCTGATGTCTAACATGCTATTAAGTGCACCATTAATCGCAGATTCCAAGCTAAATCCTGAGTTCGCCGGACACAAGAAAATCCGTGAGCTTTTCGATCTATCACGAACACACCTTTACCGACTCTCCTGTGAAGGACATGTCCGTTCGGTGTGTCTCCGCGAACGTGGCAAAATTCGGGGTCGACGTCTTTACGATGTCCAATCCGTCAGAAACTACCTCGCAGCCAATATGGAAGTGGGGGTGGCGAATGACTAATCCGGATCCAACGCCTAACGCTGGCCCAACAGTCACCAACATTCATCAAGAGCAAAAGACAGCAAACGGCTTAACCGAAGCTGAATGCTCCAACACGCAGAAAACTAGCGCTCCTAACTCGCAGCCGAAAAACAACGTCCACCTTAAGCCGCCTATGAGGACGACTGCTTGGGGTTTTCAAGTACCTGCCAAAAATTCCGAACTCAACGGCGACGATGCTTTTGATTTGAAAAGCGGAAGGATCACGCTCGAGGAATTTTTAACGCACATAGATTCTCTTCCACCGACCAACTCGGTTGATGGTGTCGACGAGCCTCAAATATCGGCGTCTGCAGTGTGTCGGTTTGAGAGTCATCAGGAGCTCCACTATCCCGACACTGGTGCATCCAACCTCCTACCGGAAAATCAGACGGCGTCACCGAAAGAGGAGCAAGATTTAAACACCGGCACAGCACTTCAGGAAATCACCCAAAACTCTTACTCGTTCGGAGATTCCACAGTAGTCAACGGGATGCAAACGGATCAGGTAAATTTCCGAAGCGGTGCAACCCAAGCTAACGGTCCCGCCACTTTAAAGGAGGCACAGGCAGACGACTCAGACAATAGCAATAAATCCGAACCGCCCCCAAAACAATGTTCGAAGATCTATTACATGAAGCACGGAGGAGGCTACCTGTGGGAACAACCCAGTGGTCAGGCTGTGTTTGCCACCGAAGCCACTGCTAAACGCGCGTTGAAACAGGAGTCAACCTTTGACGATCTGTCAAAAGCACAGCTCGAGAAAAAACTTTACGAAATCCAGACCGGTCAGGCTATTGACTACGCAGGATCGCTTCCGGGCTATCGAAAAGGGGTGCACCATGAAAACGGATTGATGCTGTATTGCATGCAGGCACCGGAGTTGCCGGTCGAAATAGCACCAAACGTGGGAACATTTGGAAGCGGATGGCCCACGATTCGCGATATCATGAGGCGTTTGTTTATCGTTGAAGAAAAGGAAGATCAGTTTGCGACAGTTTTGGCGCACCTTAAAGTCGCGTACGAAACTATCCGCGGATTGCTAAACCCCAATTCCCCCGGCTCAAAACGAAGTGTGCGTCCAGGCCAAGCAATGGCCCTAGTTGGGCCAAAAAATAGCGGAAAGAGTCTGTTTGTCTCTCAAATCATCGCGCCCCTTTTAGGGGGACGAGTTGTCGACGCATTTAAAGCTTTTACAGCGGATTCAGACGGTTTTAATGGGGAGCTCCTCAACGGTGAAATTTGGCTGATTGACGATCAGGAGCACTCCACAGACATCCGAACGCGACGTAAACTAGCTGCTCAACTCAAGAGCAAGCTATTCGGAGCGGGTGTCGCCTTCCACCCAAAACACAAAACACCCATTACGATCACACCTTTTGGGCGCTTGATCATTTGCTGCAACAGCACACCAGAGAATTTAACTGTGTTGCCCCCA
The DNA here is from genome assembly GCA_945906945.1 of Akkermansia muciniphila. Classification (GTDB taxonomy): domain Bacteria; phylum Verrucomicrobiota; class Verrucomicrobiia; order Chthoniobacterales; family Chthoniobacteraceae; genus Chth-196. Next base: position 7,881 of record CAMDSZ010000183.1, read on the forward strand.
ATCACCGATGACATCAGCGACAAGATCCACCTAATTCTCTGCAACAAAACAGAAATGCCGATGCCGACCGATACTGAGGAGAACCGACATCGTCTTCGTGAGCAGATCGCAAACGAGATTCCTTACATGGCAGGAGATTTAGCGAAGTGGACTATACCATCCGAAATTCACAGTGATCGCACTGGCGTCCAGACGTACACCAATCCATGGATCGAAGCTCAGCTT
>CAMDSZ010000184.1 GCA_945906945.1 Akkermansia muciniphila
GGTCAGTTGCGTCGTCAACCGTCCGCCCATTGAATGTCCGTAGACGCCGAGTTTGCCGGGATCCACCCCGGGTTGGCTCTCCAAGAGCGTCAGCCCGCGGCGCGCCGCGAGAGTTACCAAAAACCAGTTGCCGTTGCGCGGAGAATCAACCGTATCAAGGGTGAATGCATCAGGAGCGGTGCCTCCGGCGAAGTGGTTGACCTTGTTTCTTTGCGGAGGATGCGTGGCGTCAAGCGCGCCCCAGTCGGTGTTCGGTCCGTCGTAGAGCTTGCCGTCGGCGAAGGAGATCTTGTTTCCACCCCAGTTAAGCGAGAGGCTCGCATAGCCTCGCTTTGCATCGGTAACGACGGTGGCAAGGTTCGCTGACTGACCGCCCCCGTGAATGTGCAGAAGACCGGGCAGCGACTTTGCATCCTTTGGGGCGGCGTAAAAGGCGGCGACTTTAGCCGGGTGACCTTTGAAGACTCCCACCGTGTAACGGAGAATGCGACAGGTCACGCCGTCCTGTTCCCATTCTTGGATGTTCTCAACTTCGAGTGGTTCCTTGCGCGGATCAAAGTCGCCCCAGAGCGAGTTCAGATCCTGTGGAACGCTTCCACCTGTCAATGGATGCAATGTTTCGGCAACCAAGCGCAGCGGCATACCGCTCATGACAGTCAGGCAAGTACAATAAAGCAGCGGAAGTCTCATGGGGTCTGAGTGGGTTCCTTGAGAATGTCAGCAGTGAGGAATCGAGCGAGCCCAAAGATGGGCGGCCAACGCTGCTCGACAAGACGAACCGGCGTACGAGGTTGGTTTTTGCAATGGGACTGGAGGAACCGAAGCCTTCACAAAAAGCTTGCGCGCCTGCTTTGTTATACCCGGAAAATTATTTGGACGGACCAAAATTTCAAATCGTAGATTTTTGAGCATCAGCTATGCTGAGCTGAGGCTTGTGCTCCCAGAAACCTGGCGGCGATCGTCATCGTGAAGAAATAGACAGCACCCATCACATTCCTGCGGCCAGGTGCGATATCGAACACTGGGCGATTTCAGGATGCGCCTTAGTTCGCTTGAACCCGCACCACGCGGAAACCACGCGCACCAGTAGCTGCGCCACCCTTCGCCCAACGATATTCCTTCGATTGCAGCTTCTCGCCATCATCCATCCAACACTGTCCTCGAAGTACGAAGCTGCCGTCCTTTGCTCCGTCTAAGGTCCACTCGGCCGCATTTCCGCCGAGGTCATAAAATCCCAGCTTGTTCGGGGGAAAAGAGCCGACGCGCGCCGTACCCTTGACCCCGTCAACACCAGTGGCGCTCGGATCACGCATGCCATCTTCCAGGCACGCGTAATTCCCGTCCTTCGTCTTCGGTGGAAAGTAATTTCCCCACGGAAATGCGGTGTCGCCCGCGGCAATGTTCCACTCCTCATTGGTGGGCATACGCCACTCGCTTTTGGTTTGTAGGGACAGCCATTTGCAAAAATCCGAGACTGTCTGCCAGGAAACATCAACCACCGGATGCTCGTCCGTCTGGGTAAAGCTCACTCCGTTCACCGTACTCGGCTGGGTCCATCCAGGTAATTTCCGAATCTTCAAGAACAGCTTCCAGTCGCCCACGGTAAATTCCGTTTTGCTCATCGCAACTTTCTTTCCCGGTAGAACAATCAAGTTTTTGCTCAAGCGATCCACCAGTTTTTTGAGGTCTGGATCCGTGGCCGCCTCAACCGCCTTGTTGCTTTCGGATTGCCCGCTTAGTGAGCGGATCCGAATGTTTTTGTAGAGAACCTCGCCCTGGGGTAGCGACTGAAGGCCAATCGATCCCTGTCTGGTTTGGGCGTAGTTCGGATTGTTTGCGTAAAGCCCTGAGCGCCTAGCTGCATCCCACTTCGCATCGCCAATCTCGTAGCTGCATGCCAGCTTGCCGTTGATGAAATGTTCCCCCACGTTTCCCCGCATCACAAGTTTCGCCCGGTTCCACTGCCCGGTAACCGCGAGCCCTTTCTGTCCCGGGATCATTCCCCAAAGCGCGCCGGAATCCATCCACGTGTAATTATTCCCATAGAACGGTTCAGGTATAGGGTCCGCTATTTGTATTTCCATTGCGTCCTTCACCGATGTCTTTGCCTTTTTGGGATCGATCCAAAACGCCACTCCTCCGTTTCCCTTCAAATTCGCTTTCCATTCCAGCTCAAGTTCAAAGTCTTCGAACGAGTTCTTGGTGATGATGCAATGCTCGCGCCCGGTGTTTTTGATGGCGCCCTCTGAAACGCCCCATCCCGCCGCCGGCACGTCTCCATCTAGGCCGCGCCAGTTTGCAAGCGAGGTGCCGTCGAACAACGTTTGCCACTGGCTCTCAGACTTTGCGGAGGCAGATTCCGATACAGCGTCCGAGCTTTGTCCGCTTTCAGTAGGTTTCTTGTTTTTGATGAGAGAAATTCCGAGACCCACAACCACAGACACCGCTACTGCGCCCACGATCGCGGCGATGGTTGCATTCGCTTTTGCCGCGGGCACTTTACGGCCTGATGAGTTCTTGGCGGTGCCTCGCGCCGTTGCTTTCTCCGGGTTTTGGGCAACAACCGGCTCCGCTGGTGCCTCGGCCTGCACGCCATGAGCTGCGTCAGGCGGTTCATTGAGGTTTTCGTATGCACGCCGGAAGTCGGCGAGCAACTCCTCGTAACTCTGCTGCCGGTCTGCCGGCGATTTCTGCATGGTTTTTGCGAGGACGGCAGCGAGGGTCGCGGGACACTCAGGGCGCACCTGGCGCAAATCAGTGATGGGCGCGCTGACATGCTTCATCATGATCGAAAAAGCACTTTCACCGGAATAAGGCGCGGTGCCTGCAATCATGTGAAAGAGCGAGCATCCAAGGCTGTAAATGTCAGTGCCGATGCCGATCTCCTTGGTGCCCTCGGCCTGTTCCGGGCTGATGTAATTCGGCGTGCCCATCGATGCGCCTGTCATCGTGAGGCTCTGCTCTTGCGAGGTGCTTTTCGCAAGTCCCAAGTCGCCCAGCTTCACCTCGCCGTCCATCGATAAAAAGATGTTGTCGGGCTTGATGTCGCGGTGGATGAGGCGGGCCTTGCGCCAGCCATACTCGAGTCCGGAAGCGACGTGCATGCATATCGCGAGCGCTTCTTCGGCTGACAACCGAGATTGTCGTTTCATGCGCGCTTGGACCGATTCGCCCTCGACGTACTCCATGGCGAACCAGTGGATCCCGTTTGTTTCGCCAGCGGCGTAAACCTGCACCAGATTGGGATGATTCAAGGCCGCGGCCGCGACCGCCTCGTTGTGAAAGCGCTGCACGTACTCTGCCTCTGAAGCGAGTCCAGGCTGCAATGTCTTGATCGCAACCAAGCGCCTGAGGTTTGTCTGCCGCGCCTTGTAAACCGCCCCCATCCCACCCTGGCCCAATAGTTCCAAAATTTCGTATTCGCCGAGTTGCTGTCCAGGTTCGATCATGGGGTGGAGTGTTGACGGAAATGCCTTCGATTCTTATTAGGCGATGGCAACGATGAGTCGAGATCGAACAGCAGTTAGGGTGGCGGAGTCGAGGCTCCGCGCTCCCAGCGATGAGCGCCGCGGCAATCTTTTGATTGCTTGTTCAAGTTTCGTTAAAAATGCGGTAGCGGAGCGCCCCCCCATGGGAGCGTGGAGCCCCAGCTCCGCCTTCGATGTACGCAACGCCAAAAAAGACGTTTTGCAGACGCTGCCAAAGTTCCAGTCACCATCGGCTTCTGGGTTTTGATCATCTTTGTTTTTTAGCGGCGCTGGTGGTGGTCGGTTCGTTTCGTGATCTTCTGAAAATCATCACCGCATTCACGATTGCGCACAGTGTGACGCTATGCTTGGCGGCGCTGCACGTTGTATCGCTTCCGACGCGGCTTGTTGAAACCGCGATTGCTGCGACAATCATCTACGTTGCTGTGGAAAATATTTTGTGCAGACCAAGCGGATGGCGATGGGCGCTGGCCGGGGTGTTCGGGCTGGTGCACGGCTTTGGTTATGCTGCTGCGCTGGAAACGCTGGGAATGCCCGCGGAGGGTTTGATGCGATGTTTGCTTGCTTTCAACATCGGGGTGGAAGCCGGGCAACTTTTCGTGATAGTTTGTTTATTGCCGATTATTGCCGCGATGCAGCGCTCGGTGCATCGCGAATGGGTGATGAAAGGTTTCTCGACTGCGCTCGCGATGGTGGGTTGCGCTTGGTTTGTGGACCGCCTTTTTGACAAAGGGTGGATTCAGTTCTAGCGGAGTTTTGGCGAAATAAAATGCTACGATGGGCTTTATTGGCTTTCCTCAAGCAGGGTCTCAACATAGCACGGAGCGCAGGGCACGCCCGCCACACATGAAGACACGACTCATCGCACTCTGCACGCTGATAGCGATCACTCCGGCTGATGCCGAGAGCGAGTTGCTTCCAAAAACATCGGCGACGATCCGGGGAAAGGAATTGTACAGCAATGCTCTTAGCGGTCTGCCGGACCGGACGTCCGACAAGGTCCAGCGCTTCGCAAGTGGATTCAAGGGGTGGCGTTTTAATCCGGGACCCGAAGGAGGGAAGGGCGGGCGTTGGGAGTGTTCAGACAACGCCTTTCATGGCATCGAGTCTCCCAGTGCCAACCATCCAGCCACTGCTTCTTACGGTATTGATTTTCAGGATGCGATTATCCAGGTCGATGTCCGTCTAAATGACGTTCCTGCCGAGGGACGAAAATACCGCTCGATTTTCGTGAAGGCCACCGACGAGAAGGACTATGTTTGCGGTCTTTTTTTGGGGCAAGGCGGACTCAATCTCGTGCCCTACTCGGCGGATCGGATTAATCCTGCGAACAATCAGAGAGACAAGGAACCCCAGAGCTCTGTCCCAGTCTCGCTCAATTTAGGCGAGTGGTACACCGTCCTGCTCGAGATGAAAGACGGTGAGGCGGTAGGAAGCGTGGTGGGTAAGACCGCCATCGTGAAGGCTCCGCTCATTGCCGCTTCAAAGTGCAGCGTCATGCTCGGAGTCGGAACGGATGCGAGTTTCCGGAACCTGCGTATCTGGGAGGCGTTGCCAAACCCAGATTGGAAGCCACAAAAGTAGCCGTGCGGCCGCTCGGGCATCGGGGAAGCGAAGGCTTCATAGGTAAAAATGCATGTCACCTAAAGATGACTGAATGAAAGGTGAACTTTGTTTTGAGTCTGGTGGGAAGCCGTCGGTCGCGGGGTTCTTGACTGGAATCCGAACAGCGCGGTGGTAAAAAACCAAAGCCTCGCTCTTAGTTTGAATGCGTTTGGGTCGATGCCATCTGGAACATCTGGCCCATCTGGGCTTGGAGGAACAGTAAAACTGCTTCGACCTCGGATCCCGCTCTCGTCGGGTAATGAGGCGATCACTCCCCGTGTGAAAACTCGGGAGTTACGCGAAGACTGAAACGACCCGTCCTCAGGACTGGACTTCGGCTTTTCCGGGGGCATTTCTGCCGTAGCGAGGGGGCCGGCTGTTTAGCCTGTCCCATAACGCTTTTTGAAGTATCTCCGCACGTGGAACGCAGCCTTCGGGGGCCTGCCTCCATGCAGCGCCGGGAAGCGCCGAAAGGGCGATGGCCCGGCCTAGCTTCTCCAATTCGTAATCCACGGCTGAAACCGCCTCCTCGAGCTCTGAAAACCGCTCGATACTTGCGCCATCCATTAGCACCTCCCAAACCTTGCCGCGGCCCGGGAGTTTTAGCACCAGCACCTCATTCGTGACTCCCGGCTTCTTTTCAAAATAAAGACCGAGTCCGTGGCGCCCGAGCGAAAACCAGGCGTTTCCCGAGATTGCGCGGACGTCCTCGTGAACTTCCTGCGTTAGCGGATTAAACGCGGCCGCCCGCTCCTGAATTTCGGGTAGCGTCAGCGCACCGGCCTCCAGCTCAAAGCCCGGGTGATCGAATAAAATCTTCTGCCACGCACGAGCGGCTTCACTCACGTCTCCGCCCTGTAAATCAAAATATCGAGGCACCCCAAAGAGCGAGGGAAGCGAGCAAAGCGGCAGAGTCGATGCATCCACAAAATCCAGAATCAAGCAGTCGCGTTTTCCGGGATGCAGCCGGGTGCCGCGCCCCACGCACTGGGTGTAAAGACCCTCCGAACGAGTGGGCCGGGCCATCGCAATGCAGGAGACTCCTGGGTCGTCAAACCCCTCGGTGAGTACGGCGACATTGGCCAGCACCTGGGTGCGTCCATTGCGAAAGTCCCCGAGCGCCTGCGCCCGCGCGTCGGGAGTCATCTCGCCGTAAACCAAACCGGAGGTGACACCGAGACGGTTCAGCGCCCAGCAAAGATGCCGCGCATGGCTCACCGTCACGCAAAACGCGATCGTCCGCCTGTCCCGGGCGAGCTCTTGAATCGACCTCGCCACAAGCGCATTCCTTTCCTCAATGTCCACAGCTTCCGACAACTCCTCCCCGGAAAAATCCAACCCGCTCGAACTAACCCGTGTCAGGTCCGCGCCCGTGGAAATCCTGAATCCGCGTAACGGCGACAAAAATCCGTCATCAATCATCTCAGGAAGGCTGCGAGAGTATGCGATGGTTTCGAATACGGCATTTAAACCCTTTCCATCGCCCCGAGCGGTCGTGGCGGTAAACCCAAGGAGCGTGCCGTCCCAGCCGTCCTCGAACACCCCCAGTTGCCGTAAAACCCGCATATTGTCCTCCGCGGCCGCATGGTGGCATTCATCGTAAATCACCAATCCGAAATCGCGGTTCCGGATCACCCGGGCCAGCCGCTCCTCGTGAAGCGAACGAATCGAGCACACAAGTACCTTTGCGTCCGCGGAGGCGGTCTCCGCCCCTCGTTCGATGGAAACAACATGCCGCCCTTCCAGGGCTGCTTCCAGTTTGGTGCGCGCTTGCCCCAACAATTCCTCCCGATGCGCTAGCACCAGCACCTGCCGGCGGGCCAGCCTCGCGAGTTGCGAAAAAATCACGGTCTTGCCTGCCCCGGTGGGCAAGGATACGACCATGCGCCGAACACCGCGGCGGCGCGCCGCAATCACCGCAGCCACAGCCTCGCGCTGATATGGGCGGAGGCTCACCTGAGATACGGGAATTGGCACAACGATGAGCCTACACGGGGAATGAACGCGCGGCAACGGGCCAGAGGCGCTTTGGCTCCGGTTGTTGGCGCCAAAAGTCACGCCCGTGCCGCTCCTCCAAAGGGGCAGTCGCTTCCGCGCGCTAGCCGCGCAGAGGTACCAATGGAATAACCAGAAGCAGCACTTGGAAAAACCAACCCAGCCGTTATGGCGAAAGCTTCTCTGCAAAAACATCCCGCGCGAGCGCAGCGACTTTGAGAGGTGGCGCGTTGAGAGATCTGCCCAAAGGTTATCGCTTACGGATTTTTGCGACGACCCGCACTCAATGCCTTTAAGAGGGAGAGGACATCGCCTCCCTCTGGGGAGTGGAAATTGACAAAAATCCAATGCCCGGACTTCTGCTCGACCTCGGCGATAACCACAGGTCTCGGTCGCTTCTTGCCTTCGCTAACACCGTGCAGCGGACACAAATGACGACCGTCTTTTTGTGTGACCTTCCCGAGTTCGTAGCGTTCGTCCGGATCCTGACTGTTCAGAAAAGGATCGCAATCCAGGCCATTGATTTCGCCGGGCACTTTGGCTTGGGCAGCAGCATCGGCCCGCAAGGCCTTTGCCAATTCCACGCTGAAAATCGAAGAGTCACGCTTGAGCGCCAATTCAAAGGCCGCACGTGAGTGGTCTGCCCGCGCGAACGGCACATACCAACTGTAAAAAGATTGCACAAAATCCGCAGCCGACGATTGGGCTTTTTCGAGCTCGGCGTAAAGCGGCAAGCAAAGAAGAAGCACGGTGGGCAGAAGCTTGCGGATAAGCATGGGGGCGATGTGGATGCGCGCTAATATCAAGGAGAGTGAATGAAAAAGGCAACTCAGAAAAGCAGGGACATCCGCACGTGAAATGCGAAGGCGATGGGCGTGCTGGGCACACGCACTATTCGCGCGCATTTCTTGATTGCTCGGTTCCCGGGTGCACAGCAAACGAACGATTCTCCGGATGCCGCACCACTGTAGCTAGTGAGCGCGTGTACTG
>CAMDSZ010000185.1 GCA_945906945.1 Akkermansia muciniphila
CTCCATCGACTGCCAGTGCGGCGGGTCGATGGGTTGTGCAGACTTTTACAGACAAATCTTTACACCCCCCGGCCGGGGAGCGCTTGGGAGAAGAGCAGGTTGACCATCACGACCTACTTTGTAACAAGACAAGAAACGCTCGGGTGAAAAACTTGGTGCTCAGTAACCAACAGACATCGGCTTCGTGATTAGACACCAACCGAAGCGGCGGATGGCCCATTCGTTACTCGGTGGGTTGGAGTCGGTTTTCCAGGACGGAATTTTTCGAGATGCTCCAGGGCCGCGTTCAGCTGAGGCATCTGGCTTGTTAGCTCGGATACCGATTCGCGAAGCGCGGAGGCGAGACGTTCCGGATCTTCTTCTACACGAAGATTGATGATCAACTGCCCGGACCGAACAGGTTGCTCGAGTCGGATCGAGAGCTCCGGCACGAAATCGTTCCGGATCAAATTGATTACCGCGATGTCGCCCAGCCCAGAGCCCGGGCTGAAAGTCATCTTGCAGTGGGCGATCTCCGCGCCGCTCGCACAAAACCGCTTTTGCAGATTAGTAGTCAGCATCATCATCGCATGGTTTGCGTCAAACTCCTCCTCGGATGAAAACTGCACCGTTGCGTTCAGCCAGCCAAGTAGCGCCTCACCTTCGGCGTACAGATCGTAGTCCACATCCATCAAGCGGCCTTCAATCTGTTCACCCGATTCGAGATAATCAAACCATGTGTCCAAATGGACCCCGGTGCGCGCAGAGGCAGTCAGGATTTTTGTTTTTGGAAACTCGGTCGTCAGTGCTGCCCTAAGTTTGTCAACTTGACTTTGACTGAGGGTGTCGGCCTTGCTGACAACAATGACATCTGCCTCCTCGAGTTGCTTTTTAAAGATATAAGCAACCTTTCGTGAAAAGGAGGATCCCGCCTGTAATCCGAAAACGCGCATTGCTCTCACTGGATCCACGAGAACGCTGAGGGGAGCGATGGTGAAATGGTCTCCGTACATCCGGCGCAGGGGGTAGGTGACTGTGGCTACCAGATCCGTGCAGCTACCGACGGGTTCGGCGATGAACACGTCCGGGCGGTTTGATTCAGACAGTCGGTCCGCAGCGTCCACTAGGGAGTTGAAGCGGCAGCAAAAACAGCCGCCAGGAATCTCTTCGGTCGCATACCCTTTTGAACGCAGCATTGCGGTGTCCACCAACTCCTGCCCCTGGTCATTGGTGATTAATCCTACCTTAAGGCCGCGGCTAGATAGACGGTGCGCGAGTGCAGCAACTGCAGTGGTTTTTCCAGCGCCAAGGAATCCGCCGATCATTATGTACCGAGCCTTTTGCGTGACGTTAGCAGCCGGAGGGGATGGAAGCATTTTCAGATTTTATGTGGGCGCCCAAGCTTGGGCAATGTGGATTTGAGGTTCGGGTAGGGGGCAGTAGACCGGTCCTACTGTTTTACGGCGACACGCTTTTGTTCTAGGGTTTCCCACCTTTGGTACAGCCCTGTAATTTTTGTACGGATTTCTTCACACTGCAGTTGGATGACCTGCGCCTCGGCGGAGCGCTCCTTGTAGAAAGTTGGGTCGCTCAATAGCGCTTCAAATTCGGCGAGCTTAGTTTCCTCTCCAAGAATAGTCTGATCCATCACTTCCAATTCACGTTCCTCTTTCCAGGAAAGTTTGAGTGCACGCGCAGGACGTGCCTCAGGAGTAAGGGGGCTGCCAGTGCTGGGCTTGACCTGTGGTTTCAATGCCGCCGCGATCTTTGATTGGCGGATGATGAACTCCTCGTAGGCTCCGACGTCGAACTGCACGGATCCATCGCCATTGAGCGCAAGAGTGTGAGTGCAAACACGGTTCATAAAGTACCGGTCATGACTAACCAGAATGATGGTCCCCTTGAACTGAATTAACGCCTCCTCAAGTAGTCTAAGCGTGGCTAGGTCGAGGTCGTTCGTAGGTTCGTCCAACAAGAGAACATTGCCGCCGCGCTTCAATATTTTAGCTAGAAGCACCCGGCTACGTTCGCCTCCACTGAGTTGACTGATTGCTTGTCCAATCCGGTCCTCGGTGAATAAAAAGCGACGCAAATAGGCGCGCAGTGAAAGAGTCTCCTCGCCAAGCTTCACAGTCTCCTTTCCCTCGCCGACCTCGTCCCAAACCGTGCGAGTTGGATCGATTTGAAGTCGGTGTTGATCGATGACATTCAGTTCGGTCCGAGCGCCAAGTTCTATGGTTCCCGCCGTGGGCTGAATTTCGCCTGTCAGCAGCCGAAGGAGAGTTGTCTTTCCGACGCCATTTCGCCCAATCACGCCGATGCGCGCATTTGGCGGAATCTCCAGAGTGAGGTTTGAAATCAGAGTTCGCTGCTCCAGTGAATAGCTCAGGCCTCGAATCGAGATGACACGGTTACCAAGTTCCTTCGGCGGCGGTAGAATGATGTCGACTGCTCCAAGCTTCTCTGGCGGTCCCGCTGCAGCCATTTCGAAATAGCGCTCCACTCGATCAACAGATTTGGTTCTCCGAGCACTCGGCGCCCTCCGAACCCATTCCAGTTCGCGCTGGAGAAATTTCTCGCGGCGATGTTCCGCCTGATCTGCGATAGATTCACGGTGCATCTGAGCGATTAGGAAGTCAGTGTAGTTGCCTTGAAACGAGATGAATCGTCCCTGAGATATCTCGACGATCCGGTTTGAAACTCGATCTAGAAAGTATCGGTCGTGGGTTACGAACAAGCATGTTCCCCGGTATCTTGCCAAAAAATCTTCCAGCCATTGGATGGATTCAGTGTCGAGGTGGTTTGTTGGTTCATCCAGTACCAAAAGATCCGGTCGGGCAATCAGCGCGCGGCATAAGGCTACGCGGCGTTTCTCTCCGCCGCTCAGCGAGCTTATAATCCTAGACGGGTCAGGAGCATTTAGATGTGAAAGCAGTGCTTTAACGCGCGATTCAAGGCCCCATCCCTCGAGTTGTTCGATGCGGTGCAGAAGGTCCGCGGCCCTTGCGGAGTCGGCTGGAGTGGCCTCGTACTCGGCTAACAAGGACTGGACTGCGGCAGCGCCTTTCATGACCGCCTCATGGACGGAAAGCTCCTCCTCCAGTTCGAATTCTTGGGGGAGGTAGCCAATCAAAAGGCCCCGGCGGACCGTGACGTGGCCAGAGTCGGGTGCTTGAACAGCAGCCGCGATTTTAAGGAAGGTCGATTTGCCGCAACCGTTGCGGCCTACTAACCCGACGCGCTCGCCCTCCAAGATGGCAATGGTGCCTTCGCTAAGCAGCGGTCTTGCTCCGAATGCGATTGATAAGTTGGTCGCGCTAAGCACTGCATCATTTTGGACGGCTTCAGACATGCCCAAGCGTAGGGCACAAAATCAATTTGCGCCGTTACTTTCTGCACTTGAAAATCACTCTGTCGGGCGGCCGCCCTGATACCTCGGCTTTCCCGCAGGCGGCGCGGGCCGCATCCAATGACGGATTACTTTGCGAGGGCCGTTGCGGGTGAGCGCAGCGAGGACAGAATTGGAGCTGGATTAATTCCGAAGAAGAAGATGCTCACAACTAGGGCAACCATCGCAAACCGGCTCAGCGGAGAAACGTGGATCGGAGTGGTATCCGTAGGTTCTTGCCAGTACATAGCGGCCACCACGCGGAAGTAAAAGTAGAACCCCGCGGCGACAGTGATCATCCCAATGCCGATCAGTGTCCACTGCTTTGCGTTTATTGCCTGCGAGAATACGAGGAACTTTCCGTAAAATCCGGCCGTCAAAGGAATCCCAGCCAGTGAAGCCATGGACACTAGGAGGCAGAATGCAACAAAAGGTGAGCGCTTTGAGAGGCCGTTAAAATGTTGGAGGTCATCTCCAGGAGACTGTGTGGAAACAAGGGTCAATGAGAAGAAGCCCAGAAGAGTCATCAGAAGGTAGGCGAACAAATAAAAGCCGACAGTTGCGCCAACAGACCCAAATGCAGTGTGAGTTCCTTCAACGCTAGCCACCGCAGTCAACAAGTAGCCTGCGTGGCCAATGCTTGAGTAGGCGAGGAGACGTTTGAAGTTGTTTTGAGGCAGGGCTGCAAGATTACCAAAAATCATTGTGGCTCCTGCCATCAGAGCAAGGACCGTCAGGACTTTTGGTGCGATCGTGGGTACGCCAAGGAAAGGTTCTACAACCCTGAGGAGAAGGAGCATTCCTGCCGCTTTTGAAGCGATCGAAAGATAGGCTGTGACAGGAGTTGGCGCGCCTTCATAGACATCGGGAACCCAACTTTGAAAAGGGACAGAGGCAACTTTGAACCCAAGACCGATTAGCACCAGCGTTAGTGCGAAAAGGATGGGAATATCAGAATCCTGAAGGTGGGCGAGCTTGACGGCGATCTTGGCTAGATGTGTCTCGCCAGTGAGACCGAACATCCACGTGATTCCGTACACGAAAAACCCAGTGCTGAGCGCTCCCAGGATGAGGTACTTCACGCCGGCCTCCAACGTGCTGGTGTTGCCTCGCATGTAGGCGACTAAGACGTAAAATGAGATGGTCACGAGTTCAAGTGCTGCAAAAGCCATGATTAGATCCACGGCGGACGCCATCAGCATCAGTCCAGCACATGTAAATATTGGCAGGATGTAGAATTCGCCAATGCCTGCGCCTTGACGCGAGGAAGGGATAAACTTTGCAACGACACTTTCGTAGTCCATCGAGATGATTAACACGCCGATAGTGGTCAGGATTGCAATGCGTTTAAATAGGAGAGCCGTTTCATCGCCGCTGTAGAAGTTCCAGAGAGATCCGGCTTCTATGGTTGAGGGGTTTCCTGAGGTGAAAAACGAGCAGGCAAAAACCCAGCCTAGACAGAAGATCGCAATTTTCGGGATGGTTCGCTTGTTTGGACTGTTGGAAAAAGATTCTGCAAGCAACAGAATGAATCCGAGGCAAAGAACAAGAATTTCGAGTGTGATGGGCGGAAACATGGTCAACTAGCGGAGTGCCGCCTCCAGTGTGGGTTTAATGTAAGCGATTAGCGTTTTCGGGAAGCATCCAGCCAGCAACAAAGTGCCGAGCAGTGCTGCCAAGGTGAGTTTTGCGGGCCCATGAAGGTCAGCCCAAGCGGATGATCCGGTACGCGCAGGTGGAACTTCGCCAAGAAAGACGGTCCGGTAAGCGCGCAGCATGTAAACGGCCGAAATCACTACGCCCCAGAGGGCGAGAATCGTCGCTGTCCTGATAAAGCCGGTTCCTCCGCTCTGGAAGCATCCGAAAAACACCATGGTTTCGCTGGCGAAATTTGCGAAGCCCGGCAGACCGATTGAAGCGAAAGCTGCCATTGCAAAACAGATTCCGAGATACGGCATGCTTTTCATCGCGCCACCAAGGCGATCAAAGCTCAAAGAGCCCTCTCTTTCGCGGATGATCCCTGTGATTCCAAACAGTGCCGCAACCGACAGCCCGTGCGCGAACATCAGGAGGCAGGCTCCGCTCAGTCCGGTGATGTTCATTGATGCGATGCCTAGGAATATGTAGCCCATGTGCATCACGCTCGAGAAACCGATAACAAAGTCGAGTTTGCGCTGCGCGATGGTCACAAGCCCTACGTAGAGGATGTTGCCAAGAAGCGCCAAGAGCAGAAGATCGTGCGCGCTCCAATCACCCACCACCGGCTGCTTGAGGGCGTCGGGCAGGAAGGGAACTACCAGGCGGATGATGCCGTAAAGGCCAAATTTTTTTAATACGCCCGCATGAAGCATGGCAGCCGGAGTCGGGGCGGAGGAGTACGCGGGTGCGGCCCAGCTGTGGAATGGAAAGAGAGATATCAGAATACCGAATCCGGCGGTGAGTAGGAGCCAAGGGCGAAGCTGAGCGGACGCTGGGATCGCATGTCGCGCCGCTGCGGCTGCGAGCTTTTCAAGGTCGAATGAACGGAGATCTGCGGGGAGGGATAGGAAAAGATCAGTCAATCCCACGAGCAGTACGATGCTACCAAATCCGAGATAGATTGTGATTTTCCAAGCAGCTGCCTGGCGCTCGCCGGTACCCCAAAGCCCTATGAGCAGGAAAGTCGGAATGAGCGCGAGTTCGTGGAATGCATAGAAGAAGAACAAATCCTTTGCCAGGAAAGCGCCAGTCGCGCCCGCGCTGATTAGGAGCACGCATGCATCGTAGAGGTTCGCTCTTTTCTCGATCGTCGGAGAGAGCCAGATCGCAGCCGTAGTCACCAGTGCCGTGAGCAACAGCATGACTACGCTGAGTCCGTCAACGCCAACCGAGTATTTCAGGTCAAGGCTTGGGACGAAGGGCTGCAGCTCATAGACGAACTGATAACCGGATTTAGCGGTGTCGTAGCCGAGGCAGACCAGCAGGGTAATTGCGGCTTGGAGGAGCGCTGAGAATTTGGTTAGGGATCGGTTGCCTTTGCCCAACAGCAGGGCAACCGCGCTTACAATAGGAACTAAAAGCAGAGTGGTGAGCACGATGAGCAGTTCCGGTTACTTGGTGAGAATGTAGAAGAGGCAGACAGCGCCAGCCCCAAAGATGAATGAATACCCCTGAAGGTTGCCAAACTGAAGGAGTCGCAGAGCGTAGCCGACTCCCCAGGTGGATGAAGCGAGGCCACGAACAATCGCGCCGTCCAGCACGTAACGGTCCACCCAACCCGAGAGAGAGGCGAGAAGATCCTGAGTGCTGGCAATCAAACTGGCGTAGAGCTCATCGATGTAAAAGCGATTCGCGAATAGCGGAATCTTGACTGGGTCCTTCGTTGAGCGACTCCGATCGTTATAAACCCACATCGCCAAGGCGGTGCCAGCCAGAAAAGCTCCGATCGCAAAGATCGGTACGATCTGGACCTTTTCACCAAGGTGCGTTGCATGGAATAGTTGCTCTCCGAAGATGGGCTCGGCGAAGAAGGGGTAGCCTGCTACGATGGAGAGCGCAGCGAGGATTAAAAGTGGGACTGTCATTGCATTTGGGCAGTCATGGCCGTGTTTTGCGGACTCTGAACGAGCGGCACCAAAAAACACGACGAGTACCAACCGGGTCATGTAGTAGGCTGTCAGAAGAGCGGTGATCAAAGCTGGCCAGAAAATGATTGGATTCTTATGCCAAGCGGCGAGCAGGATGGCGTCTTTAGAAAAAAAGCCGGCCAAGAGCGGACAACCGGTGAGAGCGAGTGTTCCGACCGCGAAAGTGGCAAATGTCTTTGGCATGGTCCTGCGGAGGCCACCCATTTTCCAGATGTCTTGCTCGTGGTGGAGCGCATGAATGATCGCGCCAGAGCCAAGGAAAAGGAGAGCCTTGAAGAAAGCGTGGGTAAATAAGTGGAACATTGCCGCGCCCCACGCGCCGACCCCGACCCCAGTGACCATTAGCCCGAGTTGGGAGAGGGTCGAATAGGCGAGCACCCGCTTGATGTCATCCTGCTGAGTGGCCATCAGTGCCGCAACCAGAGCAGTGCTTACGCCGATGATCGAGATTACAGAGAGAGCTGCAGGCGATGGCTCAAGAATAAAAGAAATACGAGCCAACATGTAAACGCCGGCTGCCACCATGGTCGCGGCGTGAATTAGCGCGGAAACGGGTGTTGGGCCTTCCATGGCGTCTGGCAACCAAACGTGGAGAGGAAGCTGCGCAGATTTGCCTACAGCGCCACAAAACAAGCAGAGACCGGCGAGAGCGAGGAGAGTGGGGCTGGTTGTGAGTTTTGACAGCCCCGCCTGAATGCCATCGAATGTCACAGACCCGGTTGCAGACCAGACAAGGAGGATTCCCGTCATGAATCCGAAGTCGCCGATTCGGTTTGTGAGAAACGCCTTGTTCGCAGCGTCAGCGGCTGAGCTTTTCGTGAACCAATGGCCGATCAGTAGAAAGCTGCTGACGCCGACTAGTTCCCAGAAGATAAACATCATCGCGAGATTGTCCGCGAGCACGATGCCGAGCATCGAAAACATGAAGAGAGAGAGGGAGCCGAAAAAGCGTGATTTGCCCGCATCGTCCGCCATGTAGACCGTGGAGTAAACATGAACTAGCGCACCGATCCCAGT
>CAMDSZ010000186.1 GCA_945906945.1 Akkermansia muciniphila
ACGGCATTCGCTTCCTGCAAAGTGACCATCGCTGTTCTATTGTCAGGGCTGATCGCGATATACTCCGGCTCGAAATCCAGCGACGGCTTCATCAGGGACCCATCTGTTTTCGTAGGGTCTTGAAAAATGCGTACTCCCTGCGCCAAAAGCACAGCAGCCTGAGAATCAAAACTTTCAAAGTTTGCCGTCCGCACCGTTGCGTTGCTCACCCCACTGGAGAGGTCAATGATCGATACCGTTCCCATAGCGGGATCAGTCCCGTCGATCAGCATTTCGCCCTCATTCGCTGTAAGAACGTTCTTGCCGTCGGAGGTAAAGCAAACGTGATCCGGCAAAACGCCAACGTTTACCGTCTTCTGATGCACCAAAGTGCCCCCGCTGATCGTGAACAAAACAACGCTTCCTGCGTTCTGCTTTGTCAAATGGGGAACAGCCACGGCCACGGTGCCTCCGAATGCTGCGACGCTGGTGATATCAGTGGAACTCAGCAAAAAAGGCGAGCTTGTAAAGTTGATGCTGCCCGCGCGAACTGGCTGTTGGACGTTCGCCACGTTCACAATCTGCAAGCCGACATTCGAAGTCGTAAACATTAGCTTGCTCGTAGGATCGAATGCTGAAATTTCCGCTCCATCCAGCGTAAGGGATGCCAACGGGGTGAATTTCAACCCGCCAAACGGCGCCACCGTCGCAGCAGCACTGTTCACCGTGCCTGCCTCAGCATCCGCGACCCGAGTCCAATATGAGGTTGCGCTGCTACCAACCGTCACCACCAAGGAACTCGACGAACCTCCTGCTATCGCGCTTGTGAGAGCACCAGTGACTGGATTGGTAATATCACCAACAGCTCCTTTGTACCACGTGTAGGTAAGGCTCGGAGTCGCTGAAGTTGCCGCCGCGCTTAGTCGCACGGTTCCACCCACTAAGCCACTAGTGGAAGTAGGCTGAAGAGTGATAGCAGGGACGCCGGCCATCGCTTCAACCGGCAAAAGGACATTTCCCAGAATTAGGACGGTCCATACAAGAATTGGAAGGATGACACACCACCGAGGTGAGTTGAATCGGCTATCCATCAAAGTATTTCCAAGAACCTCGGGAACTCTAATTCGGGATTTCATAAGCGTCGCATGCGTCAGGTTCGGAAACCGCGTCGCAGGGAGAATCCCGACGCGTTGTTTCCGTGTTTTTCGTCGGTAAGCTGATCGTCTGATCGGGAGCCTCCGAGAAGTCAAAAATAGCAACACGCGCGGCATTTTACAGACCCGTCACACTACTGAAACCGCGGTGCCGTCTGGCGCTTCTGCCTGTCACACACTGGGCCTTTTTTTCGTAGTGGCCGTCATCAAAAAATGAATTTTCGAAGCGATCTCGCAAGTGTGGAGATTTTGGTCACGCTGCCACAACGCTACTGACACACCGAGGACAGTTGGAGCTGTGAGAAAGCCTGATCGTAGCTATGCACTTTTTATAGCCACCATTTCTGAGAACCGAAGACATCGTGCCCACTTGAGAGGAAAGTCCCCTCTCGCAGCCTCCTGGTGGAAGGTAGCCTAACATCAGGCTCAGATTGATTCTTCAGGCAAGACAGCTCCCGCTTCTTTGCTGCGGCACGGACTACCAGGCTCGGACAGCTAACTTTCTGGAGTCAATCATAATACAGCGTTGCTGCTTTTATTGTCTTCAACTAAGCTACCAAAAGTCGTTGCGGCATTCGCAGGTGATAGCCCCGCAGTTTCATTCGCGATCCTGCAACAAATTCTCGGTAGTGTGAGCTCTGATGAATGAGCCAGTCAGTCAACAAGGGGTTGGATTTTTGAGTCGTGCTCAAGTAGATCGTTGCACCTTACGAACTATCTCCGCTATCGCAGGTGCTGGGAGTAATAGGGCGCAGGAGTGATTCGAGATTATTGAGAGTTGCACAGTCCACTCGCGGGATTTGACGCACCGCGACACATGGCAAACGGCCGCCCCCACACAACGTTTGCTGTAACCGAGCTGAGCACGCGCTTTGCGCTTACTTCTCCCTGATGAATGCAAGCGTTCCTCTGCGCCCCCCACAGACTCGAGACCCCACACCGAAAAACCTTCCATAATTGGTTCCGACTGGGAATCTTTGGGAGCGGTCGCTTCATGCGATCGTCACAAAGGCCTCGTCAGCCTGCACCTCCCAGATCCCCCCCAATTGTCCCCTAAAGCACTATGCACACCCATTCACGCATCGCACGACTTGCAGCCGCTCTGTTAATCGCGCCTGCATGCCATCTATTGGCCGCCGCTCCGAAGCCCGCGTCTGAGCGCCCGAACATCTTGTTCATCATGACAGATGACCACGCCTCGCACGCGATCTCTGCTTACGGATCGAAGGTCAACTTGACACCGAGCCTCGACAAGCTCGGCAGCGACGGCATACGCTTCAACAACGCGTTTGTGTGCAACTCGATTTGCACCCCGAGCCGAGCCACGGTGTTGACGGGAAAATATTCCCACATGAACGGAACGCCCGTCTTTAATATTTTCGACGGAGCCCAGCAAACCGCGCCGAAGCTCCTTCAAGCTGCCGGATACCACACGGTCATGCTCGGCAAATGGCATCTGGGCTCGGCTCCGACGGGGTTCGACCACTGGAACATCCTCCCAGGCCAGGGGCGTTACTTCGACCCGATCCTTTTCACGCAGGAAGGGGCACGGGTTTATCCCGGCTACGCCACGCAGGTCATCACGGACCTTGGTATCGAGGCGCTCAGAAACCGACCGAAGGACAAGCCATTTTTTATGATGCTACATCACAAGGCGCCGCATCGCGAATGGCAGCCTGATCCGATCAATGCAGCAAAGTTTGCAAATGCCACAATTCCTGAACCCCGCACATTGCGCGACGACTACGTGACGCGCCCGGCGGCGCTTCCCGAGAACGCACAGACTGTCGCGAAAGACCTCACACGTCGCGACCTGAAGCTCACCGCCCCAGTGGGACTCACTCAGCAGGCGACTAACAAGTGGCTTGCCGAAAAGCCGATGGAAGTCGAATTGGAACAGAACGGCGTTAAGAAAGTGCTCACCGGCGACGAACTGGTGGCTTGGAAATACCAAAAGTACATGCAGGACTACCTCGCATGCGTTCAGGGCGTCGACGATCAGGTGGGCCGGATCCGCGATTGGCTCACCGCAGAAGGACTGGCGAAGAACACCGTTGTGATTTACACGACCGACAACGGATTTTTTCTCGGCGACAACGGGATGTACGACAAGCGCTTCATGTACGAGCCATCGCTGCGCATTCCCCTCCTTGTTTCATGGCCCGGAGTTTGCAAACCGAATTCCACGACCGATCTTTTTGCAATCAACGCCGATTACGCGCCCACCTTTCTGGACATTGCGGGAGTGCCGGTTCCAGGCGATATGCAGGGCCGTTCCATCGTGCCGCTTCTTCGCGGCGAAAAGCCCTCTGACTGGCGGCAATCGATGTACTACCGCTACTATCACGATCCCGGCCATCACAACACCCGCGCCCACTACGGCGTGCGTACTGCGACGCACAAGCTTATCCATTATTGGAAAAAAGATGCGTGGGAACTGTTTGATCTGGTGAAAGATCCCACAGAACAAAACAACATCTACGACAAGCCCCAATCAGCCGTCGTTCTGGCGAGCCTGAAAAGCGAACTGGCCCGGCTCCGCCGCGAACTCAAGGACGACGACCAATTCGCGAATGAACTCCCGAAGGACGGGGTGGATGGCGGCACCCTTAAATGGCAACCCGGCCAGGGCCCGAACGGCCCGATCAAGTAGTTCAGCCCGACCAAAACCCGCTTCAAACTCACCACTACGCCGCACGTCCCCCTTCACTCCACTCCCCCAACCCCTAATCCCTAATCCCCCATGAAAGTCACACTCACCACCCTCGGCCTTGCCGTTGCAACCCTCACTTCAGCCAGCGCCGGCGACCAGCACTTGGTCTATTTCGGCTGCTACACAAACGCCAAGTCCGGCAGCAAAGGTATCTACGTTTCAAAATTTGATAGCGCAAAGGGCGAACTCTCCGAGCCTGAGCTAGCGGTGGAAACCTCCAGTCCAAGCTTTCTCGCAATCCATCCTTCCAAACGCTTCCTCTACGCGGTTGGCGAGATGTCGGTTCCGGGACAAAAAGGAGGCGGACTCAGCGCGTTTTCCATTAGCGTACCCGATGGAAAGCTCAAACTCCTGAACCAAGTCTCCTCCGTAGGCGCAGGCCCGTGCCATGTGTCTGTGGACAAAAATGGTATGATGGCAATGATCGCAAACTACGGCGGCGGCAGCGTGGCTTCCTACCAGATCGGGCCAACAGGCAGTCTTTGCGAGGCGGCAACGTTTGTTCAACACGAGGGCTCGAGCGTTGACCCAAAGCGGCAAGCGGGCCCGCACGGGCACAGCATCAACCCCAGCCCAGACAACAAGTATGCATTCGCTTGCGACCTCGGGCTCGACAAGGTGCTCATCTATAAACTCGACCCCGCCTCAGGCAAAATGACGGCCCACGGCCAGGCAAACGTCCCTCCCGGCTCCGGACCGCGCCACTTCGCGTTTCATCCGAATGGAAAATTCGCGTTTGTAAACAACGAGATGCTCATGACGGTGACGTCCTTTGCATACGACGCGATCAAGGGCGTACTGACCCCTATTGAAACGGTTTCTACGCTGCCAGCTGAGGATCGGGGCAAGGCAGGCTTTAGCACCGCCGAAACCGTTGTGCATCCGAATGGCAATTTCGTCTACGTTTCCAACCGCACGCACGACACGATTGCCGTGTTCAACTGCGATGCCGCTACGGGCAAACTTTCACTCATCCAAAACGCATCGGCGGAGGGAAAAATTCCGCGCAACTTCTGCCTGGATCCGAGCGGACGATGGATGATTGTCGCACATCAGGATAGCAACAGCGCCGCGCTTCTGAGCGTCGACCAAGCCACAGGAAAGCTGGCGTTCACCGGCAAGAAAATCTCGGTGGGCGGCTCCGTCTGCGTTCGCTTCCTGACGCTGGACTAGGAAATAGCCAGTTTTTTTCGAATCCCGCTTCTTTTGGCTGGCGCTCCCCCCCCATCCGGTGTGAGGAGGAGTTATGCAACTCCCCTCACGCCGCCAGTTCATTGCGCAGATATCGTGGATCGCAGCTACCGCGATTCCGCTCACAGCCGCCGAGCCCGTTTGGGAGACGCTTTTTGACGGGAAAACCCTCGGCAACTGGAAGCGAACCGACTTCGGCGGCGGGAGCGATCCTTCAGTTGAGGATGGAGTGGTACTTATCGAAAGGGGCGAGGAGCTCGCCGGCATGACTTACAAGGGAAAGCCGCCGACAATGAATTACGAGCTCGAACTCGAGGCGCAGAGGCGTACCGGGCTGGATTTCTTCTGCGGCCTCACTTTTCCCGTCAACCAAAGGCACCTGACTCTCGTGGTCGGCGGATGGGGTGGCTCGACCGTTGGAATTTCAAGCATTGATCGCGAGGATGCGTCGCAGAACGAAACGACGCTCACACGCCACTTCAAGGACAACCAGTGGTACAAAATCCGCCTCAAGGTCGAGCCCTCGAGAATCCAGGCTTGGATCGACGCCGAGCAAATCGCAAATGTGGACACAACTGGTAAGGATCTTGATCTCCGTCCCGGCGAAATCGATTTATCGACGCCACTCGGGATCGCGACTTTCCGCACCACAGCTGCATTTCGCAATATCCGCTTGCGCAAACTACAGCCCTGAGCGCAGTCTGCGCCCTCTTAATGCCCCGCGAATACAACATCCGACCCTCGCAGCCAGCGGGACCGCGAATTGATTACGCCGCGGAGCTGAATTCTCAGCAGTACTCGGCAGTCACCGCGCCGCCGGGACCGTCGCTGATCCTGGCGGGGGCGGGCTCCGGAAAGACACGGACCCTCACCTACCGAGTGGCGTACCTTCTGGAAAACGGGGTCCACCCCTCGCAAATTCTGCTACTGACCTTCACGAACAAAGCCGCCCGCGAGATGCTTGAGCGCGTCAGCGCACTTGTCTCCTCTGATTTGTCCGAGCTCTGGGGTGGAACCTTTCATTCAGTGGGAAACAAGATCCTGCGTCGGCATCCGCTCGAGGCAGGTTTCAGCGACGGATTCACGGTCTTGGACCGCGAGGACGCCGATGAACTGCTGCAGGCCGCGCTCTTGGAGATGCAGGGCGGAAAGATATCGGAGCTCCCTGTGAAGCCTTCGGTAGTCGGCGAAGTGATCAGTTACGCGGTCAATGTGTGCAGGTCGATCAAGGAAATTTTACCTGAGCGTTTTGCGCATATCGACGAGTGGGACGAGCTGATGGAGGGGGCTGCCAAGCGATATGCAAAGCGCAAGATTGATACAAACGCCGCAGACTTTGATGATCTTCTTTCAAAGACAGTCGACCTTCTCACCAACCACCCGTTGATTGCGCAGAAGTATCAGAAGCAATTCCAGTTCGTGTTAGTGGACGAATACCAGGACACCAACCCGCTGCAGTCGCGGCTGATTGATCTCTTCAGCGCGTACCACAAAAATTTGATGGTGGTCGGCGATGATGCCCAGGCGATTTACTCATGGCGGGGCGCAGATCATCGCAACATACTGAGTTTTCCGGAGCGTTATCCGGGCGCGAATGTTTACAAAGTCGAAACCAATTACCGCTCAACCCCTGAAATTCTTGAACTCGCGAACGCAACCCTGATGGGATTGAAAAACGCCTACCGCAAGGAACTCGTCGCGGCGCGCAAAAGCGGTGAGCTTCCAAAAGTCATTCCGGTTCAAACCGGCATCCAGCAGGCAAAGTTCATCGTGTCGCGCATGCAGGAACTGTACGACGAGGGCTCGCTCTGGAAGCAAATGGCTGTCCTCTATCGGGCGCACTACCACTCGATGGAAATCCAGATGGAGATGACGCGTGCAGGGATTCCGTTCAAGATCACAAGCGGCCTGCGCTTCTTTGAGCAAGCGCATGTAAAGGACGTTGGCGCTTTTCTAAAGTTCATCGTCAACCCGCGCGACGAAATCGCCTTCAAACGGATGGTGAAGCTCCTCCCGGGTATCGGCACGCGTTCCGCAGAGAATCTTTGGAAGTCCGTAGCCGCAATCGGCCAGGAGGCGCTCGACGCGCGCGCCAATCCGCTCGAGAGCTTTTCATTCAGCGCGTCATTTTCCTCCTTGAAAGTTCCTTCCCGCTCCATGAACGCGTGGAAGCAACTCGGGCACACCCTCGAGGAGATCGCTCCACATGGAAAACCAACAAGCCCGTCGCGGATGATTCAAAGTGTTCGCGAAGCCGTGTACGATGACTACGCGCGCACGCAGTTTCCTGACTACGACGCCCGCCGCGAAGACCTCAACACGCTCTCACAGTTCGCCTCACAATACTCAAGCACCGACGAGTTCCTCGATCAAATGGCACTCATGACAAATGCCGATCAAAACGCGCCCGCGGACGGTTTCGGTGAAGACGCAGTGACTCTTTCAAGCATCCATCAGGCCAAGGGACTCGAGTGGAAAAACGTGTTCCTCATATGGCTCACCGAAGGAATGTTTCCTTCGCAGCGCTCGATGGGAAACTCGGATGCACTCGAAGAGGAGCGCCGGCTCTTCTATGTCGCCCTCACCCGCGCCGAGGATGACCTTTACCTGAGTTGGCCGCTGATCCGGCGTAATCTCGGGTCAGAGGACACTTTCCAACGCGTATCCTCTTTCCTTCAGGAAATCCCACCCGCGCTGCTTGAAGAATGGCAGGTCTCAGGCGGCTGGTGACGGCAAGATTCCGCACTTTGCCGCGCACTTTGCCGCGCACTTCGGAATCCCGACATACCTCGCCCGTAACCGCACTCTTCCCGCCGCCCGCTACCGCCGCCCACTAGTAGGCAGTACAGGCTAGAAATGCGGATCCAATAGTTCACAAATTCAGTTGTTGGCTCCAAAGCGCCAGAGGCGCGACCGTCGACAACCCCTGGGAGCGCGCAGCCCCAGCTGCGCTGATGCGTTC
>CAMDSZ010000187.1 GCA_945906945.1 Akkermansia muciniphila
AGCTGTTAATGAAAGTTTGTCTGGAGACCACTTTGATCAAACCGCTCAAAGCGCTGCGGGTCAGCTGAAGAGTTTTGCGATTGGCTGGCCTCCATCGGTAATCGGCACCGGCCTGTCTCCGTCGTAAAGGTTCCGAGTGTAGTCGATCCCGAGCGCTGCGTGGACGGTTGCAAAAAGATCCGGTACGGATACCGGGTCTGATGCGATGGTCTTGCTGAGTTCGTCCGTTTCCCCGTAGGCGCCGCAATGCTGCAGGCCGCCGCCCGCGAGCACGCAGGTGAATGTTTTTCCCTGGTGTCCGCGCCCTCCACCGCTGTCGAATTCGGGCGGGCGCCCGAATTCGGAGCTCACCAGAATGAGGGTTTTATCCAGAAGCCGACGAGATTCTAGATCGAGCAAAAGCGCCGATAGCGCGCTGTCTAACTCGCGGATTAACTCGTGCTGATTGACGATGCCCGTGTTGTGCACGTCCCATCCGGATCCGTTCAGGAAGTTGAGGTTGTGGGAGACTTCGATGAAGCGGACCCCGCGCTCTACCAACCGTCTTGCCAGCAAGCAGCGCTGACCAAACTCGCCGCCGTACTGGGCGCGAAGATCCGCGCGTTCCTCGTCGAGTTTAAATACCTTGTTGAAGTCGGGACCGCTTAGACGGAGGCTTTGCTCGATCGCCGCGTCATAGTCCGCCAGGCGCGCGTCAACGGTTCCTGCTTGGGTTTGCTGCAGTCCCGCTAGAAATGATTCCCTGCGCGCCGCCCTCTCCGTTCCTAGGCCGTCCGGATGCGACAATCCTGCGGGTCCGCGTCCGGTTTCCGTGAGATAAAGGTAACCCGCTTTGGCGCCGAGAAATCCCGGGCCCCGAGTCGCGCTCGGGTACCCGATCACCACGTACGGAGGGGCGTTTTCGGATGCGGCGCCTCTCTCGTGAGCGATCACTGAACCGAGAGATGGGTAGATCACGGTCCCGCTCACCGGCCGTCCGGTGTGCATGCGGTTTGTTGCCGCTGCGTGCTCGTCGACAACGCCGTGGTTCACCGTGCGAAGCGCGGTCACGCGGTCCATCAAGGGCGCGAGCTTTGAGAGATGTTCGCAAACGCGCACGCCGGGAACCGCAGTGGCAATGCTATCGTAATAGGATCCGGCGAGCTTGGCTTTCGGATCGCCGGGCCGCTTTGGATCGAATGTGTCGATTTGCGACATGCCGCCCCCGAGCCAGATTGAAATCACGTGCTCAGCCTTTCCCCGCAAAAGCCGTGGGGCGGACGCGGCGTACGAGGGGAGCATTCCGGCGCCGATGGCTGCGCCCGCTGTCGTGATGAATTGTCTGCGGTTCATAAAAAATGGATTGGGGATAGTCACAAGATGGGGAGCGGGAGAAGTGGCTTTTGGGGTTACGGCATCCAAACAAACTCACGCGTATTGATTATGCTCCACACAAGGTCTTCGAATTTTTCGCGCCACGCTTGTTTCAAACGCGGATCCGGTGGTGGTCCCTGTCTGGCGCGTTTGTCGTTTTGCAAAGCAACGGTGGTTGAGTCGGGGTGCAGGTGGTTGAACCAGGTAACGCGTGGCAGTGGCTCTTGAGGCGCGGGCGGCTTCACGCTGTCTTTGGGCATTAGCCTTTCAGCGAAGCCTTCACGCAATGCGATGATGAACGGTTCGGCTTCCCGTGGCGTGGGTGGCCTGCTTAGAAAGCGCAGAAAAATGCTTTCAACAATCAACTCCGGTGTGGATGCATTCACCGCTAGATCGGCGAGCGGGCTGTTGTGAGAGGCTCGGGTGAGGGTGGCCGAAAGTGCCCCGTTCGCGAGGACCCCGGGTTGAAGCACATTCGGGGCGAGTTCGCGGTCCGTTCGCGGCGCCTGCCTTGCTCCGCTCCATCCAAACGCCTCGAGCACGTCGACCACGCATTGCGAATACGGCAGACTCAGGCTCGGCCTGTCTCTGTCGTTGGTGAGGTTTGCCAGCATCCATGCGCGAGTTGGCTTGCCGAGGTTGATGCGGGCTCCTTCGGGCCGGCGTCCTGTGGGGTCAAAGGTGATTTCCTCGGTGTTCATCGGCTGGCCCGAGGCCGAGTAAAGTGCGTCGACCACCTGTTCCGCGCTGAGCCGCCTGCGCTCGGGTGCCGTGAAAAAGCGCAGGTCCGCTGATGCCGTGAGGTTGGATCCGGTTGCCTCTCGCTGGTAGAGATCCGAGGTGAGAATGCGTTTCACGAGATGCTTGAGGTCGTATCCGTGCAGAACAAAGTCGTGCGCGAGCCAGTTCATGAGATCCGGATGCGATGCCTCGTGCCCTTCCCAATCCGCCACCGGCTCAATGAAGCCTGCGCCGATGAATCGCCGCCAGGTGCGGTTGACAATGACCTGTGCAAAACGGGTGTTCTGTGGGGCGGTCAGCAGGGCGGCAAGCCGTTCACGGGTGTCTTTGGGGTTTTGAGTGAGTCCATCCAGATATGGCTCGTCGGTGGCGCCGGTTTGATCGGCAAACGCCCAGGCTGGGGGTATCTCTTGACCTGGCTTCAGTGTTGCTTTGATGAGCGACTCCCTCGCTTTCTTTTCAAAGAATGCGGCGGGCACCATGCTTGTTTTCGGAACCGTCACCGGTTTGCGTTCCAGAAGGGCTGCCAGCCCGAAAAGATCGGCTTGTTTGGTGCTGTGGTAGGGTGAGTCGTGGCAGCGCGCGCACTGGAGTTCGACGGCGAGAAATGCGGAAGCGATGATCTGTCCTTTGGTTGCGAAAGGTGCATCGTTTTCACCCGCCAAGCTGAACCCTGCGCTTCCGCCTGTGTGCTGGCTCCCTCGCATCAACACGAGCTCGGTGACGAAGCGGTCGAACGGCTTGTTGTCCCGGAAGGCCTCGAGAATGAACCAACGGAATGGGCCGGTGGTGTTGAGGGTTGGATTGATGAGGGTTGGATTTTCAGCGAGTACATCCATCCAGTACGGCATCCATGAATCTGCCCATGTGGGGGCCTCCAGTAGCCTGTCGATTTGCAGTTCACGCTTGTTTGGTCGTGAATCCTCCAAAAACCGCTTGAGTTCGGCCTCGCTGGGCGGCAACCCTGAGAGATCAAGACAAAGCCGGCGCAGATACGCGGCGTCGCTCAACTTTGCGGATGGGCGCACGTCAACTTCGCTCACCGGCGGGCTCGGCCAAGCCGCACCCGACTTGACCCAGTTTTCGAGCACCTGAATTTGTTCTGGCTTCAACCCCTGTCCCTTTGGCGGCATGCGTTCGTCTTCGTCCTTGCTTTGGATGCGCCGGATCATCTGGCTTGCAGCGACGTCTCCGGGAACCAGCGCGGGGTCGCCGGACTCGCCCGGTTTAATTGCTGCTTCGCGGCTGTTGAGTTTGAGCCCGCCCTTGTCCTTGTCGCCGTGGCAGCGAAAGCATTCATCCTTGAGGATGCTCAGGACCTGGCCGTGGAATTTTTTAGAGTCCTCGATTGAAGTCTGGGAAGACGCTTCAAGAGCGGTGCGGATTTTTGCTTTCAAAAACGCATCGACGGGGTGGGCTGCATCCGTGGGGACTTTCGGCGCGGGCCTGTTCTCCGCCCATGATTTTGCGGCGGAGTGGCGCGCTTCCCAGAATGGATCTTGGGTCGAGGCAGCGTGACGGCGGTTTTGAATGTCGAAGAGATCGAGGGCTTTCGCGAGCCGCCTCAACTCGGGCTCCATCGAAGCATCCGTGAGCAAAAGCGGTGTCGCTCCATTTGCCGCACCTAGCACCGAATACACACCGGGGGTCGACTCAAAAGACAGACCCAATTCACCGGGTTCTGAGCGCGATTTAGGGCTGCCAACGAGCGCTTCGACGACCACTCGGCACTTGCCGTCGGCTGGCACTTCCGCCGTGCCGAAAATCTCCTTCATTTCGTATCCAGGCGAACGGAGCCCAGGAACGCTGGAGACTGGGAGTGAGTCCATTGGTTGCTCTCCGTCTGGGGGGGATTTTCCAGCGGGCGAATCGTTGCGTAAAACAAGCGATCCGTTCAACCAGACGCGCCCGAGGTTTTTGACTCTGAACTGAAGCTGTATGTTTCCGGGAGGCAAAGTGACGTCCGCTGCTAGCCTCATAAGTACTGGGCCTTTCCAAACATCTCTGATTCCCCAGGCATCGTAGAGGGTAGGAAGTCTCGGAAGAAGGAAGCGATCCATCGTCCATCGCATGGTTTCCTTAGGACACTGCTCACCATCGTTGAGCCAGCGTGAGGGTGACGGGAAGTCTTGATGAAGGGTGAGCTGCACTTTTCCCTGCGGAAGGTTCCCGAGATCCGGCATCGTCTCCGGCGCCAGCTTGGCTGCAACGCGTTCGCCGGTGCGTTGGTAGCGTTTGGAGAGCACCTCAGGATCAAGCGCCTCGCGGTGAATGGCGACGGAATCCAGCATTCCGCGAAAGCTGTTGGTTGCGGAGGCTTTGTTTGTGGAGCCTATCCAGACGGCGTCGTCGTCCACGACGGGCGCCTCCGAGGTCGCGCCTCCCATGTCCCAAGCCCCTTTCATGGGGCGTCCGTCAACCCATCCCTTAATGCTGGACGCTTCTCCAAAACGGTATGTGACTGCGACGTGGTGCCAGCCGGAATTCGCTGCAAATCCCTCCGCGCTCGTCCACCGATGCCAGTGCGCATCCTTTGTCGTCTGGGAAGTTTGTCTCGGCGTTGCGAACAGAAAATTCAGGCACACGGCGCCGCCCTTTTCCCGGAGCCTGAGCGCCCAGTTTTGGTTGTCCTGCGGGAACCCCGCGGTTCCTGTACGGCCCTTGCCTACAATTGAGACAATTTCGTTCGCTGCGATCTCGGAGGGGTTCACCCACGCTTCCAAGGTGATGGAGTCCCCGTTGGAGAAATCCAAAGGGCTGTTTGGTCCCAAATCGGGGAACGAAAAATAGGCGCCCTTGCCATCAAACTGCGCTGCCGTGTTGGAGGATTCAAAGTCGGGGAATTCGGGTGGGCGCGGGCCGGGTACATCGCGGTGCACGCCGCCATGTGACTCGAGTTTGGTGGCCTCCTCCGCGCCAAAATCCCAACGGAACGCTGGGGCTCCCCAACCAGTGAATGGCGCGCAGGCGAGCAGCAGCCCGGACAAAGCAAAACATGACGGGGGAAGACGCATAGGGGGGAGTGTGAGCTTATTTTCGAATTTTGATACTGTCCGACCGGATAGTCGCGCTTTTTCCATTGGACAATCATGCTGCGGGGGTAACCGTAGCCGCCCCGCAAGCTTCATGCATTCCACGCTTCACAGAATCCTCGGCCTCCTGTCCCTGTGCGCCCTCCCTTCGGCGTGTGATTTGGGTGCGGCTGAGCCTGGCGGTACCGGTCCTTTGAGGCGGGTGACGGAGGCGCGGGGGCTTTCACGCACGGCCATTTCGGAGGGGCAATCAGTGGACTTCGAGGGAGTGGTGACTTATCTGCGGGACGCCTCGAAGGAACAATTCAACTTCAATCTCAACGATCAAACCGGCGGGGTAATGGTCTATCCCAATGACTTCATTCCGTTGCAGCACGGCCAGCGAGTACGGGTTCGGGGGACCACCGACCTTTCGCGGGAGGGGTTGAGGGTCAATGCGTCCTCGGTTGAAGCCGGGCCGGTGGGCGAAATGCCGTCTCCGGTGAGGTTTGGATTCGAGGATCTGTATTTGCCGGAAAACCAGGGTCTCTTTGTTGAGGTTGAGGCCACGGTGCGGTGTTGCCGTCTCGAGTTGCCGTTGATTCAGCCCCGCCGGCTTGCGATTGATATTGGCAGGGGCAAGGCGCCGTTGACCGCGTGGATGCTCAGGTTTGATCTGGAGAAGGATGTCTTGCTGCCCGGCACGAAGGTTCGCCTTCGGGGGGCTGCGTTGCATTGGCTCAACCCGCGCGGCCAAATCCAGAGCGTCAGCTTGATGATGAATTCCATGGAAGATGTGGATGTCGTTCAGTTGCCCGCTACACCTTCTTCTCAAAGCATCGATGAAGTGCTGCATTGGAACAAATCACCCAAATCTGCGGAGCAAATTTCCACCAGCGGCACTGTCACTTGTGTGATCCCCGGTGAGTTGGTGGTCATTCAGGATGGACCTTTCGCCATTCGGGTTCGTCCGTTGAGCCCTGACGCAAGGGGTGTCGTTCAACCAAATTTCGCAGTCGGCGACCGTATCAACGTAAGTGGGTTTCCTGTTGTTGGCGAATATTCTGTGGAGTTGGAGGACGCGCAGATCACCGAGCGTAAGGACTCGGGGGCGGTGATTCCCGACGATTACGCTGATGCGGAAGCGGTCCTTTCAAAAAACGGGCTCGTTGACCGGGATGGAAGACTGATTCGTCTTGATGCAACGGTGCTGGAGGTGCGTGAGCGTGAAGGCAAGACAGTTGTTGAGCTGACGTCTGGGAGGCAGTATTTCAGCGCTTTTCTGCCTTTAAGCTTCGGTGTTCCAGCTTTCCTGGAGCCTGGGGCTCAGCTGCGGTTGACTGGGATCTGTACGCTTCTTCTAAGCGAGGAGCGGCGGCGGGCGGGAGTGATGCCAAACCGGTTCAGTCTTGTTCTTCCCGACGCCAATCATGTGGAGCTTTTGCGAGCAGCGCTTTGGTGGAATCGCAGGCGACTCTCGGCAGCGCTGGCGAGTGTGTGCGGCCTCGCGGGATTTGCTGGAGTTTTTGCTTTCAGCGTTGGGCGTAAAAACCGGGCCTTGAAAAGAGAGATTACCAGGCGTGAGGCTGCTGAAAACCGTCTGTTCTCGGAGCGGGTACGGATGGCTTCAGATCTTCATGACAATTTGGAGCAGACTTTGTTGGCAACAAGTCTGCAGTTGAACGCTGCGACGCGAACGGTTGATCAAAATCCTCAAGCGGCAGTTAACAGGCTTGCGCTGGCCGGACAGTTGTTAGCGCGCGGACGCAAGGAGGTGAAGGAGGCGGTGTGGGACCTCCAGTTTGGCGGCACGCAGAAGCAGCTGTTGAGCGATATTTTGACGAAGGAATGCGCGGACGCCGGCGCTGTTTCTGCGACTGAGGTTTGCTGTTCGGTGTCAGAGGACGAGCCTCTTTTGCCGGCCTCATTTATTGTTCAAGTGCTTCGGATTGTCCGGGAATCACTCACAAACGCGTTCAAGCACGCCGCGGCGACTCAAATTCAAGTGGCAGCCGTGTTTGATGATGGCGCGCTTACCGTGAAGGTTGTCGACAACGGCCGGGGATTTGATCCGCAGAGCGCTCCGGGTCCCGATGCCGGTCATTTTGGATTGTCGAACATGTTAGAGCGCGCAAAGAAGCTTCGCGGAACATTGGAGATCCTGCGGATGCAAGGAGGGGGGACCTCCGTTTGCGTGCGTATTCCACTCCCAGAATGAGCAAACCGATCAACGTTTTATTGGCGGATGACCATGTGATTGTCCGGATGGGGTTGAAGGCCGTTTTTGAACTGGAAAACAGCATTCGAGTTGTCGCAGAGGCATCGACAGCCGAGGAGGCCATTGCGGCGCACAAACAATTCGAGCCGGATGTGACGCTGCTCGATATTCGTATGCCGGGAGGCGGCATTGAGGCGTTGAAGTCAATTTTGAAACACAGCAGCTCCGCACGTGTGCTTGTTCTAACAACCTCGGAGCTCGAGGAGGACATCCACCGGGTCATCAAACTTGGCGCAAGCGGCTACGCATTCAAGACCACTGCACCTGAGCAACTCACCGAAGCGATCCATGCTGTGCATGCAGGCGCACGTTGGATTCCAGAGGAGGTCTCGCGAAAACTGGCGGATCGCTCCGACACGGAGGAACTCTCGCCGCGTGAGACTGAGGTTTTGCAGCTGGTGCTCAAGGGGCTTACCAATCCTGAAATCGCCGAGGCGCTTTCGATTTCGTTGGGTACTGCAAAGGCGCATTTGCGTTCGATTCTATCGAAGCTGCAGGTAAGCGACCGCACGGAAGCGGCGGCGGAAGCATACCGGCGCGGGCTCGTGAGTTGATTTCAGTTCTGCGGTTTCCGAGAGGAAAAGGAGGTCGGGTGC
>CAMDSZ010000188.1 GCA_945906945.1 Akkermansia muciniphila
TCCCAATCCGCTCATCGTGGAGGGTTTTTGCGGCCAGAACAGTAGCGGTGAACGCGGCCGCTTTGGGGGCGCGGGGGAAGTTATACTCGAGGGTTTCCAGACCCGGTCCTGTTAAAAAAGACGTATCCCACCAATCATGGGCACCCCGCTGGCCAAGAAGACAAACGAGGAGGCGCAGGCGGGCGATCTGGGCAGGGGCGTGCATGGAGTCAAAAGTTGCATAAGTGGTAGTCGGTTTGTTCGTTTTTCACAACTTTAAGTGAATCAGACGAACACAGCGCACCGATGGCTAAAAACGGTTTTAGCCAAGTGCACGATCTACACTCGCTACACTCGATCCGACAAGAGTAGCAGCCCTCCATCCTGGATGCCGGAATCGAGCGTAGCAAGTGTAGGCAATTAGATGCACCCGAGATCTTACTGCTTCAATTTGTAGCGAACCTCGGTGTGCCCGCCCCCATCGGGTTTATTTTCGACTCTTTGCAACGCGCCTTGGCTGACATGCCGCTCCAGAAGGGCGGTTGCTTCCTTTGCGTTGTTGTTGACCATGGATTTCTTCTGTTGCATGAACTCGCGGGCCGTAATTCCATTTGGAAATTTTGCGATTACCTCCTTGATGACTGTCAGCTCCGAGACTTGTTTTTTTCGACGCCCATCTTCGATAATGATCAACTGCCTAGATATCATCCATTTCGCGATGCTTATCGCTGCTTCGATTGTTTCCTCTGAAACCTCATCACCGTCTGCTGCGTTCGGAAATTCAATCAAGTGAAGGACTACGGCAATTCGCCACGTATTTTCCGACCACCTTGCAACAACCCCGTGTATATCATAGAATTCCCCCCCACGATTTCTTGCATCAATCCAGCGTTTTTCCCAGTTCTCCATTAAGACTCTCGCGGACTTAGAGACCGTAAGCGTTATTCGCTTCGATCTTCCTGCAACAAGTGTACGAATAAGTTTTTCCCAATCCTCAGTGAGTGAATCGGGAACACCCGGGGCATCGTATTCGATAAATCCCGCGTCGCAGTGGATATTACAGGCTAAAAGCCTTGGCACCAAACCGCTATCGAGCATCTTTTCATGGCTGAAGAGCTTGGTAATTAGATCTGGCTGCACCAACCAGATCGCTGATCCGCAAGTCTCCTTTGCGCTCACGGCTTCGCGAGTGATTCTATCCGTGACAAGCGCCTCCCAGCTGTAAAGCTTCAGCCACAGATTTTCACCTGTGTGGCCTTCCTTGGAAAGCCGGCCCAAAAGGTTGTTGATGACCTCTCTTGCATCAGCGCTAGCACTAAGGATTGTATTGTCAGTCTGATTTGCAATGATTACTTCAGCTTGTTGATTGCTGCAATCTTCGATTACATATCGAGGGCGTTTTTTGAGTTCATTAAGCAGTAATGCTTTGGTTTTTTCAGCAGCCTTAATTTTTAATTGTGCGTTAGATGCTTCCGAAAAACTAGAGGTTTGCAATGATAGTATTTTTGATGCTTTTCTGATTTCTAAATCCAAAAAATATAGATTTGCATCAATTTCAGGTTTCTTCAGGCTGTCCCAGTTCGCCTGCTCTTCCTCCTGGATTTTTTGAATTGGTTTATTCAAGTAATCAAACACTGAAGATTTCCCAGTGCCAGTGGGCGCGCCTATGGCAATCATTAAATTTCCAGGAGTCCTTCGCGACTCTTTGGTCAACATTCTTGCGCCTTTTCCCAGAGCACCGGCCGCAAAAGCGAGTGCGCACAGCGAAGCTAGTTCTGCCGGCGTCTGTGTCACGTTTGCGATTTCCAAAATGAGTTGGCGGATTTTCGAAGGCATCGATGCAATGGGAAATGAATGCGGTTCGATATCTTTGTTCACGGAGAGGGTTTTCGGGCCTTCCGGGGCTTGCTCGAAAGTTTTGATGCGAGAACGTTTCATGGAATCAGTTCCTCCAGCACATCCAAGTCATCCGAGTGCAGTTCAGACAGGTCGTTCACGTCCTTGACCGGGGCGCCACATGCTTTTCTGAGGTCACTGAAATCAAATGCATCAACATTACATCCAGCCCGGTGCAGTTGAGCTACCCACTTACTTGCAGCCTCCTGACCTTGGCCGCCCGGATCATCGTGCGGGTAGATCCTGACCCGCTTTCCCGCCAATAGAGCGAGGGCCTCCGAGTGAATTGCTGTCCCTGCGCCCGCTCCCAGGATGGTTATGGGAAGAGCCGCTCTGTGGAAAAGTAGTGCGAAATGAAGTGCCGCAATTAAGTCGGGGCCGCCTTCGACAAGGAGAAAACATTGAAAGTGTTTGATCAGATCCGGACGGCTAATACCCAAGCCGACGGGCCACGATTTAGTCGATCCTCGAAGCGTATGGGCTTTTCGCTTACTTAATCCGGCCTGCTCGGGGTAGTAGGCCCCGTCAATTCGGCGGGCTTCGGCGCAAAGACGACGCGCGTCTGTCAGAATCCAAGACGGAAATCCTGAAACAGTTCCCACGTGGAGAACTCCCGCATGAGCCAACCACGCCACTGATTCGTCAGAAAGGTTGCGTAAGGCGGCAATTTCCTGAATTTGCTCCCGCGTGGGGGCGCGCATGTCAGATGGATATGCCACGCTCCTCGGTTCAGATGGTTTATCTCCCTCAAACAGGGTTTTAACTGAAGAGACCGCTTCGTTAACCGGACGACCACTAGCAAGGTCTTTGAATCTCTGAATCGCTGATTTTTGAGATTCGGAGTAGATCTTCTCAAGGAACGTTATTTCATCGCCTCCACCGCACCCTGCATGGCATTTCCAGTACCAGTCGGATCCTTTTGGAAAAATGCCGAAGCTGGCATTTGAGTCCTCATGAAAGGGACACTTCGCGCTCCTCTTCGCGATGGCGTCCATCCCTAGCTTTGACATCAATTCAGGCAGAGGCAGACGGGCCTTGGCTTCTGATATGTTTAAGGTGGTGGAGCGGCTCATTGTTTGGCCCTCCCAGTTGATCCAATGGTCTTCTCAACTTCGGACAGCCTGAAGCGGCGGACTCGCCCATATCTGACGCACGGCTGGATGCCGCCAGATTTCACCCAACGCCAAATCGTGATCCGAGATACACGCAGCGCGTTGGCCAATTCCATCACAGTCAAGAGTGGTTCGCTCGTCATGAGCGACACAATTTACGCAGAGAAACACCAGTCGCAACAACAACTGAGTGAGGCACCTGCGGAAATTGGTAACGCTTTTTCTGCAGAAATAGGTTACCGATTTAGCCTGCTCCTTTTGCGCAGGATAGGAGCCCATGAGTCGCCTTGATCAAATCAGCCCGAGTTTTGTGAGAGAGTCCCTGATCTGCTTATGGCTCTTGCGGATTTCCCTCGGGGCACACTCCCATTTCGAAGCTGATTTTCCGTGTGTAAAAAACTCGAGTAAAGACTTCTGGGTTGGGACTTTGTTGTATCCAAACGCTGAAAGGCACCAAATTGCGAAGACTTGAGCGCAAACTGTTGGAATAGTGGCATCTAACGGTGGACTTGGCTCATCAACTTGAACGCCTTCTGCAAGAACCTCTACAGCAGCAGGCAGGCCTTTTTTTACGTAGCGATTGAATTCACTGCGCTGACCCAGGGATCCAGATGCTAAGAGCCAGCATCCTAGGTGCTTGAAAAGGTTCTCATCGTCTCGGAGGTAGGCATCAGCTGCAACGTAAGCTGGAGATGCGTCGAGCCATTCTAGCCACCTTGTAATCCGTTCGATTTTTGTTTTATGCGCCGAATAAACATCGTGGCTTTTAACAAAGGGGAGGATGTCTGCATCCAAGTGAATGGGTTTTAGGTGATCAGAGACCACGGCGCGAATCGGTGCATTCGATAAAATGGGATCGACTCCTTCGGTCTCCCAAATGCGAAGGATTTCCCGGCATAGACTTGGATTGTGCCCCTCCGGTCTAAACATTCCGCCGACACGCCTGGGGCCAAGTTTCCCTCTGAGCGACCTCTTGGTTTTGGCTGATCCAATTGAGACAACCCGGGACGGCTCCGCCGGTGATTCACTAGAGCTCATTAAGCCGCAACGATACCAAAGATAATTAGTGCAACCAAGTCTCAGGCGATTCTGCTTTTTTTAGCGAGGTCGTTGGGCCTCAGCCCTCCGTCCGTAGTCAGGGTGGGCCCGGGGGGCCTTGGCGCACCTTGGGGCTGCCTGGTGATGAGAGCTCCGGATGTGGAGAACTTTGGTCTTTGCTGTCTGCTGTCTGTTGGAAAAAAAGCCCGCCGGCAGGAAATCAGCCGGCTTTTAAAAGTGGCAGCAGAACTGGCAGCAGCTGCATTTTTTGGACGGCTGAAGTCGGCCGTAACTCCATCGCGCTGAATGGTGCACCCGTCAAGATTCGAACTTGAAACCTTCTGATCCGTAGTCAGATGCTCTATCCAGTTGAGCTACGGGTGCTCCGTTTGAAACGGCCCGTGATCTAAACAGACTCCGCCCGCGGGTTCAATATTTTCCTGCGGCCTCCTCTCCAATATCTCCCGCAACTACCCCTATCCATCTGTAAAACAACCCACCAGCCTTGTCCCGTTCGCAATCATCAGCTAGGCGTTTCTCCCCTGAAAACACTTCGCTCCATCCCAAAAACACGGCAACTCTGCCTCGCCTCCCCATCCCCTCGCGCCCTCGTGCCCACGATGGGCGCACTGCATCGGGGACACACCTCCCTTTTTGAATCAGCCCGCTCCCTAGTCGGGGCAAAAGGCACCGTCGTCGCCTCCATCTTCGTCAACCCCACCCAATTCGGGCCGAAGGAAGATTTCTCACGCTACCCTCGCCCCTTTTCGAAGGATCAAAGTCTCTGCCGCAGCCACGGTGTCGACCTGCTCTTCGCTCCAACGCCAGGCGAAATGTACACACCCGATTTCTCATGCTGGGTGGACGAAAGCCTTGTGAGCCTCGGCCTATGCGGCGGCTCGCGCCCCGGTCACTTCCGCGGCGTGTGCACAGTCGTACTCAAACTTTTGCAAATCTGCCAGCCACACGTCGCCGTGTTTGGACAAAAAGATTTTCAACAATGCGCCGTCATCTCACGCATGGTCCGAGATCTTAACATGCCCGTGAAGCTCGTTTTCGCTCCCACGGTGCGCGAGCAGGACGGCCTAGCACTCTCCTCGCGCAACGCATACCTTAACGCAAAAGAACGCGAGCAGGCTCCCGCGTTGTACGCGGCGCTCTGCGAGGCAAAACAGCGCGTGAGATCCGGTGAACACCGCGCCAGCGCAATCCGCCAGCTCATCGCACGGCGTGTCCGGCAATGCCCGGACGCAAGAGTCGACTACGTGTCCATTGTTCATTCGGAGTCTCTGAAACAGGTAAAAAACATCGAGTCTCCCACCACTGCCGCACTCGCAGTGTTTTTTGGCAAAACACGACTCATCGATAATATTAAATTGCGTTAATACCACACTGCATGAAGGCGGCTTGAGGCATGGTCCAAAGCGAACAGCGCATAGATCCTCGGACCGCTTGAGTCATCAAACTCACTCCCTCAATTGGCTTAAGCCACACCCCGCTAACTCCAAATGCGCGCTGTCCGTTCACCAGCTCCAAACCAGGCCGCATGGTTGGCGCTCACGGCCGCATGGTTGGCGCTCACATATCCTTGGAGTGCCGCCTGCTTGACAAAACAGCCCTAGCAAACAGCTTAGTGAACGAATCATCCATCCCCCAATGAACCGACGATCGTTTATCCGCAACGCAGCCAAAACCACGCTGGCATCTGCGATTTTAAAATGCCTACACCCTGACCTTGGGGCCGCGAGCGCTGGTCTGCCCCTGATCGTCGACACCCATCAGCATCTTTGGGACCTGTCTTCGCAGAAACTACCCTGGCTCGCCGGTGCGCCGGACGTTTTAAACCGCAGCTACACGACGGATGATTACCTCGTGGCAACTCATGGATTCAAAGTGAAAGCCGTCTACATGGAGGTGGATGTCGCACCCGAACAACATGTGAAGGAGGCTGAACACATCTTGGCACTCGCCGAATCAGGCACCACTCCGACGCTCGCCGCGGTCATCGGCGGAAGCGTTGCATCGCCTGAATTTCCCGCCTACATCGCAAAATACCATGGCAATGCCCGAATCAAGGGCGTCCGCCAGGTGCTTCATGGCGACAAAACTCCGGCGGGTTACTGCTTGCAGGAAAATTTTGTCCATGGCGTGAAACTTCTCGGAACTCATGGAATGAGCTTCGACTTGTGCATGCGTGCTGTCGACCTGATGGACGCCGCCAAACTCGCAGCGAAATGTCCGAACACTCGTTTTATTTTGGATCACTGCGGGAATCCGGATTTGAAATGCTTTCGACCAACCAGAAACGGCGAGGAAAAGCCCAAACACACTGCGGACCAGTGGAAACGCGCAGTCGACGCCATCGCGCGAAACAAAAACGTCATAGGAAAAATCAGCGGCGTGGCGGCGAGCCTTCCACCCGGCGGCGATGCATCGGACCTCGCTCCGGCAGTCAACCATTGTCTCGATGCGTTCGGTCCAGACCGCGTGGTGTTCGGCGGCGACTGGCCGGTTTGTTTATTGGGCGCAAAACTGGACCGCTGGATTGGGTTCTTGAGCGAAATCATCAGCACACGCCCCGCACTCGATCAAGAGAAGTTGTGGTCAAAAAACGCCGTCCAACACTACTCGCTCAAGATTTGAAAATACGATCTTCCCATTGGCGCTCGATAGTCCTCACATGCGTCTTCTCCAATTGTATCGTGACGGTTCATGCCGCGAATCTTACGGGCCCCTCGGATCCCGCACGCAGCCGCGGTTGGCCGCAGGCTGCGGGGCCCGATGGCAACTGGCGTGTTAACGGCCCTACGGTGCCCACAAAATGGAGCGTCACGCGAAACGAAAACATCCTGTGGCGCTGTCCCCTTCCCAACGGCGGCCAGAGCGGCATTGCCGTCTGGGGCGACCGGGTTTTCCTCACGACATTCGACGTGCTTCAAGACGACGAAAAGTTTTCCGGCAGAATCCTGGGCCACTGCGTCAGCGCCGATTCCGGCAAGCTTCTTTGGTCGGTGAAACTCAGAGGGCCGACGCCCAGCCCAGTTCTCTACGCGTACAGCGACTCCACCTCCCCGACGCCCGTGACAGACGGCAAGCATGTTTGGTTTACAAACAACAGCGGCGAAATGGGGTGTTGGGATTTTGAAGGACGCGAAGTCTGGCGCCGCTCCTACGAGCCTTGGGGCAAGCCTTATCCCTTCAATAAACAACATGAGCCAATGCTGCTTGACGGTATCATCGTCAACGTTGAACCCCCGGACGAAAACCGGGAGGCCAAATTCGGGTGGAACTATCTACGCGGCATCGACGCGCTAACAGGCAAGACTCGCTGGATCGCCTCCGACGCCACCACCACGTATTGCACTTCGGTCTTCGGACGCACAGCTGAAGGGCTTCCCGCCATACTTACCGGACGCGGTGGTCACCATGAAGTGCCGGAGACCCCGGTCGGACTCTCTCTTGTTTCACTCCTCCCGGGTAGCGAGGGCAAAAGCTTGTGGCGTTACGTACCAGACACAAATTCCGATGGCAAGCCGCTGCCTGAACCCGGTGCGCCGGATGTGCAGGCATGGCAGGCGCTGTACACGATGCACTGGGATTCAACACATGCGTACTGGTTCAGGCTGAATCCAGAGGAGGCGCACCTCGTGATTGACAGCCGCAGCGGAAAACTCGAGCGCGAGCAATCGCTTATCAAGGACGTTGACTACCGCCAATGGGATCCTGCCAAACAGGCTCACGTGCTACACGCCGGGGTTAGTCTGCGCGAAATGGGTGAGCTTTCACCGCGCAGTCCTCTGGCAAATGGTGAGGTCATGCGCGTTCAGCCGGCGTGGCATTGCAACATTGTGCTGAACGGATACCACTATTTTTTGACAAGCACCGCGCACCGCAGAAACCGGCACCTGCCCAAGGGTAGAGCGGGACCCTCACATTGCATTGCGAGGATCCAC
>CAMDSZ010000189.1 GCA_945906945.1 Akkermansia muciniphila
AATCCCGCCACCTCCTGAGCCTGCCGCATCCCCTTCTCCGACAAACGTCGCTCAAAATCGGAAGGCGCGTCAAACGAGGCGTCCGCATGGCGCAGAATCATCAGTTCCATAAGCAACTTGGGCTGGCACTGGAGCGACTCCAAAGGAAACCTACATCACCATTCCGCCGTCTACCGTGAGACACTGTCCGGTAATATACTTCGCCTCATGACTCGCGAGAAAAGCGACTGCCGCCGCGATGTCCTCGGGCTTGCCAAAAGCTCCAAGCGGGATTTGGGGAATCACAGCCTGCTTCACTTTTTCCGGAAGGACTTCGGTCATGTCTGTCTCAATGAAACCCGGTGCAACCACGTTGCAAGTAATGCCGCGAGAAGCCAGTTCACGGGCGATGGTCTTGGTGAGTCCCAAAACGCCCGCTTTGGATGCCGCGTAATTCGCCTGCCCCGCGTTTCCCATGAGTCCTGCGACTGATCCGATGTTGATGATGCGTCCAGAGCGCTGCTTGATCATCGAACGCTCGAATGCCTGAATGCAGTTGAATGTGCCCTTGAGATTCGTGTCGAGGACAACATCCCAATCTTCCTCGGAGATCCGCATTGAAAGACCATCGCGGGTGACCCCGGCGTTGTTCACCAAAATATCGACGCGGGAGAAATCAGAGAGAATCTGCTCAGCAAGAGTTGCCACGGCGGAGTGATTCGCGACGTCAACAGCGTAAGCCTTGGCAAGCCCCGCATGCTTCGCATTGATTTCGTCGGCGGTCCGCAGTGCATTTGCCTCGTTGCGTGAAACTACAGCAACCCGAGCACCTTCCGACGCCAGTGCCAGAGCGATCGCATGACCGATTCCCCGACCCGCGCCCGTCACTACCGCCACCTGATTTGCAAAACGCATATAATTGATCCTATTAATAAAAATTGTGTCGTTCAACGCCGAGAGTCCACAACTCTATGATTAACCAACAACCGAGCCTCTGGAGTTGCGCTTAATTGTTTGCCAGCCTCGCTGAGCTTGTCCAGCACACTCGGGCGAAGCGCCCGAAACACATGCTCAATAACTTGGTTGCTAGTGGGACGTTGCCTTCTCCGCACCCAAGCCTGTGTGCGCCCGCACCTGGAGCTCGGTGAACATCGCTTCCGCGTTCGGCTCCGGGCGGAGCAAAGAGCCGAGGATCGCAGCCAAAAAACCAATGGGTATGCTAAGGATTCCTGGATTGTTGAGCGGGAAAATGGGCTGCATTTGGATCAAATGCCGCTTAGCAGCGAGCACCTCAGGACCGTCGATGCCCATGATACTCGGACTCAACAAAATTAGAACCATGCTGGCAAGAAGTCCCACACCCAATCCACAAACGGCACCAACTGTGCTGAAACGCCGCCAGAAGATGGAAAGCACGATCACCGGAAGATTCGCGCTTGCCGCAACCGCAAAGGCAAGTCCGACCAGAAACGCCACATTTACACCCTGCAACTGAATCGCGAGAAAGATTGAAACCCCTCCGACCACGAATGCAGTGATGCGCGCCACACGCACTTCGCTCTCTGGGTTGTGCTCCTTCCCGTGATGGAGAACGTTTGAGTAGAAATCATGCGCGAAGGAAGCACTGGCGCTGATGGTTAGTCCCGCGACCACTGCGAGAATTGTGGCAAAGGCCACGGCGCTTATGAAAGCGAAGAACAGGGGGCCACCGAGTTCAGCCGCGAGCTGAGGTGCCGCCATATTATCGGTCGGAATGTTATGCGGACGCAAAATGGTGGCCGCTCCGAAGCCGAGAAAGGTAGTGAGCAGGTAAAAGGTTCCAATGATGACCATCGCCCACACCACTGAAATGCGCGCCGTTTTGGCATCAGGCACCGTGTAGAAACGGACGAGAATGTGAGGCAAGCCAGCGGTGCCAAACAGGAGCGCGAGACCAAGGGAGATGAGATCCCACTTTCCAAACCCGCCCGTGGCCAGATCCCCGAACTTCATCCCCGGATCGAGAAAGTTGCGGGTAAGTTCCACGCCGGTTTTCGGATCGTTGTACTGGAGATTGGTGATCGCCTCAAAGAACGCTCCGAAGCTGAACTGAAAATGCTTCATCACAAGCCAGCTCAGAAAGAAGGTCCCGGTCATCAGCAGCATTGCTTTGATGATCTGCACCCAAGTCGTGGCAAGCATTCCACCGAACACCACGTAGACAACCATCAAAACGCCCACACCGATAATCGCGGCTTCCGTGCTGATCCATGGAAGATCCTTGAGTAGGAGCTTCACGAGAGTACCCGCACCAATCATCTGAGCCACCATGTAGAAAGTGGATACGGTTATCGTACTCAAAGAGGCCATCGCACGCACTGGACGCGCACTCAGGCGGTATGCGAGAAGGTCAGCCATTGTATACTTACCGGCGTTGCGCAGCGGTTCCGCCACAACCAGCAAGACAGTCAGATACGCCACCAGCCATCCGACCGAGTACATAAAGCCATCATATCCGTAGAGGGCAATCATCCCCGAAATGCCCAGAAAGCTCGCTGCACTCATGTAGTCCCCTGCAACAGCAAGTCCGTTTTGCCAACCAGTAATGCTGCGCCCCGCGGCGAAGTACGCGCTCGCTCCGGTGTTGCGCTTGGCGGCCCAGATTGTGATTCCAAGAGTGCCGGCGACAAAGGCGAGAAACATCCAAATAGCTGAAGTCATAGAATAAAGTTTTTGAGGTGAATCACGAGATGAAAGAGCCGTCCTGCCGCAATGTGTGTTTGTACGGCTAAAAAACGAGGACGCGAACAACGAGACGTTATCGCGGGGCCACTTCAGCCGAGTTCGATGTCAGATGCGCGATCACGGAAGCAGCCTGCCTATCCCATTCCGCGGCTTTACGCACATAAATCAGCGCTATTCCCCACGCCATGAGGAACTCGGAAACCGCGAACAGGTACGCCAGGTTCAACACTGACACCACTCGAACCTTCATCAACTCCGGCCACCAACCGACGAGTACCAGCAGCGAGAAGTAGTACACCACAAAGAAAATCGAGGCGGGAATAATGAACTTAGTCTTGGAACGAAGCAGCGATTGGTACTCGGGCGCCTTCGAGAGGCTTTCCCAATCATATTCCGGGGAGGAGGTGGGGGTCATGGGGGTCGAAAGTAATCTGCTGGAGAAGGAATTGGAAGGAAAGATCCCCCGCCCAAAAGACACGACGCAAAAAGGCCGCCCGCAGCGAACTGCGGACGGCCGTAATTGAATCAGGTACCGATCAGAGGCTACTTGCGGGCTCTAGCGGCAGGCTTGGCCGCCGCAGCCTTGGCCGCTGCGCGCTTTTCCTCAATCGCCGCCTGAGCA
Organism: Akkermansia muciniphila; assembly: GCA_945906945.1. Classification (GTDB taxonomy): domain Bacteria; phylum Verrucomicrobiota; class Verrucomicrobiia; order Chthoniobacterales; family Chthoniobacteraceae; genus Chth-196. The sequence goes on from CAMDSZ010000189.1 coordinate 3,326, forward strand.
GCCGCCAGACGCGCGACGGGCACGCGGAATGGTGAACAGCTCACGTAGTTCAGCCCAACGCGGTGGAAGAACTTCACTGACTCTGGATCGCCGCCGTGTTCGCCGCAAATCCCAAGCTTGATGTCCGGACGCGTAGCGCGGCCCTTTTCAATGGCAATTTTCACCAACTGGCCGACGCCATTCTGGTCAAGGCTCGCAAACGGATTTTTAGTGAACACTTCGTTCTCCAGATACGGATTCAGGAAGTTGCCCATGTCGTCACGGCTGATGCCCAGAGCCGTCTGGGTCAGATCATTTGTGCCGAAACTAAAGAATTCAGCCGTGTGCGCGATTTCATCCGCGGTCAAAGCGCCACGTGGCACTTCGATCATGGTGCCCACACTGTAGCTGAGCTTCACTTTCTTTTCCTTCTCCACCTGTGCCGCGACGGAGTGAACAATCGCCACCTGAAGATCGAGTTCCTTTTTGAACCCGACAAGCGGGATCATGACCTCGGGCTTCACTTTGATCCCCTTCTTCTGAACCTCGGCTGCTGCTTCAAAAATAGCGCGCGCCTGGGTTTCAGTAATCTCGGGATAAGCGATACCAAGGCGGCATCCGCGGTGACCGAGCATCGGGTTGAACTCATGCAGTGCAGCCACGCGGGACGCCACTTTTTCCACGGTGATCTTGAGTTTCTTTGCAAGGTCCTTCTGGGATTTCTCGTCATGCGGCACAAACTCGTGAAGCGGCGGATCCAGCAGACGGATGGTGGCTGGGTAGCCTTTGAGGGCTTTGAAGATTCCGACGAAGTCAGCCTTTTGGTAAGGAAGAATCTTCGCCAGCGCCTTGCGACGCGCCTCTTCTGTTTCAGCAAGAATCATTTCACGAACTGCATCAATGCGGTCGCCCTCGAAGAACATATGTTCTGTGCGGGTCAACCCAATGCCTGTCGCGCCAAACGCGATCGCATTTTCGGTTTGCTCCGGGTTGTCAGCATTGGTGCGGACTGCGAGACGTGTTGCCTTCGAACACCAAGCCATGAGTTGGTTGAAGTGCTTAAACTTCTCGGTCTTTTGCGCTGCCTTGTTTCCGTTGATCATGCCCGTGATGATCTCGCTAGGCGAAGTCTTCAACTGGCCGCCGTAAACAATGCCACTGGTGCCGTCGATGGAGAGGTAATCCCCCTCCTTGAACTTGCTTCCGGAAATGGTGACGGTCTTCTTGTCGTAATCAATGAGCACCTCAGAGGCACCGCAAATGCAGACCTTGCCCATCTGACGCGCAACGAGTGCGGCGTGTGAAGAAACCCCGCCCTTCGCGGTGAGAATGCCTTCCGCCGCGATCATTCCGCGCAGATCTTCTGGAGAAGTTTCATTACGGACCAGCAACACGTGTTCGCCCTTTTCATGTGCGGCGGCGGCGCGGTCGGCATTGAGATAAATCTTGCCACTCGCGGCACCAGGACCGGCAGGCAGGCCCTTTGCAAGAGGCTTCGCTTTCTTCACCTCGGCGAGGTCAAAAATCGGCGCGAGCAACTGGTCGAGCTGATCGGCAGGATTGCGCAAGATCGCGGTCTCCCAGTCGATCAGTTTTTCCCGAACCATGTCCATCGAGAATTTCAGCGCAGCGGCTGCTGTGCGCTTGCCGTTACGAGTCTGGAGCATGTACAGCGTGCCTTCCTGAATAGTGAATTCAACGTCCTGAACATCCTTGAAATGTTTCTCAAGAGTTGCACGCACCTTCATCAAATCAGCAAACGCTTTTGGCATCTGCTTCTTGAGCAGTGCCACAGGTTCCGGCGTACGGACACCAGCCACAACGTCCTCGCCCTGCGCGTTGATGAGGAATTCGCCGTAGAATTCGTTCACGCCGTTGGCTGGGTTACGGGTAAATGCAACCCCTGAACCCGAGGATTCACCGGTGTTGCCATAGACCATCGCCTGCACGTTCACTGCGGTCCCCCACTCGCTCGGGATGTTGTATTTGCGGCGGTAAACAATCGCGCGATCGTTCATCCATGATCCAAAAACGGCTCCCGCCGCACCCAAAAGTTGTGTTTTTACATCAGCGGGGAATGAGTGACCCGTACGGTCCTTCACCAACTTTTTGAAACGACGCACCAACTCCTGCTGATCCTCTGCAGTCAGCTCGCTATCCACGAGATCGCGGTGATACTTTTCGTGCTTGAAGGTTTCGATTACTACTTCAAACGGCTCGTGGTCCTCGCCCTCGCGCTTCTGAACTCCGAGGACGACATCACCGTACATCTGTACGAAACGGCGATAGCAATCCCAAGCGAAACGCTCGTTTTTCGTGGCGGCAGCGAGAGACAGAACGGTTTCATCATTGAGTCCAAGATTGAGAATCGTGTCCATCATCCCGGGCATTGAGTCACGGGCGCCCGAGCGCACGGCAACCAGAAGAGGCATGCCCGATGCATTACCGAACTTGCATCCCATGATGCGCTCCATGTTGGCGATGCCCGCGTCGATTTGTGCTTCGAGCGAAGCTGGGTAGGTGCGGCGATGCGCGTAGAAATAAGTGCAAACTTCCGTACTGATTGTGAATCCGGGAGGCACTGGCAGCCCGATGCGGGTCATTTCAGCAAGATTCGCCCCTTTGCCACCCAGCAACGCTTTCTGGGAGCCATCACCGTCGGCTTTACCTGCTCCCCATGTGTACACATATTTCGTAGCTTTACTGCTCAGCGCTGCAGGTTTTGATAGTTTCGCTGAGGCTTTGGCCTGGGGTTTAACCAATCCGCGTTTCGCGGCGGGTTTCGTTGTTTTTTTAGTCGTTGTCTTAGGCATGTGTGTTTGTGATCGTTGCGGATCGATAGATGAAAAAGATTGGTCAGCCAGCGAACACTCACCTGCATGCGCGCATGAGGCAACTCATTCTGCTGACAGGACCAAAGTATCTTTTTGATCTAAAAGGGAGCGCGATGCCAGAAACAAAAGCATTTGACCAGCGTTTCGACCCTCGTGACACCGGTGGAGCTTGAGAGAACCATTTTCTTTCCTTGAAAAAAGCACCTTTGCCTCGGCTGAAGAATCAGGCACGGTATCGCGTATTAATCTGAAATCGAGAAGCTACCACTAATTTGCGCAATCTCACCGTATGCAAATCAATCGCCCTGCCAACTGCAGATCCATTTCAGTCACCGCGCTGGCGGGAGGGTGCACCATCGCATTGATCGCAGTTCTCACGGTTTTCGGGTTATCGGGGTGCGCTGTCACCATGGCGATCGAGCAGCCTGATAAAAAAGACGTTTCTTTATTTGCTCCCGGAACTCACCGCAAGCAGCTGATTGCAGAATTCGGGATGCCGAAAACCAGCAAACTAGTCGGCCTCCAAAGGATCGATGTGTTCACGTTCATCCAAGGCTACAGCCGCGCGGCTAGGGCGGGCAGAGCACTAGCGCACGGAGCGGCAGATGTGGCGACCGGAATGCTCTGGGAAGTCGCGGGCACTCCGGCGGAGGTTGTAATGAGCGGGGAGAAGCTTTCCTACGAAGTCTTGTACGACGCGCACGACCGAGTCATCCGGGTCGGGCAAATAAACTAGTGCTCCCAAGCCCCCCATGGCTCCGAAGTAACACCTGGGAACCTGGTGTTCTCTCCCCTTCACAATCGAATTCACCTTGCAACGCGCAGCAGCCTGAAAGTGGTGACGTTGTGCTCTCCCTCGAGACCCCAAGCCGGGTCCAGAACCGTTTTCCAGAGCATTTCCGCAAGAGGAGTCCCATGCCCCCGAGCTGGCACTCCGAGAATCGCAGCAGAATTATCCACAAGCTGCTCGGCATCCCCCGCCAGCACCCACTTAACCCCGCGCCTGGCAAAGACCTCCATGGCGGCGCCCGGTTCCGTGCTCATGTAAACCCGGGCCGTGTCAACAATCCCTGCAATGCCCTGATGGCCGCTACCTGCAACCGCAGGCTGGCCAGACCAGTAGGCGATTGCCGGTGAATGCCACCAAGGTGCAACGAACGGCTCGACTTCCCCTGAGCGCAATCGTTCGGCCGCCCGCCGCGCGTTAATTTTCTCGGACCGCGCCAAATGCCGAGCATACGCGGCGGCTGGCTTCGGAAACCAAAGGGCATCCCACTCAGCCGCCATCGGCATAAAGGATAGGGCAACCACAAGCGCGCGCTGCCAGTTTGCGCCTAGGACGGCGAGAGCCCAAGGCGCGACGAAAGCCATCGCGAGCGAGAAATACGCACCCCATCGAATCTGCCAGGTCGTCAGCGCCGCCAACACAAAGATGACTAAGAACCAACCGATCACCGCCCGACCCTCCCGGCGAAATGCAGACCAAAGTCCAATAGGCAACAGCCACATCGCCGACCCGCCCCACCGCGAAAGCTGCGAAACCGAGTCGAGCGGCTGGAGTTCGCCAATCGTCCGCCCCCAGCGCAAAAGTGCATCCCTCCATGCCGCGTCTGGAACAACAAAATGTATGCCGTCCACAGCAAGGCCGATTCCGCACATTGAGAGCAACCCGAGAGACCATCGCAAGCGAAGCGGCACCGTCCAGGATTTGCGCCAGAAAAGAGCACCGCAAACCAGAATCATTCCCAGAATAATCAACGGCTCGAACAACGAAACCCACAAACCGAAGCCCATGCCCAGTCCACCCGCCCAGGCCCAGCCAT
>CAMDSZ010000190.1 GCA_945906945.1 Akkermansia muciniphila
CCTCGCGGCACGCGGCAAGATCGGGTGCACGCAGCCGCGGCGCGTCGCGGCAATGAGCATTTCGAGGCGCGTCGCGGAGGAGCTTGGAGTTGCATGGGGGCGCGAGGTCGGATGCAAAATGCGCTTCAACGACGACACGAGTCCGGAGACACGCGTCAAGTTCATGACGGACGGCATTCTGCTTGCGGAAATTCAATCCGACCCGCTCTTGCGCGCTTATTCGGCGCTGATCATCGACGAGGCCCACGAGCGATCGCTCAACATCGACTTCCTGCTCGGCTACCTGAACGGACTGCTCAAGCGCAGGCCGGAGCTTAAACTCATCATCACTTCGGCCACCATCGATACCGAGGCGTTTTCAAAAGCCTTCAATTACGCGCCGATCATCGAGGTGTCGGGAAGGCTCTGGGGCGTTGAAGTCCGCTACGAACCGCTCGAGTCTTTCACCGAGGCATCGAATCCCGATGGCGAAACTCCCTCGCACATTGAGGCCGCCGTCTTCGCAGTGGAAAACGCCCTGCTGGAATCCGAGCACGGGGACGTGTTGGTGTTCATGCCAACAGAACGCGATATTCGCGAAACCCGCGAGTTCATCGAGGAACGGCTCGGTCGAGGCACCGACGTGCTTGGCTTGTACGGGCGTATGCCTGCGGCGGATCAACAACGCATCTTCGCACCCGGACCGCGCCGAAGGGTGATCATTGCGACCAATGTTGCGGAAACCTCGCTCACCCTGCCCAGAATCCGGTACGTCGTTGATTCAGGCCTGTCCCGCATGAGCAGATACAATCCGCGAACCAGGACAAAGCGGTTGCCCATCGAAGACATCTCCCAAAGCAGCGCCAACCAGCGCGCGGGAAGAGCTGGACGCATTGCGGAGGGAATCGCGATTCGCTTGTACAGCGAGGAAGATTTCCTGAAACGTCCCCGATTTACGCAGCCAGAAATCCAGCGTGCAAACCTCGCCGAGGTGATTTTAAGAATGAAGGCATTCGGGTTGGGTGAGATTGAAACCTTTCCGTTCATCGATCCGCCGCAACAGGCCGCCATTCGCGCAGGTTACCGACTACTGCACGAACTCGGCGCAATCACCGAGTTGAACGTACTCACGCAGCTTGGCAAGGACCTCGCCCGACTTCCGCTGGACCCGACCCTTGGACGAATGCTGCTGCAGGCCCTGAAGGAGGGCGTTCTTCCGCAAATGCTGGTGATCGCCTCCGGGTTGAGCATCCCCGACCCTCGAGAGCGGCCGGAAGACCAGAAGGAAGCGGCGCAGAGCGCGCACCAGAAGTTCGCCTTCAAGGATTCGGATTTCGTGTGCCTACTCCAAATCTGGAAAGCGTGCCCCGAAGCCGAGGGACGCGGCGGCACAAACGCGCTGCGCAAATTCTGCAAATCCAACTTTCTTTCCTTCACCCGCATGAGGGAATGGCGCGACATTCACCGCCAGTTGTCTGAAGTGTTCTCAGACGATTTGCTCAAGTACAAAACACGGACCGAACATTCAACCACTCCCCAGTCGCCCGCCAACGCTCCAAGAAGGGATGTGCCATCAAAAAGCGCGATCGGAGCGACTTTGCAAAACTCCGCGAATTCATCCCGCTCTCCCCACTCTGCGCACCCGGCACATTCCGGGCAAGGAGCCCCTTCCGCGCACCCAGCAAAACACAGGGAGCCGCTCAAAGACGCAAGAAATTCCAATGCCGCGGACAACGAATGGGTGACCGTGTCCAGGGGGGTTCACCGTTCGATTCTCAGCGGCCTGCTCGGCCACATCGCACAGCGCGAGGGACGCAACCAGTACAAGGCCTCGGGCAACCGATTGGTGACGCTTTTCCCGGGCTCCACGCTATATGCGCGGGGAGGTCAGGGGCAAAAAAAACGCAACGGCGGCGAGCGCGAAGCGGAGACCGAAAAAAAGCAGGTCCAACCGGAGTGGATTGTCTCAGCTGAGATTGTTGAAACCTCGCAGCTGTTTGCGAGGACAGCGGCGAAGATCGATCCCGAGTGGGCCGCTGAGCTCGGTGCGCACCTTTGCGAAACGCGGCACCACGAGCCATCCTGGAGCACCAAGGCGTCGAGGGTGCTGTGTATCGAGCGAATCCTGCTACACGGCTTGTTGATTTCTAAACGCCATGCGGATTACGGAAAGATCAACCCCGTGCATGCGACGGAACTGTTCATTCGCGGAGCACTCGTGGCAGAAGAAGCCCATATTCCCCTGCCCTTCTTTCTCGAAAACCGCAGGACACGGGACCGCGTGGAAACAGCCCTCACGCGAGTCCGCCACCATCAAGCGCAAGATCTGGATGAAGCGATGTACCGGTTCTATGCCGCCCGAATCGAGAACGTGTCATCGATCCACGATCTGCATCGACTGCACACTTCCAAGACACACGCTGCTCCAGACTATTTCCACATCACTGAGAAAGAACTTGTCGGTGAAACAGACACCACATTCGATCGCACTCAATTTCCTGACAAGGTGGAGCTTGGGACTAGCGTTCTGCCATTGAACTATGCGTTTTCACCCGGCGAAGACTCCGATGGAGTCACCGTTCAGGTTCCACTTCCGGTGGCCGCGCAGCTCACCTCGGGGCAGCTACAATGGATGGTGCCAGGTTTGCGCCAGGAGCAGATTCAGACGCTCCTGCGCGCGCTTCCTAAAACGATCCGCCGCCAGCTGATGCCATTGGATGTGCGGGCGGCGGAAGTCGCGCGGGAATTCGATCCGGGCCGCGGAGACTTTCAAACCGCGCTCGCCACATTTCTGACGCGGAAATATCGGGTCGCAGTGAATGCGGCGGACTGGCCGGAGGATTGCCTGCCGAATCATCTTCGTCCCCGGGTCGAGGTAGTCGACAAATCCAAGCGCGCAATCGTCACGAGCCGCGATTTGCCCGCAATTCAGGAGCAGGTCAATAAGCGCGACCACCGGTCCAGCGCATGGCGCAAAACAGCTTCTCAATTTGAGCGCGAAGGGCTCACCGCATGGACCATCGGAAATATTCCCGAGTCGGTATTTGTGGAGGAGATCGCCGGAGAACCGCTGCATGCCTTTCCCGGACTTGAGCCGTGTGGCGAATCCGTGAATTTGCGTCTCTTTCGCGACCTATCGGAGGCCCGCAAGCACACAGGCGACGGAATCCGCAAACTGGTGGAACTCGCGATCGGCCGGGATCTGATTGTGCTCCGCAAAGAACTGCAACAAATCGGCAAGTCGATTGTTTCACCCGCTCCGAAGCAGGCGCCTTTGCGTGGCAGGGAGGGTTTCGCAAGCCTCGGAGCGCAGTTGCAGCTCCAGCAGAAGGCGACGACTGGCGATCTGGAAACGTTCCTTGCGCTGGCCATCGAGCGCCTTGTGGAGCATGCCTTTCGTTGGGATCCGCTCACTCCGCTGGAAGAAAAGCGTTTTCAAGCCTTCTTTGAAGCAGGACGCCGCGCGCTGCCAGGGCATTGCTATCAAATGGGCGAATACTGCCGCCAGATTGTAATAATGAGGGAGACCGTGCTCAAAAGCCCAAAGCGTTTCAAAGGAATGGAAACCGAAGTCGAGCGCATCGCACCAAAAGATTTGCTGACACACGCCACGTTTGAGCGCCTCCAACATGTTCCACGCTACCTGAAAGCTGTGCTGGTCCGAGCCGAGCGCGCTGTACTCAATCCAAACAAGGATGCGGAAAAACACTCGCAGCTCGCACCTTTTGCAAACTGGCAAAAACACGTTCCAGAGTCTGCGCATCCGCAGTTTCGGTGGATGCTAGAGGAGCTGCGCGTTTCGATTTTTGCGCAGGAGCTTGGAACGGCGGAAAGCGTCTCCGTCACCAAGCTCAAGGCCATGGGTAACTTTGCATAGGAGGCGCAGCTGCCAGACGACTCAGACGCATCTGAGTTAGCATCTAGTCAAAGAGGACCACAGACACGGAGCGGCGCTCCGCACTCCACTCTTATTTTTCAGACAACTTATTGGCGGAAGGTTCAATCGCCGACTCCGGCACATCAGCCACCGCTTGCTGGGCCGCACGCAAAATTCTTCGTTCCCAAACGTATCGTCGAAGTAACACCTTAAGAGTTGCAGTCAGGGGTACCGCCAGGATCGTTCCGAGCAGGCCGCCGATCAGCAGACTCCACATAAACAGGGACACGATCACCGTGAGAGGATGCAACCCCACCCGGCTCGCCACCACCTTCGGCGTGATGAAAAAGCTATCGATTTTCTGGACCAGCACGAAGATGCCTGTAACCACCACAGGAAACAGCCAGCCTGGATCCGAGGGAATAAACGTACCGGTTCCCTCCTGCACCGTGGCGATGATCACCGCAGGAATCCAACAAACCAAAATCCCGAGGTAAGGGATGAGGCCGAGCACACAAAGCACGAGTCCGATGAGCAGGCCGAAGTCTAGCCCGACAATCACCAGTCCGAGGGCCGTGGCGGTGCCGTTGATCACGCTGACCAAAAGCTGTCCTCGAAAAAATGCGATGATGTATCCGTTGATTTCGGTGAGAGAGGAAACCACCTCGTCCTTAAACTGGGACGCCCTCAGAGGAAGATAATCCTGCCAGGATTCTGAAATATTCCGTGCATCAATCAGGAAGTAGAATAGATAGATCGGAATGATGATGAGCGACAGAAGGAAGCCGAATACGCTCAGAAAGCCGCCGACACTGCTGCGAATCATCCGAATCGAGTTGTTCACCAGCGCGGTGAGCGAGCTCTTGAGCCAGTCTCCCTTGAGGATTTTCTGGACGTCGATTAATTCCTCGAGGCTGTTCCCGTTTTTCGCGGACTTCAATCCCTCGGAGACGGCGCCGTCTGGTTTCTCGGGAGCATTTTTTACAACCTCAGCCCGCTTTACCTCAGAGGTGTCATTAGGCGCGTTATTCGGCGCGTCATTAGTTACGTCATCCGGCGAATCATCGAGCGTGGGAAGCACGTCGAAGCCGTACTTTTGGCGAAGCGACTTTCCAAGTTCGATCACGTGGGAACGAGTCGTCCGCGTGTAGTCGTCCACGCGGTGAAGCAGGTTCACGGTTTGATGCGAAATCGCCGGTACAAACCAGATCGCTCCCCACAGCAACAACGCTGACACCAATGCAAACACCATCAACACCGAGGGCCTGCGGGGAATCCCCCACGCCACCATCTTGGACACCACCGGATCAAGCAGGTAGGCAAGCACACCAGCCACCGCAAACGGGATCAGGATGGGCTGCAGAAAACTGATCACCTGCGCTGCCGTCCAAACCAGCCCAACGGCAATGCCGCCAATGGTCGCAAGCGCGAGGGCCGTCAAAGCGCTCCACATCGTCCTGCGCTGCCAAAGAGTCGGATAATCAGAGGAATTCATAAACAGTCGCAGCAGAGCCAGTCCGCAGCCTCAACACACTGCCATCGCGGCATGACTTTTCCAAGCTGCGAAATGCCACCGACTCAAAGCCCCGGCCAGCCACTGACCGCAAGTGGGTCAATGAGTCCTCCCCCGAACGGAAGCCACTCCCTGAACCTCCTTCACGAAACGCTCCGGGGATACCCCGTATACTTGTTTGAAGGATCTGGAAAAGTGCGCGGGATCCGAGAACCCGAGCTCCTCAGCCACCTCAACCACCTTCAATCCCGCGTCGAGAAGAAGCTCCGCTGCGCGGCTCATTCTGCGGCGCCTCAAAAACAGAAGCGGCGAAGTGTGTGCATATCTGCGAAACAGGCGGCTGAGAGTCTCGGGCGCTATTCCACAGGCTTGAGCGGCCTCGCCTACCGTTGACCATTCGAGCGCCTTCTGCTCCATGAGCAGCCGCGCTTTCTTATAGGTTGCGAAAGCGCGCGGTTCACCTTCCCTGGCGGGCTGCGTGCGTTCGCGAACCTTCAGCAGGATCAACCTCAACAAGAGCTCGCAGATTTCCCCGGCCGCTGGATGCTCACTGGACGCATCCCTCTGAAGGCTCTCAAACAAGTCCACCAGCTCCTCCACAGGCGTCACCCTCAACACATCCCCCCCGCCCAACCCTGCGGCCTCAACCAGCGGCGCGGCTTCCCCGCCGCTGAAGTCCACGTAGTACTTCAGCATCGGCCTTGCTGCCGAGCTACGAATCCGATGGGGAGTGTTGGGACCGTAAGCGAAGACCACTCCGGGGCTGAGCTGGCTGAGCCGTCCCTCCAACAGCACATCCCCCTCGCCCTCAGCGACTAGCTCTACGCAGTGGAACGGGAACCCGGAGCGCTCGACCCGGTAGTCGCCCCTCACCCTCTCGCATCCGCCGCAGATGAGGGACAGTCCCCGGTTCTCCTGCGGCCTCAGGTCGAAAAAGTACCGCCTCGCCTGCGTCACCTGGCGGGAGACGAATTCAGGCAGACCCTTAACCTCTTTGTCCTGTTGATTTTTCACCATAACTACCCGGATTACAGGGACGCTTCAAAAATCCCGACTTGGTCAAGAATTGGCATGTCTAGGTCAAGTACGTACATTGTAGAGACCTCGACTCCAAGTCAGATTGAGACCTGAAATGACACAGCTTCCCCAACCCTCTCTGCTCGGGCTGGAGCCCTCGTTCGGCTTCGGCGACCGCCTCGGACTCGCCACCCCGGGACATCATGCGGCACTGCGCCACGGCAAACTCCTCCCCGTCTTCGCCCAGCAGTCCGTACGCGAACTCGCAAGAACTCAGCGCACGGCACCAGAGGTTCTCGCCGCCGCACAGGCCGGCATCACCGCCTCGAATTACACGGGCGTCTGGGGAGCGGACGCTGACCACCTCAAGACTCGCGAGGACGTCGAAACGCTCGCGGCAGCGGGATTCACTTTTTTCACAATCGACCCTTCGGCATATGTGCAGAATCAGGCAGACGTTCTCACGGGGAACGACCTTCAGTCTGCAGTACAACAGGTCATCAACAACGGAGCGTTTGAAAGCATTTCACAGGTTGAAAGCCTTTACCTCGGGAAGAGCTTCGACCTTGGAAATAACATCGCGCTCAGCTTCGGCGATCGGGTGCAGCTTTTGCGTGCCGTCGTGAAATACGGTGCAGCCATCGCTTATGCCGCGCAGATGGCGCATTGGATTACAGACGCACGCAAAGGAAAAGGCGCTGACATTGAAGTTTCCGTCGACGAAACAGATTCGCCCACTACCCCAACCGAGCACCTGTTCATTGGATTGGAACTTAAGCGGCGCAGAGTCGTTGCGACTTCGGTTGCGCCGCGTTTTATCGGCGAGTTTGAAAAGGGCATTGATTACAAAGGCGATCTCTCGCGCTTCGAGGAGGAGTTGAAGGTTCACGTCGCCATCGCGCGCGCTTGCGGGCCGTATAAGATCAGTGTCCACAGCGGCTCGGATAAATTCAGCATCTATCCAGCGGTGGGACGCGTTTGCGGGAATCTGCTTCACGTGAAGACCGCGGGAACAAGCTATCTGGAGGCGCTCAGGGTGGTGGCGCGAACCGATGCGCATCTCTTTCGCGAAATCGTGGAGTACTCGCGAAGCCGCTTCGACACCGACAAAGCTACTTACCATATCTCAGCAAAACTAGGCGACGCTCCGGCCGCCGGCACGCTCTCCGCCAAAGACGCTGAGACTGTCTATTTAGACCAGGTTGCAGGACGCCAGATTTTGCACGTCACCTTCGGAAGCGTGCTCACTATTGGCAAAACCGAATCCGGCCGCACTTTCAAGGAAGGAATCCTCGAGGTTCTCAACAGCCATCCCGACCTTCACTCTGAAGTGCTCGAAAGGCACCTTGGCCGTCACATCAAACTTCTCTCCCAAGGCTAGGGTATGATCCGTTCAGCCATCACCGTATCGCTGGTGCCCGAAGCCAATGGCGGACCGTTCGTGTACTGGAACGGTCTTCAAGACGCTTTTACCCGGGCTGCAAAACTCGGCTTTCATGCCATCGAGATTTTCCCTCCAGATGGCGATGCGATAAACACCGACGAGATCGCAGCCCTCTGCA
>CAMDSZ010000191.1 GCA_945906945.1 Akkermansia muciniphila
ACTTTTGGATAGTCGGTTCGCAAGCCCGGAAAACTTTCGCACAGGGTCGCTTCGCGCAGGGTGTGCAAGTCTCCGGTGCGGGCAGGTTGAAACTGTATTTCACAAAGGTGAAAGAGGTCCAGGACGCCGGCGAGACGGTTTCGAGGCCGCAGAGCGCCCTTGGCCACGGTTTTGATGCGTCCAAACTCCGGTGTGAGCCAGCAGGTGATGAGGCTCGTTTCAGTGAGCTTAATTTTGCGCAGGAGTATGGCCGGAGTGCTGTGCACGAGAAGGATGAGAGAGGGGGCGAGCTTGTTTTCGGGCTGATAATCGCCGGATCGTAGCACTTCCCAGTATCACAATCTTGCACAAAGCACTGGATGCCTTGACACCAGAACCCTGCTTCTTAACCTCCGCGGTTTCAACATTGCTTATGATTCTTCCGATTGATGCTCTTAAACGTGCCGCCAATGAAGCTCGCGGCTTGGCGATGGATGCCGTCCACGCTTGTTCCTCCGGCCACCTCGGTCTGCCTCTTGGTTGTGCGGAAATCGGCGCCGTGCTTTTCGGTGAAAGCCTCCAGTACGATCCCGCCGAACCGCGGTGGCTCAACAGGGACCGGTTTGTTCTGTCCGCGGGGCATGGCTCGATGTTCCTCTATAGCTGGCTGCATCTGGCGGGGTACACGCAGATGGGGATCGATCAGGTGAAGAACTTCCGAGTGCTCGGATCACACACCCCGGGGCATCCGGAGAGTTTTGAGACCGAGGGAGTGGAGTGCACCACCGGTCCGTTGGGGCAGGGCGTGGCCAACGCTGTGGGGATTGCGGTTTCGCAGAAAATGGCTGCTGCCCGGTTCAATACTGCGGCTCATACGATTTTCAAGAACCACGTTATCTGTCTTGCGGGAGACGGATGTTTGCAGGAAGGGGTCGCCGCTGAGGCCGCGTCATTTGCAGGGCACTACAAGCTCGACAACCTTGTGCTGATCTATGACTCGAATGACGTCACATTGGACGCCATGGCCGACGCGTCGCAAAGCGAAGACGCAGGCAAGCGCTTTGAGTCGCTTGGATGGCATGTGCAGCAGGTCGACGGTCACGATTTCGCAGCGATCGCCGCTGCGCTTCACAAGGCCAAGACCTCGCCGGGCAAGCCGCACATCATCATCGCCAAGACGCTGATCGGAAAAGGCATTCCCGAAGTTGCCGGCACCGCGAAAGCGCATGGAGAGGGCGGTGCTAAGTTTATCGAAGCCGCCCGCAAGGCGTTGGGATTGCCCGAGGCTGAGCACTTCCATGTGTCCGGGGAAACGCATGCGTTTTTCGCTGCGCACCGCGCCGAACTCGCTAAGAAGCACGCGGAATGGAAGACGACGTTCAACGCTTGGAGCGCTGCGAATCCAGAGCTTTCCGCACAGCTGCACGCGGCTGTTGCTGGGAAGGGTGTTTCCGCCGCTGAGCTTTCCGCAAAAATTCCGGCGTTCGCCGCAGACTCGAAAATCGCAACACGCAAGGCCGGCTCCGACGTGCTCCAACCGATCGCTGCAGCGTTGCCTCTGATGGTTTCGGGCAGCGCCGATTTGTACGGCTCGACCTTGAATTACATCTCCGGTGCGAAGGATTTTACCGCCGCGAGTTTCGAGGGACGCAACATCCGTTACGGCATTCGTGAACACGCGATGGCAGCGATCATGAACGGGCTGGCGTACGACGGCATTTTCCATGCGAGTGGCGCCACCTTCCTGGTCTTTGCGGACTACGCAAGGCCGTCGATTCGAATCGCGGCTCTCTCCAAGCTGCCTGTGGTCTACATCTTCACGCACGACTCCGTTGGAGTCGGTGAAGACGGTCCCACGCATCAGCCCGTGGAAACGGTCAGCGGTTTGCGCGTTATCCCAAATCTGAATGTGATCCGTCCGGCGGATCCTGAGGAAACAGCAGGTGCGTTCGCCGCGGCTTTCTCGCGTCAGCACGGCCCCACTCTCCTCGCGCTGACGCGCCAGGCAGTACCGCTTCTGGCCGGGATATCTGTCGAAGACAGGCGCAACGGAACGATGAAGGGCGCTTACATCGCGCAGAAGGAAACAGGTGCGCTGCACACGATCCTGATGGCGAGCGGAAGCGAATTACAGCATGTGATCGCCGCGGCAAAGCAGATCGGTGAAGGCGTGCGAGTGGTTTCGATGCCGTCTATGTTCCTTTTTGAGCAACAATCCGCCGAATACCGCGAATCCGTGCTGCCTTCGTCGGTGAGGAGACGTGTTGCGATCGAGGCTGGCGTACGGGATCTCTGGTTCCGGTACGTCGGATTGGATGGGGTCGTCATTGGGATCGATCGTTTTGGGTTGAGTGCTCCCGGCAATGTGGTGATGGAGAAGTTGGGGATCACTGCCCAGTCGGTTTTGGATGCAGTGAACTCGCTCAAGTAGCGCGGGGCCTGGCCGCCGAAGTAGAGTTGGGAACGTGGAGTTTCCTCACTGCTTCGGATGGTGCGCCGAGTAGCGTTCTCGATGCAAAATATCCCTCGTCCCGTGTGCTGCACGGGCGGGGGATTTTTCATGTTGGAATGACGGGGAGATGGAGCCACGGATTTTTGTATGATTTTGCGTGAAAAGCAGGGGCGGTTTAGATGCCATTTTTTGAATTTGTGATATGTTAACAGCATGTGGGAATTCGCAGGGCGGTGGGTGATGGTGATGGCCGTTGTGGCGTGGCTTCTTTCGATGAACAGTGGAGGCGCAGGTGGAGGCGCGATTGGATGGGTGGGGGCTGGCGCGGCGGGTATGCCCGGAAGTTGGGTGGGATGGCAGTGGGCGTGGATGGCGGGTTGATGGGTCGGGTTTTGGAACGCGTTGTTGCGACCTCTGGTTCTGAGGTTTGGAATGGAGGGGGCGAGGGTGATCTGGGCGATGGGGGTGGTGGTTTTTTTGGTGAACGGAGTGTTGTTCTATGAAATCGACACCTGGGTGCCTGTGCTGGGGTCGCTAGACGGGCGGGAGAGAGGGGTGGTAGGGGTGGTTGCAGCCTTGGTGAGCTGGGGGGTATCCTTGGTGTTCCATTCCCATGATCGACGCTGGCACTGGATCACTTACCATGGGGCCGTGCAGCGACAGCGAAGAGCTAGCAACCCCTATGAAAACAGACGAACTGAGCGGTGACAGCGGTGAAAGTTTTAAGAGTTGTGCCCCAGCTCGGGTGGAGGGCGGGATTGGCGAAAGTGCTATGCCGGTGCGGGTCCGCGTGAAGATTTGCGGGATTACAAGCCGTGAGGATGCGCTGGCTGCGGTTTTAGCGGGAGCGGACGCCTTGGGATTTAACACTTGGGAGGGCAGCAAGCGGTATATGGATATCCGCGGTGCCGGCGGATGGATGGGGGATTTGCCGGCGTTTGTGACGCGGGTGGCGCTCTGCATCAACAAGCCTTTGGAGGAGGCGATGGCGATTGCACAGTTGCCTTGGGTTGATGCGCTGCAGTTTCACGGGGACGAGTCGGTTGAGTACTGCGAGCGGTTTTCAAAAGCCGGGGTTCCGTTCATCCGCGCGGTGCGTCTTGGCAATGCAGATGATTTGGAAAAGCTGGGCGGTTGGTCGACTTCGAGTGTGCTCGTGGATGCCGCCGTCACCGGCGCTTATGGAGGCACGGGCGCTCTGGCCGATATGGCGCTGGCGAGGAAGGCGGTGGAGCGGTTTCCGCGATTAAACATCACGTTGGCGGGAGGGCTTACGCCTGCGAATGTGCAGGAGGCCGTGGTGGCCGTGCGGCCGTATGCCGTTGATGTTGCCAGCGGCGTAGAGTCCACGCCCGGGAGGAAGGAGGCGCAGCTGATGCGCGCTTTTGTGGGTCTGGTCTCAAAGGCCGGGTAAAGGTCCACTAAACCTAAAACCACGGATGGATCAGGCGATTGAAGTTTGCGTTCAGGTTGATGCAGGAGGTGCCGGCAAACCTGCGGTTTTCTGAAGCACAAAACGGAACGCAGTGCCACGCTGATCAACCCGCAATCTGGCGGCGGAAGCTGCTTGCAACGTTTTGGGCGATCCGCCTCGACGCCCTCAAGTGAAGGCGCCGGGCGGGTTTTGTACAATATGCCAGCGGTTTACGCCAATAGTTGGCGTAGCACGAAGGGCAGAATGCCGCCGTGGCGGTAGTAGTCCACTTCGATCGCTGTGTCGATGCGGCTGCGCAGCGCGACGGATTCTGTTTTGCCGTTTGCCCGGTGGATATGCAGAGTCACGGTGCTCATCGGCTTGATTTCATCATCCAAGCCCGTGAAGTCGAAGGTTTCGGATCCGTCGAGTCCGAGGGACTGAGCGCTCATGCCCTCGGGGAACTGGAGTGGTAGGACTCCCATGCCGACGAGGTTGGATCGGTGGATGCGCTCGAAGCTTTGGGCAACTACCGCCTTAACGCCGAGCAGGCAGGTTCCTTTTGCCGCCCAGTCGCGTGATGAGCCTGTGCCGTATTCCTGGCCCGCAAAAATCACCAGCGGCGTGTGGTCTTTCTGATACCGGATGGCGGCATCATATATCGCCAGTTGTTCGCCGGAGGGATGGTGAATGGTCACACCACCCTCGGTGCCGGGTGCCATCAGATTTTTGATGCGCACGTTTGCGAACGTGCCGCGCGTCATGATCCGGTCGTTGCCTCGGCGTGAGCCGTAGCTGTTGAAGTCCTCAAACGTCACCCCGTGGTCTGTAAGGAAGCCGCCCGCCGGAGAACTTTTCTTGATCGCTCCCGCAGGTGAGATGTGGTCGGTGGTCACCGAGTCACCGAAAATTCCAAGCGGCCTTGCGCCCTTGATTTCGTGAATGTGTCCCGCCTCCAGCGAGAAATTCGTGAAGAATGGCGGCTCTTGGATGTAGGTGCTGTCTTTGTCCCAGTTGTAGATTTCTCCGGTGGAAGAGGGGATCTCATTCCACTTCGGATTCTGGCTCGCGAAATCCGTGTAGAGGCGGCGGAACGATTCCGGAGACAAAGCGGACGCCATCGCGGTCTTCACCTCGGCAAGTGAGGGCCAGATTTCCTTGAGGTAAACCGGCTTTCCGTCGGATCCGTTTCCGATTGGGTCTGTGGAGAGGTTGATGTCCACGGTTCCCGCGAGTGCGAATGCGACAACAAGTGGAGGCGACATGAGGAAGTTCGCTTTGATGTTCTGGTGCACGCGAGCTTCGAAGTTTCGGTTGCCCGAGAGCACACTGGCGGCGACGAGATCTTTTTGAACGATGGCTTCCTCGATTTTTGGATGAAGCGGGCCCGAGTTGCCGATGCAAGTCGTACAGCCGAATCCAACGACTTGGAACCCGAGTTGATCGAGGTAGGGCTGCAGTTTGGTGCGATCCAGGTAATCCGCCACAACGCGAGAGCCGGGTCCGAGGGAGGTCTTGACGGCGGGGTTTACCTTGAGCCCGCGTTCCACGGCTTTTTTCGCGAGCAGCCCTGCCGCGAGCATCACGCTTGGGTTGCTAGTGTTTGTGCAGCTGGTGATGGCTGCAATGAGCACGCTGCCGTGCCCGACCTCAACGTCGGAATCGTGGTAGGCTCGCGCTGCGGGTTCGGTGCCCTCAAGATGAACGGCGTGGCGCGTGGGAAGATCGGCAGATGCCTTGCCGTAACCGCCGTCTGGTATCGGTTTGGCGAAGAGTGATCCGAAGGTTTCTTTTAGTTTTGGTAGATCGATGCGGTCCTGCGGCCGCTTTGGTCCCGCGACCGCTGGAACAACTGAAGCAAGGTCGAGTTCGAGTTCGATGCTGTAGTCAATTTGTCCCTTGTTTGGGACTCCCCAGAGACCTTGGGCGCGGTAGTAGGCTTCGAATGTTTTGCAGTGTTCCTCTGTGCGGCCGGTGTCGCGCAGGTACTGCACGGTTTGCTCGTCGACTGGGAAAAAGCCCATGGTGGCGCCGTATTCGGGAGCCATGTTTGCAATGGTTGCGCGATCCACTACCGGCAGGCTTTGAGCCCCGGGGCCGAAGAACTCGACAAACTTTCCGACGACCTTTGCCTTGCGAAGCATTTGGGTGACTTGAAGCACCAGATCGGTTGCCGTGACACCTTCGGAAAGCGCTCCAGTGAGGTGGACTCCGACGACTTCCGGGGTGAGAAAGTACACGGGCTGCCCGAGCATGCCGGCCTCGGCTTCGATGCCGCCGACGCCCCATCCGACGACTCCGAGGCCGTTGATCATTGTGGTGTGTGAATCCGTTCCCACGAGAGTGTCTGGGAAATAAACCCCGTTTCTCTCCAACACACCTTTTGCCAGATACTCCAAGTTCACCTGATGAACGATACCGATTCCCGGTGGAACGACTCCGAATGTTTTGAATGCCTGCTGGCCCCACTTCAAAAGCTGGTAACGTTCACGGTTGCGCTTGAACTCGAGTTCGAGGTTTTGTTCAAGGGCTGAGCTCGAGCCGAAGTAATCCACCTGCACGGAATGGTCCACCACTAGATCCACCGGCACGAGTGGTTCAATGATCTTCGCGTCGCGTCCCATTCTGGACACCGCTGAACGCATGGCAGCTAAATCGACAAGAAGTGGTACGCCGGTGAAATCCTGAAGGACGATTCGCGCAACCACGAACGGAATCTCAACTTGCTTTGGAGCCTTTGCGTTCCAGTTCGCGAGCGTTCGCACGTCTTCGGCGAGGACTTTCTTTCCATCGCAATTGCGGAGCACGGATTCAAGAACGACTCTGATGGATACGGGCAGGCGCGAAATCGGCCCGATCCCGTCCGCTTCCAGCGCGGGTAGCGAGTAAAACTTTGCGGCTTTCCCCGAGCCGGTTTCGAAAGAGTGGGGGTGGAAAAGGTCGTTGCTCATGGTTAGGTTTGAGAAGGAAAAGCCAAGGGTAGGGTGGCTCGCAAGCTTTGGGAGGAATTCCGGCTTAAAAAGCGCGGCTTTTTGTAAAAAAAGACCCTCCGGGGTCGCCGGAGGGTCGGGTCTATCGTTTAACGTTTAACTCAGGAAGCCCTAGACGAGCTGAGCGAGAGTGGCCTTGATGGCTTCAAAGGTCGGAAGCTCAAGAGGAGTAGGGGTTTGTTCTGCGTAACGGATGATCCCCTCCTTATCGATCACAAATGCCGCCCGGGCAGAGGCCGAGCCAATCCCCACGAGATCAGGGAGAAGCACGTCATATGCTTTTGCCACTTCCTTGTTCAGGTCGCTGGCAAGGGGAATGGTGATCGATTCCTTTTGAGCCCATGCTTCCTGGGCGAAGGGGCTGTCCACACTGATGCCAATCACCTGGGCGTTAAGGGATTCATATGCGCTTAGACCGGCGCTGACGTCACACAGTTCCTTGGTGCAAACCCCCGTGAATGCCAGCGGCACAAAGAGGAGGACAGTGTTTTTTCGGCCGAAATTGTCGGAAAGCTTGATGTCTTGCAGGCCTTCGGCCGTTTTGGTCTTGAGTGAAAACTCGGGTGCTTTGGTGCCGGTTGAAATAGCCATAATGATAACGCTTGTTTTGGGTCTCCGATGAATTCAGAGGCGATAGGGTTAAAAGGACGCCGCTTTTTGGGCAATCCTAAACCCTCGTTGACGCCCGAAGGTTTCAGGCCAATGTTCTGAACTCATGCATCTTTCGCAGGTTTACTGGTTTCTGGTTGGGTTGCTCATGTTCGTGGGCTTGGCTGGGACGATTCTGCCCCTGTTGCCAGGCACAGGCCTGATCCTGGGTGGGGTGCTCCTATACGAATGGCTTTTGGCGACCCCTCAAACCCACCTGGGTGCGGCAACCCTTATCGGCATGGGTGGAATGGTGGCGCTGTCGTATCTGATCGATTTCGTTACCATGGTGTTCGGAGCCAACAAATTTGGGGCGAGCAAGTTGGGCATTTACGGCGCCGTTGTAGGTCTGTTGGTGGGGCTTTTCTTTAGCTTGCCCGGGCTGCTTTTAGGCCCGCCTCTCGGGGTGATTTCGGGGGA
>CAMDSZ010000192.1 GCA_945906945.1 Akkermansia muciniphila
CCATCTCCTCGGGAGTCGGAGGCAACCCGGTGAGATCAAAATAAAGACGTCTGCAAAGAACCTCCCCGCTTGCCACTGGAGAACTAGACAAATTCTCGGAGGCGAGCCGCGCCCACACAAACGCATCAATGGGATGCTTCGCCACGCTCGGCACCGGAGATCTGGAGAGCGGCTTTAGGGACCACCATTCATTAGGGTTCGGGGTCTTGGTTGAGGCATTCTCAGGCCAAACCGCTCCTTCCGCAATCCATGCGCGGAGCACTCCGACTTCAGTTGCGTTTAGCATATCGCCCTTTGGCGGCATCCTCATGTCCGAGTCTTCCGAGCAGACAAAACGCATCAGTGGACTTTTTTCGGGCAGCCCCGGCAGAACGTTGGGAGCATGGAGGTCCCCGCCCTTCAACGCCACCTCTGCGATGTCCAGGCGATAGCCGCTCTTCTGCTTATCAGGACCATGACACTTGACGCAGTGTTTCTGGAAAATCGGCTGCACTTCTTTCGTGAAATCAGCGCCGCTCGCCGTTGAAACGGCGCACAGAACGGCAATCAGAAGCACAGGGGGACGCATAGAGGAATATTAGCGAATAAAAAACGCTGATCAACCAACGCAAACGCGTGCCGCCTAGGCGGCACAGTTCATGCATGAGGCCCGCCACGCCGAAACAAGTCAAGCAAGCACCCGAAACCCCTCAAAGTGCTGATATATACAATTTTCCTACCCAAACCTCGCCTATGGCTCTTGCCGAAACCTCCTTTGACCCCAGGCAAGGCACCCATTCCAAACAAATAGCCTAACAAAACACTGGGCCACCCGTATAGATTCCGAAACTCTCTTTTAGCCATCCCCGCCCTTTTCGCCCCCCGGATCATCGCAAGACAACTGTGGCGTCTGAAGGGGCTCTTGCTGAATCCGCCCCATGCAATATCCGAACTTCTTCCGCAACCAACTCACGGCACTCTTCGCCATTACCGTCTTCTGTTGCCCGCCGATCAACGCCAAAGAGTATAAACCCCTCTTTGACGGTAAAACCTTCACAGGATGGGAGGGCGATACCGGAAAAGTGTGGCGGATCGAGAGCGGTGAAATCATTGCAGGAACCCCAGGGGCAAAGCAGCCGCGCAACGAATTTCTCGCCACCGTTCGCGACTACACAGACTTTGAGTTGTCGCTGGAGTACAAGCGTGGGGCGAACAACGGCGGAGTGCAGTTCCGCAGCGAACGAGTTCCAAATCATCATGAGATGATCGGGTATCAGGCGGATTTTGCCCCCGGGATTGATGGCTTTCTCTACGACGAGTCCAGAAGGAAGCGGTTTCTGGCGATATACGATCCCGAGACGGGTCCGGCTCTTGCAAAGCCCGAGGGAACGTCCGAGGCAATCAAGCGCGCGGTGCACATGAGCCAGGAATCGGCGAAGAAACTCATGCTGGATGAATGGAACAGGTACAAGATTCGCGTCGAGGGCTCGCACATTCAGCTATGGGTCAATGATGTGAAGACGGTGGACTACACAGAAGCTGAGCCGGGCATCCCAACCACTGGCAAGATTGCGATCCAGATACACGGAGGCGCGACCGAGATCCGTTATCGGAATATTTTCATTGAAGAGCTCAATGATTCGAAGCCCAAGACAGAGCGAGCAGGCCAGAGTTTCCAACTCAAAACTGGAGAAACCATCGCATTACTCGGTGGCTCAAACATCGAGCGGACACGGTTTAATGCCGAGCTGCAGACGCAGTTGATCGCATCACAGCCGAGATTGAGACTCCGTGTGCGCAATTTCGGATGGGAGGGAGACACGGTGTTCGAGCAATGGAGGGACGGTGGAGTTTCAAAACAGCCACCGTCCAAGCAGCAGGTGCCCGGGGTCGGAGCAGAACAGAATCAAAACTGGCGACAACAGCGCGATTGGAACCAGCAGTTGAGCGAAGCCGGAGTCACTACGGTGATTGCGCAGTTTGGCCAAATGGAGGCACTCGCGGGAGTGGAGAACCTTCCGATGTTTATCGAATTTTACCGGATCCTGATCGCTGAGCTCGGAAGCGGAGGTAGGAGAGTGGTTCTTTTGTCACCCACACGCTTTGAAAAACCATTGGAGCCATTGTGGCCGGACCTGAGTCTGCGCAACCAAAGCCTCGAAGCCTACTCCAAAGCCATCCAAAAACTCGCGACCGAACTGGGCCTTTTATTCGTTGATATTGCCGACGCGGACAACTCCAAAAAGCTGACTTCAAATGGATATCAGTTGAATGAAACCGGACAGACTGTTGTCGCCAGAACGATCACTGCAAAGCTTGGACTGGAAGTCCGATCCGAGAAGGAAGTGGAAGGCGCACGCCTGGAGGTCGTCCAAATGGAAAGACTGTGGTTCGACTACTGGCGCCCGATGAATTGGGCATTTCTTCAGGGAGACCGAACAAACGTGCCCTATTCGAAGGATTGGAAGGACAGCAGCAAGCGGATCTTCCCGCAGGAAATGGAAGATTTCCGGCCGTTGTTGCAGCAAGCGGACGAGAACATCTGGCTCGCGCTGGAGGGCAAGCCCACGCATCCGATCCGTGAACGTTCTTCAATCCCCACAGAACCGCCATCCGCCCCAGCCCAATCGCCGGAGGAGGAACTAGCCTCCTTCAACATCCTCCCGGGATTTGAAGTAAACCTGTTCGCGTCAGAAGCTGATGGAATCGTTAAGCCGATTCAAATGCGATGGGATGAGCGTGGACGGCTCTGGGTCGCATGCGCCAAGAGCTATCCTCAAATCAAACCGGGCGAAAAGCCCGACGACTACGTGCTGATTTGCGAGGATACAAACGGTGATGGACGCGCTGAAAAGTTCACGAAGTTCGCGGATGGCTTATTCATGCCCTCCGGAATCGAACTCGGCGACGGGGGCCTATACGTGGCCCAGGGCACCGAACTACTCCACTTGAAAGACATCGATGGAGACGGCAAGGCAGACTCCCGCCGTATTGTTCTGGGCGGTTTTGGAACGGCGGATTCGCATCAAATGATCAACTGCTTGAATTGGGGGTTTGGCGGGGAATTATGGTTCACGCAAGGGCACCATATTTACTCGCGGGTTGAAACCCCTTATGGGGTGGAAACTTTGAACAGGGCGGGTGTGTGGCGGCTCCGGCCCCGCACAGGGCATCTCGATCCGTTCTTCCAGTGGTCTTCTGCAGGAGCAAACTGCTGGGGCGTGGTCACCACAGACTACGGACAACCCTTCCACAAAAGCGGCGCCAACATCGGTGCGTACTATTCGACTCCGGGCTTGGTGCGGTCGAGCCTCGCTGTGAACTCCCAGGCAATGAACCTTTTTTTGGCACGCATCAAGCAAGTGGGCATGGATTTTG
Source organism: Akkermansia muciniphila (assembly GCA_945906945.1). GTDB lineage: Bacteria > Verrucomicrobiota > Verrucomicrobiia > Chthoniobacterales > Chthoniobacteraceae > Chth-196. Next base: position 3,358 of record CAMDSZ010000192.1, read on the forward strand.
TGGGTAGCGCTCATTTCCCGGCTGAGATGCAGGGACGCGCGATCATCGGAGGCTACTACGCGAACGTTTTGGAGCAGCACGAGCTCATTCTTCGGGACGGCATGTATGAATCCAAACAGTTACCGAACATCATCGAAACCAAAAACTCCGTCTTCCGTCCGGTTGAGGTACGAGGCGGTCCTGACGGAGCGATTTACGTCGCCGATTGGTATAACCCGATCATCGGACATTATCAGGCCTCATACCGGCATCCCGACAGGGACAAGGCTCACGGCCGGATTTGGCGGGTGACCTCTAAGGACCGCCCTCTTGTAAGGAAGGCTGATCTGATCAAAAAAACCGTCGCCGAATTACTCGAGCAATTGGATTCCCCAGAGCGCTGGGTTCAGTATCAGGTCAAAAGACTCCTATTCGAAAAAAACACTTCAGAAGTGAGCGAGGCTTTGGACATCTGGGTGTCGCAAAACGGAGACAACGACTACCGCAGACTTCAGGCGCTTTCGGTATTTGAAGCGCATGAGCTGCCGCGGTTGAAGTTGCTCAAAGAACTTTTGCTCGTAGCCGACCCCCGAATTCGCGCCTACGCCACACGTGCACTCTCCACTTGGGCACGCAGCGCTGCGATTCCAGAAGCATTACAACTCATCGAAAGGCAGATTCAAGATGCTGATCCTCTCGTGCGCTTAGAGGCGATTGTTGCGGCCAGTTACATAAGGGACCCGCGCACCGCAGTTGTAGCATCAAAAGCGTTGAACCATCCTTTCAACAGCTATCACCACCACGCCCTCACCAAAATGCTCAATGCCACGCATGCGATGTGGGCCCCACTCGTCTCCGAAGGCATGCTTGATTTTGAAAAGGATGAGCACTTGATTTTTGCACTGCAAAACGGATGGGTTGAAAACAACCCAGGTGACCTCAAAGCACTCTCTGGTGCACCGGTCGCTTACAATCCAAGCACGAACATGAAGGCCAAACAAATCGTGCGCCGGAACGCCGATCTTCATGCTTCCGATCCGAGGCGGGCTGCGATCTGGCTGAAAGCGATGGCCGCAACCGCGACGCCTCTCGAGTTGCCCTACATTTTTGAGCGCGCCGGCAACGATCCCGAAGTTCTTGCCGCCTTAAAGTGCGCGGCTCCAGCGCAAGCGGAATCGATACTTGAGCCGCTTTTAAATTCACACAGCGAGGCTTTGAAAGAGCAAGGGCTCAGACTTGCAGGCCAGTGGCGGGTAAAAGCATTTGAGGAACGCGTACGCTCGATTGCGTTTGATGAAAACGCTGCGCCTGGTCTTAGGAAAACCGCGATCTCAGCACTATCCAACGCGGATGACCTCAAAAAGCTCGCGCAGCATCCAGCCATCGGGCGCATCGCATTGCATACGCTTGTCGGCAACAACCCCGGTATTGCCACAAAATTTGTACTCGCTGACGTCAACCATGCGCAAACGCCTGATGCCGCCGCGACGATGCTGGGTCCCCTGCTCGACCGCAGCGAGGGTTTGCCCGCGCTAATTTCAGCACTTGGCCAACCGGAATCGCTGAGTCCCGGAGCCGCTCGAATTGCAATGAAGGCGCTCAACAGCATCGGGCGTAGCGATGCCAGGATCTCTCAACTATTGATGAAGCTCGCGGGAATCAATACCTCGCTCCCCGCCTACACAAAGGAATACGTTTCGAGCGTGGCTAAATCCGCTGCTTCTTTTGGAAGTGCAATCGAGGGCAAGAAAATTTATGAGCAAGCGGGATGCGTTGCGTGCCATGTTCCAGGCCCGAACGGAAGCAAGGTTGGGCCAGATTTGAGCAGCATCAGCCGAGGCATGCCCATCGACATGATCATCGCAGAAGTCGTATGGCCAGCGCTCAACGTAAAGGAAGGATACGAGGCTGCAACCGTTACTCTTAAAGACGGAAGCGTCGTAAGCGGATTCAAGCACACAGACACCGCCGACTCTATCACCGTGCGGGAAATGTCCTCTGGCGAACTTCGCACTATACGAAAGTCCGATGCTCGAACCGTGCAGGTCGGTGGGACTGTGATGCCTGACGGACTTACCGCGGGAATGTCAGAGCAGCAGTTGGCTCATCTGGTTCGCTATCTTAGCGAGTTGGGACAGTGATCCTCAGGCCAACTACGAAGATTTGCGAATGGACCTACTTTGAGATCTGAGTCTCTAACACCGTGGCCACTTGTTTTCCTAGAAACTCGTAGCCTTCTGCGTTGAAGTGGACGTCATTTGGGTTTTGAAGCTTCGCAAGGTGCGGGGTGACAGCTCCGAAGAGATCATCGATGACAACGTTGTGTTTTTGCATGATGGAAGCGGCGGCCATGTTGCGCTCAACGATTGACTCCGCTTTTTGGTTTTTGCCTGCGTCCTCAGGGATTGGGGTGGTGCTCGCCCACACCAGCTTGGCCCCCGTCTTTTTCATGCGCTCCACCAACTGTTCAAGCCGCTGGGTGTAGTCCGGCAAAGGAGTGGCGCGGTCATGGATCCCGAAATTGAAATGGATTACGTCCCACTTGGACTCACCCAGCCACGCGTCGATCTTCTTGATTCCGTTAGCGCTCGGACCGCAATTCTCGGGTGCGCGATGCACATTAGCTTTGCCCTCCAAAGCCTTCCGCACATCCTGCGTGTAGCCGCGGGAAACCGAGTCGCCAATCAGCAGCACGCGCGGCAGCCCCAGCTTATCTTGAACAAAATCCCAGGCGCTGGACTTCCCCGCGAGCTTATCCCGCTTGTGAATGGGGAGGTAGAACCCGCCCAAATACTCCTGAAGCTTTTTTTCCCAAGCCTGTTGCTCGGGAGAAAGCGTCGAGACAAGGGCTTGATACTTCTCATCGAACCGCGCGTCGGCCTCAGCCTTCTTTGCCGCAGCCTCCTTAGCGTTGGTTGGTTCAGCTGGCGCACCGGATGCGGCCGGTGCGGCTTGTTGCGCGAAAGCAAATGAGGGTAGCGCGAAAAGCGCCAAAGTGAGGTTTTTCATAATGGAAGGGAACGGCCGAAAACGATTAGTCCTGTGAAGGTCTGCGGTCAACATTGCGGGTCCTTTTGAAAAAAGGATTGGCGGAGCACACCCCTAGCTCAGCGGCGGAAAGGTTCAGTAGCATTCAAAACTAACCCCGAACCCAGCGCCGCGCCTTCAGCTCGAAACGAGGGAGAGAACGAAGCGGAACAGGCTTCACCGGAATTCGCAGAGAAAACGCCTTCTCGAAAGCAGCCTCCAAATCGGAGACCATCCGTGCCGCCGAATCCCCCTGCGCGTCTCCTTCCACCTCGATTTCCACGGAGCACTCCGACATCGAGCCACGGCTTGATACCGTGACCCTGTACTCACCTATCCCGTGGACCGTACGAACCGCATGCTCGACCGCGCCCGGATACACATTTACCCCGCGGATAATCACCATGTCATCGGTCCTGCCAAGCACTCCGCCCTCGAACCAGAGAGCGCCATCCGAGTCGCGGCGAGCCCTGACAATATCGCCCGTACGATATCGCAAAAGCGGCCAATCTTCGCGACCTAGCGGCGTTAAAACCAATTCGCCAATGTGCCATTCTGGTACGGGCTCATCTCCGCCCGGCGTGAGCACTTCGACATAGTAACGCTCCTCGAGAACTCTTAGAGCGCCATCCATTCCCTCCTTGGCGAAAGCGACCGGCCCCACCTCCGTCATTCCGTAATGGTCGTACACCTTTGCCCCCGGCCAAGCCTCCTCCAACCTTGCACGCACTCCCGGAAGACTGCCTCCGGGTTCTCCAGCCACGAGAATTTTTCGTACTCTTGAAGCCGACATCTGCACGCCCTCGCTTTTGGCGACGTCAGCGAGGTGAAGCGCATAGGTGGGCGTGCAGCACAAGACTTCAGCGCCGTGCTCGATGATGGCACGAACGCGCGCCTGAGTGCTTGAACCCCCACCGGGAATACAGCGCAATCCGTAGCGCACGCCTGCTTCGAAAGCTGTCCAAAATCCGAGAAACGGACCGAATGAGAATGCAAAGTAAGTCAGCATCCCTTTCTCGAGCGCTGCCAGTCGAAATCCCTCTTGCCAATTTTCGAGCAACCATTCCCAGCTCGCGGCGGTATCCCAAACTTGGATGGGTCGCGCGGTGGTTCCACTCGTCTGGCTGAAGCGTGTGTACGCCCCAGCTTCAGCCGTGAGGTTGGACCCCATCGGTGGATGAATCAACTGATCTTCGACGAGCTCGCTCTTGCGCGTAAAAGGGACGCGCGCGCTGAAATCTTCGAGCGAGGTTGGAGGAAACCCAGCCCGCTGGAGGCGCTCTTTTTGAAAATGATTGGAGCGCGCCAGTCGCTCAAGGATGCGCCTGAGCTTCTGCCACTGCCTATCCTTGAGCGAGAAATCCACGGCGACAGAAATTCAACGCAGGCCTTATGGCTGGGAAGACTGCACTTCCGGAGCTGGCTTTGCTGCTGGCTTGCCGGGAGCAGGCTTGTAGTAGCTCACCAGACAGCCGCCAACGGCCGCGAGTAGCATACCGAGCCAGAAACCGGGTTTTACGCCGCCCAAGCCGCCGGC
>CAMDSZ010000193.1 GCA_945906945.1 Akkermansia muciniphila
ACCCACCGCACCCACCGCACCCACCGCACCCACCGCACCCACCGCACCCAAGCCACTGCATCATCATCCCGAGCTACAACTCCGGACGCATGCTTAAATCAACTTTGGAGGCGGTGCTCGCGCTTGGATACAAGGTTTTCACGGTCACAGACGGATCCACTGACGGGAGCGACTCATTCCTGAACACCCCTCCATTCAAATCGAATGCGCTCCTGCAAGTGATTCGTTTGCCCGAAAACCGGGGCAAGGGCGCCGCCGCGATGGCAGGCATGCAGGCCGCAGAAAAAGACGGGTTCTCCCACGCCGTCCTTTTTGACTCCGACGGGCAGCATGCAGTTGGGGATATCAAAAAAATCGTGGCTGTTTCCGCTGAGCACCCTGAATGCATGATCCTTGGAACTCCGATCTTCGGAGCAGACGCGCCTCCCGAACGCGTTTATGCGCGGCGCTTGGCGAACCGGTTCACGAACGTTTCGGCTAGAGGAACATTCATCGCGGATTCGCTGTTTGGATTCCGCGTTTACCCGATTCGTCACACGCTTGCGGCGTTGAATGAAACAAAACACGGACGCGCCTTTGACTTTGAAACTCAGACCTCGGTGAGGCTTTCGTGGCGCGGCGTGCGTGCGATCAACTTTCCGACACGCGTGACTTATCCGGAGCGCGGGGATGGTGGAGTGAGTCATTTCCACTACCTTCGAGATAACGCACTACTGGTTCGCACCCACGCCAGCCTTCTTTTTCACGCGTTTTTATCAACACGCTTTTCGAGCCGCCCGCTGCAGACAAGCAGCGAAGGAGTTGCACAGCAGCTGCGTTCTTGGCCGGCGGCTTAGGGTTCATCCGCGTCCGAAAATCAAAGCAGCCGATCCGGAACCGCCTGCTTGTGGAGCGCTCGCTCGACGAGGCGCGTTCCACAACTTCTCTAAAGCTCAAACGGCGCTTCTGTGCGCTTGAGTTCGGCTTTCAAAACGTCGCGGAGTTTTTGGATCAGTTTCGTATGCTCGGTTTTCTGGATGAGATTTTGTAGCTCTTCCCGGTCGTTGCGCAGATCGTACAACTCCTCCCCGTGCTCCCTGAGCAGGTAGTGCACCAGCTTGAATCCGTCCTGCACGACCGCCACGTAAGGAGGGAAATTCTTGTCACCCCCGCGGTCCGGTTCTCCGCGGAAATGCGCCAGCACATCCTTCCCGTACCGCTGCCCCATGTGCTCATAGAAACAAGGCAGCTTCGGATCCGTCTGGGGGCTTTCGAGCAGCGGCCAGATATCGCGTCCGTGCAGCTTCCATGGCACCTCCACTTTCGCCACCTTCAAAAACGTGGCGGCCAGATCTGCACCGTTTACGGATGCGGCGCAAAACTTATCGGACGCGATACGCGCCGGCATCGAGACGATCAGCGGCGAGCGGTAATTCGCATCGTACGGGGCGAGCTTTGCCCTGAACCCGTGTTCGCCCATGGCGAATCCTTGGTCCGCCGTGTAAACCACCAGCGTGTTTTCAAGCTGGCCGCTCTCACGCAGCGCCTCCATCAGACGTCCCACGCCCTCATCGAGTGCCAATACGCATTCATTCACACGCCGCGCCCATTCCAGAAACGGCGTTCCGTGACGGCTCTGTCCGGGAGCCGTCTTATCATCGCCGACCTGCTCGGCGCCGTTCTTTCCGGCGTAAACGCCGCCGTCCGGACCGTGCACCCACGCCTGAGTTTTTTCCAAGTACGCCGGCTTGCCCTCGCGCGGAGGGAACATGTCCGCAGGCATCGGGATTTTCAAATCCCCGTACTTTCCAGCGTGTCGCTCTGCGGGTGTGTTGGGACCGTGCACCGAGCCGTAGCAGAGCCAAAGGTACCAGGGCTTCTGCGGGTCCCGCTTTTGCCCCCTGATGTAATCGCACGCCCACTGCGTGTAATTGTCCGCGGGATACCCCTCCTGCTCACGCTCCACTCCGTCGAAGGCGAGGATCTGTTTTGTGTAGTAGGCGCCCGCATTGTCTGGATGCTTCGGCCGATTCCACACGATCTGATGATCCCAGTCGCGCCCCCATCCGGCGTCGGTCCCCGTGTGCCATTTTCCAATGTGGGCGGTGTGATATCCCTGCCGGCGCATTTGCGCGGGAAGAAACGGAGTTTGTTTCGGGTCATAGGTGCTGCCCGGATACGCCCCCGCCATGGTCATGCTCTCGACCCCGTGCGGCAACCTGCCGGTGAGCATGGTTGCGCGCGACGGCATGCACCATGAGCCCAGATACGCCCCCTGAAAGCGAACCCCGCTTTTCGCAAGGGCGTCGATGTTCGGGGTCTTCACACCCGGAAACGATTCAGGATAGCAACTCAACGTCTTGAAGGACTGGTCGTCCGAGTAAATGAAGAGGATGTTCGGCCGTCGGACATCCGCCGCAACTGACTCGAAACTCAACAGCGCATGCATTGCGATGATCGCGGCTGCAATAGGCAAAGCCCGAACGGGCCGGAGGAAACGGGGGAGAATCATGGCGCCGGGAAGGTTCTCCAAATTGGAACTATTTGGAAGAAGGAATGAAATCGTGTTTGCCCCAAAGCTTGGGGGCCTGCGATACAGGAGCGCCCTAATATTAAGACTTCGTAAAGATTACCCTAACCGTGTTTCCCCGCCTTTCCCGACTGAGTTTTCACCTCACCATGACCGCCCTTCTTGGGGCCGGATTGGGGTGCACCCGGTCGCTTTACCGGAAGCGCGCGGACAAGGAGACGTATTCGGCAATCGCAGGCAAAGCCTCCTTTCTGCCGCCTGAGCTACAGTTGCGCGATCCCTCGATCGAGCCCGATCCGGAGTCGAGATTTTTCAGCGAACTCGACCCGGACCGGCCGCCGATGCCGCCGGACGACCCGCTCTCGCATCATTTCATGGTTAAAGTCGCCGGCAAATCAGGGCCCTCCGTGTGGAAGCCCAACACCCCGGATGACCCCGACCGCGACGCAGCCTGGAGGGACCGCCTTCCGAAGGATGCCTCCGGGGCAGTCGAGCTGAACCTGAGCTCGGCGATGCGACTCGCGCTCGTGAACTCCCGCACTTTCCAGAGGGAGAAGGAGGATTTGTACCTGTCCGCATTGGATGTGACTTTTGAACGGTTTCGGTTCTCGCCGCGATTCGCGCTCGGTTCAACGGCCGCGGCGCAGGCAGCCAATTCCATGGCGGGTAACGCAAACCAGGAACGCACCTCCGTCCTCACCGACGGCAGTGTCAGATGGCTCTCGTCCACTGGCGGTGAATTGCTCGCAGGTTTTGCGAATAGTTTCGTTTGGACTTTTAAGGGGGGCAAATCCACGGAGGCCGCAAGCTCCCTCGTCAATTTCAGCATCCTGCAACCGCTCATGCAAATGGGAGGCAAGGAGCGCACCCTTGCAGCACTCACCCAAGCCGAGCGCGACCTGCTCGCCAATGTGCGGCAGATGAACCAATTCCAGCAGGGCTTCTACGTCAACATCGCTGCTGGCCGTGCGTCCGGAGAGGGCCCATCCCGAACCGGAAGCATCGGAGCAGCCGGACTCGGCATCATCGCGGGAACCCCAAGCGGCCGCACCGGGGCGCCACGCGCCAACGGCTTTTATTACATTCTCGAAGAGGAACAGCGCATCCGCAACCTCGAGTCCAACGTGGCCCGCTTGCGGGAAAGTTTGGACCAACTCGCAGCAGCTTTTGACGCGGGACGGCTTAGCTCACGCCTCCAAGTGGACCAGGCTCGGCAGGCCCTGCTGAATTCGCAGAGCTTGCTGCTCTCCGCGCGCGCCTCCTACGAAACCCAACTGGACGCCTACAAGGTCGAGCTCGGGCTTCCCCCGAATCTCCCAGTCGTGATCAAGGATCCGCTGCTTGAAAAATTCCGCACCACCGACCCCGCGGCGACGGTGCTGGACCGCAAATTGGTGGTGCTGCTTGCGAAAATTCAGAACCGTGACCTCGCGGCGACTCAGGAAGAGCTCAAGGAATACCTCCAGGAAGCGCGCGCACTTGCGAACGCCCTGCTGGCGCTGATCGGTTCATCCGAGTCGGACCTCACCTCCCTCAACGAAGTGGTTCCCGCTCGCAAAAAACAACTCACCTCGCTCGTCTCCTCCAAACTCGCCCGTTCACTTTCGGTGGAGCCGGAGCGGCTCGACCCGAACCTTCTCGAAAGCAAAGTCAAACAATGCGCAGACCGCTGCTCAACCTCGCGCAAGGAACTGGTGGAATTCGACAAGGAGCTTGCGCAGCTCGCCGCTGAGATCGAGAGCTTGGAACTGGAAGCTGCGCGCTCCAAACTCGTAGATCTCACCAACGACCTTTCCGGCATCCTCCTCTCGGTTTCACTGAATCAAACGGCGATACGCCTCGAGACGGCGGTCCTGCCGCAAATCGAACTTTCCGAACAGACGGCGCTCGAGATCGCGAAGGAAAACCGGCTGGACTGGATGAACGCGCGCGCACGATTGGTGGACAGCTGGCGCACCATCGGCGTGCAGGCCAACGCACTGCAAAGCGCCGTGGACTTCTCGTTATTCGGCGGACTAGGCACCATCCAGAACCAGGCAGCCCGATTCGACGGACGCACGGGCACGCTCCGTGGGGCGCTGCGCTTTGACACGCCGCTCAACCGGCTGGCGGAACGCAACGATTACCGCGAAGCCCAGATCAACTACCAGCGCGCACGACGCGACTACATGCTGTTCGAGGACCGCATTAGCCAGAGCTTGCGCAACACGCTGCGAATCGTCGAAATCAGCCAGCTCAACTTTGAGCTGCGTCGATCGGCGATCCAGATCGCCATCTCCAAAGTGGACCTCGCGAAGCTTCGGCTTCAGGAACCACCACGACCCGGGGTGCAGGCCACCATCGGCGCGACCACGGCCCGCGACTTGGTGGATGCCTTGAACGATCTGCTCGACTCGCAAAACGATTTCCTAAGCCTGCGCGTGGGATTCGATGTACTCCGTATGCTGCTCGACTTCGAAGTAGGCACCATGCAGACTGACGACTCAGGCCTCTGGATCGATCCCGGCGTGATCACCCCGTCCTCGCTTACCGCGCGCGCCCCGCGCTGGTCGGAGGTCTCCGACTCCAAATCCCCAGCAACCCCACCCGCTTTAACCCCCGCTTCTCCCGCCCAGCCGCTCCCAAAACCCATCCCTCTCCGGGCGGATCCCGCGCCCGCTATCGCTCAATTACCCGCCAGCGCCCCGGCATTCCGCGTTTCATTTAAACAGGCGCCCCCCACCGTCCGATGAGCTCCACAGCCCCCATTCCCTCACGTCCCCCGTTGACCAAGCGGCAACTTCAGATTCTCGGTGCAATCACCGTGGTTGTTTGCCTGCTCGCCTGGGGATTGCCCAAGAAGAACGCCAAGTCCGGTTCCCGCTCCGCCGCTGCGGCCAAATCCCTCACGCCGCAAGGCCCGATGACCGCAACGGCGAACACTCGGCCTTACGTGGAGGAAGTGGTTGAACGCGGAGAAGTCGCAAGTTCGAGCAACGTGGAAATCCGCTGCATGGTGCAATCCAAGAGCACCCTGGGGACGCCGATCATCGAGATCGTTCCCGAAGGCACTTATGTCCAAAAGGGCGATTTTCTAGTCAAGCTTGACGACTCCTCACTACAGGCGGAATTGGTCCAACAAAGCATCACCTGCCACACCACCCGGGCGCTGCTGACCGAGGCTCGCGCTGACTATGAAGCCGCTGAACTCGCCTATAACGAGTACGAATCCGGCACCTTCAAGCAGGAGCTCGGGGTCGTCGAAAGCGAACGCTTCGTGGCGCAGGAGAACCTCCGGCGCGCCGAGGAATACCTGCGTTACAGCATGAAGCTGGCTTCGAAGGGGTACGTCACCGAGGTACAGTTGGAGGCTGACAAGTTCGCCGTGGAAAAGGCGCGCAAGGAGCTCGAAAACGCGAGCACCAAGCTGGAGGTGCTCCACCGGTTCACCAAAGTTAAAACCATCAACCGCCTCAAGGCCGCCGTTGAAACCGCCAGCGCCAAGCTGCACTCGCGCGAAAACAGCAACCAATTGGAGGAGGAACGCCTCAAAAACCTCGAGGACCAGCTTCAAAACTGTCACATCACCGCCCCGACCTCCGGCCAGGTCGTCTACGCCAACCCGGTCGGCGGCGAACGCGACCCGCTCATCGCCGAGGGAAAACTGGTGCGCGAGCGCCAGATCATCATCCGCCTGCCCGATCCACAGCGCATGCAGGTTTCTGCGCGCATCAACGAATCGCGCATCGACAAGGTGAAAATCGGGATGCAAACACGCATCCTCCTCGACGCTTTCCCAAACCGCCCGATGTGGGGCACCGTGCGCGCCATCAGCGAATATCCCCTGCCCTCGAGCAGCGTCTACAGCACCATCAAAGAATACGCCGCCGATATCTCCATCGACGAACCTGAAAAGGGAGTCCGGACAGGAATGACCGCGCAGGTCGCCATCGAGGTCAAGCGACTCGACGAGGCGCTGCAAGTCCCCGTCCAGTCAGTTCTGGAGCGCGGCAAGAAATTCTACTGCATCGTCACCCATGACGAAGACAACCTCACCGTGCGGAAAGTCGCCGTGGGCTCCTCCAACGGGCAGACGGTCATTATTAAGGAGGGCCTCAACCTTGGCGAAGAAGTGTTGCTCGCCCCGCAGAACTACGAAGAAGAGGTGAGTTTCCCCGAAGTCGTACCCGGCGAAGAGCCCGCATCAAACCGCCCGCCCCGTCCGAAACTCGCCTCCGTCGACCCGGCGGACCCCTCCAAACCAGCGGCTAGTCCGCGTCCCCTAGGACCAAGCGCCCCTCAGAAGGTATCAAAAAAATCTTCGAAGGAGCCGCTTCCCTAGCCCCTAAGACCCCCAAGACTCTAAGTCCCTCAGCGCCTAACCACCTCGGCCGGGGAAAACATCGCCCAGCGTCCGCTTCAATACCCAGCCGCGGCGCGCACCCTCTCTCAATCCTCCGCCAAGTTCCCAACGGTGTCCGCCCTCCACCCTCCTAACACCCCGGCCGATTTGCCGCCCGCCACTCCTTCCGACTCGCTCGGCTTGGACGCGGTGTCTCAGGATTTGCCGATGGCGATCCGCCTCGAGGGGATCCATAAGAGCTACGATCTTGCCGGCGAACCTTTGCCCGTGCTTAAGGGGATCGACATGCTGGTGCCCGAGGGCGATTACATTGCCATCATGGGCCCGTCGGGCTCCGGCAAAAGCACACTGCTCAACCTGCTCGGCTGCCTGGATAAACCCACCTCGGGAAAGTTCTACCTTGGCAGCGACGACGTGGCCTCCCTGCAGGACGACGAACTCGCCTTCATCCGGGCTTCCCGCATCGGCTTCGTTTTCCAGTCCTACAACCTGATCCCGCAGCTTACGGTGATCGAAAACATCGAGTCCCCACTCTCCTACCAGGGGCATGTCACAGAGGAGGGGCGGGCCTACTGCACGAAGCTCGCGGGCTTGGTCGGACTCGACCACAGGCTCACGCACCGCCCTCTGCAACTCTCCGGCGGCCAGCAGCAGCGGGCCGGCATCGCCCGCGGCCTCGCAAATTCGCCCCGTTACATCCTGGCCGATGAACCCACCGGCAACCTCGACTCCGTCACCTCGGGCGAAATCCTCGCCCTGCTCGACGAACTCAACCGGGAAGGCAAAACCATCGTTCTAGTCACCCACGAGGAGGATGTGGCCCATCATGCCCGTCGGATCGTGCGACTGAAGGACGGGATGATTGTCTCCGACACCCGTCTGCGCCCACTGGAACCGAGCGTTCAAAAGACCTCTCTCGGGGCCGCACTCAGTACGCCGGCGGTGTCCGAGAACAAATTCGCGGTGCTCCTGCGCACGGCCGAAC